>JBMOIG010000031.1:0-36726 GCA_049317445.1 Myxococcota bacterium | reverse complement strand
TCCTGGGCGTCCAGCAGCCGCTGCCAGTCCTCCAGCGGGAATTTCGAGTCGATGGGCAGCCACACCGCCTGTTCGCCGTCCTGTCGTCCCGGCAAACGCAACGCAAATTCGACCACCTCTGTCGCTCCGGGTCGCACGGTCACGTTGCGCTGGTACTGCTCTGGCGCCATCACCTCCGCCAGCAGGGACTCGAGCTGCACCTCGCCCCAACCGCCCCGCGCCTTCACGTTCGTCAGCACGCGCTTCAGGTCGCCCACGCCGGTCGCCAAAACCTGCATCTCGCCCAGCCCCTTGTGCACCTGCTCCAGACGCTCTGACACCTGCTGGAACGACTCGCCCAGCCGCTTCTCCAGCGTTCCCTGTAGTTTCTCATCCACCGTCACCCGCATCTCTTCCAGTTTGTTCGTATTTTCCGTGGTCAGGTGCTGCAGCCGCTTCTCCAACACGTCGCGCATCACCGCCTGCGCCCGCTCGTTCGCGGCCGAGAACTGCGCCAGCTGCAGGGCAAACGCTTCGAGTTGCCGCTGCTCAGCCTGACGCGCTTCGGCCAGCCCGTGCGCCATCTGGTTGCCGAATTCCCGCAACGCCACGGCCTGTTGCTCGCGATCGACCTGACCTTGCTGGCGGGCGTCCTCGCGGTGGTGGGTCAGCACGTCGCGCAAGCTGCGTTCCGTGCGTTCCTGGGCTTGGTTCAGCCCCTCCAGACGGCCCAACAGTTCTGGCGACGTCGTGGGGGGCGGCGGGCGGCGCAACAGCAACAGCACCTGCAGCACAACGGTCACGACCAGCAGCAACAGCGCGGCGACGAGCACAAGGTTCATGGCAACTCCGATGGACGCGCTGCAGTGTGCGCGCCGACTTGGCCAACGTGGGCGGGGTCGCCACGCGCGTCAAGGGGCGGATGTGTCGGTATGCGACGTCATCTGTCGCATAGGCGCACTGGGCGACCCCGGAGAAACCCCTACTCCAAAACGGGGAGCCTCCCGGATACCCAAGTGCATCGGCGACGGCCAAGATCCTTGTCGCGGAATCCCCGCTCAAGAGGTTGGACCCATGAACTGCCCGTCCCCCCTGTGGTCGCGCCTGCTCTCCGGCACCCTGCTGTGTACGCTGTTGGCCTCGCCTTCGCTTGCGCGCGCGGATGAACCTCAGGCGCTTGCCGCACCTGCTACCCCCACGGCCACGACCGAACCACCGACCGTCGACCTGCCGCCGCTGGTCGTCACGGGACGGCGCACCGAGCAGAAGCTGTTCGAGGTCGACCGCAACCTGCAACGCGTGGACCAGAACGATGTCCGCAAGCTGCAAGCGCAATCGATGCCGGACGCGCTGAAGGAGACGACGGGCGTTCACATACAGTCGACCAACCGTGGCGCTGGCGCTCCGTACCTGCGCGGCTTGGTCGGACCGCAGAACCTGCTGGTCATCGACGGCATCCGCTTCAGCAATTCGACGTTCCGCACCGGCCCCAACCAGTACCTGACGCTGCTGGACCCGTCGTCGTTCTCGCGGATCGAAGTGTTGCTCGGTCCCGGCTCGGTGCTGTACGGCGCGGATGCTTTGGGAGGGGTGGTGCAGTTCTTCCCCGCCGGCTTCGTCCGGGACCAAGGCTTCGGCGCGCGCGGCGGCTTGCGATTTGCCAGTGCCGACACCTCGACCTCGGGCTGGGCAGACGCATCGTGGCGCAACGAGAGCTTCGGCGTGCTTGCGGGCGGCGCTCTGCGGAAATTCGGCACGCTGACCACCGGCGGCGGCGTCGAGGAACCGCTGAGTGACTATCAGCAAGCGGCTTGGCACCTGCGCGTCCGCTACCAGCCCACCCAGACCCTGACGCTGGACCTCACTTGGCTGGGTGCGAGAGTCCGCGACGCGATGCGGTTGGACGAAGTGCGACGCATCTCCTCGGGCATCAACCGGATCCGCCGCTACGACAACCAGGACGACATCGGCTGGCTGGATGCGCGCTGGCAGCCCAGGGGCTTGCCACTTCGTGAACTGCGGGTCGCAGGCGCCCTGCACCGGACCAACGAGACGTCGTACCAGGTGCGCTGCACGATGGACGTCGCGCTGGCCGGTCTATCCGATTGCATCGACGCAGTCGACACCTGGCGCGACGCCCCCACGGCCCAGCCCGGCACGCCGATCGCCCGCCAGGACGAGGCCACCGACACCGTCCTGACGCCCGGCGGCTTGGTCGAGGCGCACTTCGACTTCTGGAACAAGCGGATCCGCTCTGTGGTGGGCGCTGACGCCTGGTTCGACGCGGTCGACTCCAGCAAGCGGGAGCGTCGCGCCGACAAGAACGATTGGGCGTGGAAAGACCTGACGCGCGGCAACTTCTCGGACGGGTCGATCTACGCGACCGGTGGCGCGTTTGCCCATGCCGATGCCGACGTGGCGAAGTGGGGCTCGCAATCTCTGGTGGCCGGGGCCGGCGCGCGACTGACGCACGTCACGGCCAGCGCTCAGGACGTGCCCAGCATCGGCGATGTGAACTATGACCACACCGCGGCCGTCGCGACCGCGGACCTGAAGTACCTGCACGGCGAAACCTTCATGATGTACGGCAACTTTGCCCAAGGTTTTCGCGCGCCGAACCTGCAAGAGTCGACGGTGCTGGGCAACACGGGCAGCAAGTTCGAGGTCCCCAATGCCGACCTGAAGCCCGAGACCAGCAACACCGTCGAGCTGGGTGGGCGCGTACAGGCCGGCGCCGTCGCGTTGCACCTCGCAGGCTTCGTGTCGTGGCTGCAGGACGTGATCGACGAGCGCACGGTGCCTGAAGCCGAGTGGAAGGCGATGGGCATCTCAGCCGACGACGTGGGGACGACCCCGGTAATCCAGCGCGTGAATTCGACCAAGGGGCTGTTCAAGGGCGCCGAATTGACGGTGCAGGGCGGGCCGTGGTGGCAGGTGACGCCGTGGGCGCGGGCTTCCTGGGTCGAGGGAGATCTGACCGACGCTGCCGGGTTGGAGTCGCCCGCCCGCCGCATTCCGCCGGCGCTGGGGTCGGCCGGCGTGCGCTACGCCCTGCCCCGTGACCATGGCTATGTCGAGGTCTTCTCGCGCTTTGCGGCCGCCCAAGACCGTCTGCACGCCAGCGACCAGAGCGACCTGCGCATCTGCGAGGATCCGGCGCACCCCGGCAAGACCTACAAGGAGGGCGGCGGTCAGTGCCCCGGCACACCGGCATGGGCCACCGTGAACCTGCGCGCCGGCTATCGCTGGGAAGACCTGCACATCGATGCGGCCCTGACCAACTTGACCGACGCGGCCTATCGCCTGCACGGGTCGGGCGTCAACGAGGCCGGGATCGGCGCATCCTTGTCAATGATGGCCGAGTACTGATCCGGCCACGCTCCCCCATCGAGGTGCCGCCGCCACCTGCTAAACGACCCGCAACACCGCCTTCCGACTGCGCTTTCGCCCTGGCATCGTGCGCAGCCCGGACAGCGTCCAGTCGGCATCCACCGCCCGCCCCGCCAGCGCCAGCCACTCGGCCTCCTCGACAGACGCCGTGCCGGCCAGCACCGCCGCTCGCGACGGGCCGGTCGCCTTCTGCAGCGCTGTCGCCCCCTCACACGCCGCCACCCACTCGAAGTGCAGGTAATGGTTGGCGATCGCCGCGATCAGGGCGGGCAGGTGCGGCTCGGGCCCGGTGACCGCCACCTGCATCAGCTCGATGACCATGTCGGGCGAGGCGCGCCGCTCGCTGTGAAGGGCCGCGATGTGCGCCGCCGGGTTCAGCCCCTCGGCCTGGATGCACTGGCGCACCACCCACGACGCGTGCAGCCACCCCGCCTCAGACACCAACCACTTCTCGGCGATGTCGCGGGCGGCGGCTGGGTTTCCCGAAAACAGGTGCATTCGCGCAAGGTTGCAGTCCGTCATCGCCAGGGCGCGCAAGCGCTCGGTCACGTCGGGGTCGTGGTCCGACCAGAGTTCCTCCTGCGCTTCGCTCATCTGCACGGCCGCCGCCCGGCGAAAGGCCGACCGGGCGTCCGTCAACTGCCCCGAGTGGGCCAGGTACGTGGCGTAGTTCGACAGCAGGTACGATCCGTGAGGCGGGCAGGCCAGCACACGGCGAAACATGCGGCCGGCGCGCTCGAATTCCTGATGTTCGGACAGCATGACGGCCAGAAGCGTGGCGATGTCCAGGTCCTGAACGTTGCGGGCCAAAGCGCGATACAGCAGCTCGATGGCTTGGTCGATGTGCCCCTGCCGCCGCAGGTCCATCGCGGTCTCGATGGGAGAGACGTTGCGAGCCGTCCGGGTCCGCGGTCGGGGTCGTGCAACGGGTTCGTCGGTGTCAGGCGCAGGCATGGCGGGCCTCCTTCGTGGCACCACCAGTATCCATGCGACTGGCGACAAGCTGTGTCGCTTGCCCACTGCGTGTCGTGTCTACTCCAGGCCGACCAGACCCGTGCGAATCGCCAGACGCACCAGTGCAGGCAGGTCGCGCAACCCCAGCTTGGCCATCAGGTTGGCGCGATGGCCCTCGACCGTCTTCACGCTGATCCCCAAGTCATCGGCGATGTCCTGACTGGTCTGCCCAAGCGCCACCTGCTTCAGCACCTGCTGCTCCCGGGCAGTCAGCACCTCTAGTCCCGGCGTGCCGCCGTCGGCAGATCGCCCCTTCTCCTTCGCATCGGTCAGCAGCACCTTGGCCGCTGCCGGGCTGAAGAACGCCTGCCCCGCCGCCACGGCGCGAATCGCCGCCACCAGATCGCCCAATCCCGACCCCTTCACCAGATAGCCGCTGGCGCCCGCCCGAATCGCCGGCCGCACGAACTCTTCACCGTCGTGCATCGACAGCACCAGCACCCGCGTCTCTGGTCGTCGCCCCGCAATCAGCTCCGTCGCGTCCAAACCGCTGATGCCCGGCAGCGTCAGGTCCATCACGACCACGTCGGGCTCCAGCGCGGTGGCCAGCTCGACGGCTTGGGTTCCCGTCGACGCCTCGCCCACAACGGTCATGTCGTCGCGCCCTGACAGCAAGGCCCGCAGGCCCTCACGAACGATCGTGTGGTCGTCGACCAGCAGAATCCGAATCGCACTCATGCGTTTGCCTCGCTGGCCGAGAGAACTACCGCCGCCGGGAACACGACATGAACCCGCGTGCCTGCGCCGGGCTTGGCGTCGATCTCGAACCTGCCGCCCAACAGCTCGACCCGCTCGCGCATCCCGACAAGACCAAGACCGGCGCCGGAAACCTTCTGCAGATCGAATCCTTGCCCGTCGTCCCGCACCGTCAGCTCCACGCCCGTCTCGGTCGTTTGCAGCCGCACCTGAATGCACTGCGCCTCGGCGTGTCGGGCGGCGTTGGTCAGGGCCTCCTGCGCGATGCGAAAGCACGCCACCTCAATCGCCGCGGGTACTTGAGCCGTCCCTTCCACCGAACACTGGACCGGCAGCCCGGTGCCGTCGTGCAGCGCCTGACAGTGCCGCTGCAAGGCACGCCCCAGCCCGACTTCGGACAGCAGCGGCGGGGCCAACCGGCGCACGGTGCGGCGCGTCTCCTCGATCGACTCGTCTGCCAGTCGCAGCATGTCGTCGGTGGCCTGCCGCGTCGCGGCGGCAAGGTCGGAAGTCTCGCGCAACACCTGAAGGCGCAAGCGCAATCCCGTCAGGGTCTGCCCCAGCCCGTCGTGCAGGTCCAGGGCGATGCGACGCCGCTCCTCCTCCTGCAACCCGACCGACCGCGCCGCAAGCTCACGCAGCCTCGCTTGGCTGGCCTCCAGCGCCTGTACCGCCGCAGCCACCCTTGCCGCCAGCGTCTGGTTCAGCCCGTCCAGCTCGCCCACCAGTCCTGAGATGCGCTCCTCTGCCCGCCGCACGGTCAACAGCGGCACCGTGCGGATCAGCCACGCCAGAGCCAACCCCAGAAGACCGAACACGATCCCCTGCGCCAAGGCCCCTTGCAGCAGCCGCCCCGCCGACAAGCCCACCCACACGGCCCCGTGCCCCTCGCCCGGCAGCGTCAACGGCACGCGAGTCCACAGGATGCGTCCCGGCGCTTGTTCCTGAGCCGATGACGTGACGTCCAGCGCCACACCGCGGCCGTCCACCACTACCAAGCTGACGACGTCGGGTCGCGCCAGATGGTTGCGCACATGCTCAGCGAGCTTGATCGTGTCGTAGCGCCACAGTCGCGGACGTGTCGACACCTCGCGCTGCACCAGATCGGCCACCTCGACACCGGTCGATTGCGCCAACGCGCGCAGCTCGCCCACTCGCAAAGCCCCCCAACCCAACGGGATCGCCAGCCAAACCACCGCCAGCACCATCACGGCGACGGGCGTCAGGCGCGCGCGCAGCACGCGGGACAGGTCGATGGGGTGCGTCACGGTCACCGCGCGCCTCCCGACAGCGGCAGCGACTCTGCCTTGCGGATCACGTCCTCTCCCACCGGCGACGCCACGCACGCCAGGAACTTGGCGACGGCTGCGGACGGCCGGCCACTCGACACAAACGAGAGATCTTTCCAGAACGGGTACTTGCCGGCCGCGATCGCCGCCCCCGTCGGTGCCACACCGTCGACCTTGAGCAGCCGCAGCGGCCAACCGCCCGCCCGCACCGCAGTCGCGTCGACCAGACCGACCGACCCGGGCGTCGCCAGCAGCGCCTCATGCATCGAGCGATCGTGATAGGCGACGAGCCAGCGCTGTTCACGGCGCGCCTGTTCGTCGGCCACCGCAAAGGCGGGCAGGCGCTTGCTGACCGCAGCATGACTCGAATCGCCGCTCTCGCGCTGCACCGGCACCACCACGCGTCCGTCGGACCACCGCCCGCGAACCCCTTGGAAGATCTCGACGAGTTGCGCTTGCGTCACCGCGTCGTCCACCACGCCCGGGTGGGTCGCAACGGCCACCGGCGCGCGGGCATACGGCACCACGGTCAGCCCCGGCCTCCGCTCTGCGTCACGCAACGGCCGCGACACCAGCGCCAGATCGATCTCGCCGTCCGCCAGAGCGCGCAGGCCCCCCGTCGACCCCATGCCCTCGTCCACCTCGATGTGCAGGTCCGGCATGGCGCGGGAACACGCGTCCGCCAGCTGGCGCGTCAGCGGCACGTTGCTGCCAGAACCCGCGAGAAGCAGGCGAGTCTCCGACGATCGCATGGCACGGGTCGGTCCCGGCGCACTCCCGCGCGGCGGCTCGGGCCCCGCCAACACCGTGAACGTCAGGAACCCGACGCCGACCAGCAACGGCAGGGCGACCAAGGCGACCAGCGACCACAGCACGACAGGCCGCAGCAAGGGCGAGCGGTCGAGCCAGTCGGACAGGTTGCGGGAGGTCAGTGGCACGGGTCTCCGCGGCAGCCGGGGGACGGGAAACGTCCGAGGTCGCTGAGGTCAGATACCAGCGGACTCGGCGTGCTGCAATCCCGAACGACGGCGACGACCTAGAACTCGTCCTCGCGAATGCGGTTCCTGTTCCAGCTGGGGATCTCGACCTCGATCTCCTCGGTGCCGTCGGGAACGCACTGGCAGGCGAGACGGGACTGTGGCGTCAGCGCAGGTGCGGTGTCGAGCATGTCCTCTTCGGCTTCCTCTGCACGACGGCAGCTCGCGCCGCCCTTCTTGACGTAGACGTGACAGGTTGAGCACGCCACAACGCCACCGCACGCGTGGTCGACCTCGACTCCGTGGTGCAACAGGATGTCCAGCAGGGACCCCGGCAGCCCGTCGCGACCGTACGGCAGATCCTGCGGAGCAACCTCGATCGGCTGCTCGACACCAGCGACACGCACCCGGAACGGCCGCTGCGACGGTCCGTTTGCCGTCTGCTTCAAGTAAGGATTCACGCCACCCATGCTCGCCTCCTGTCGCTGGCCAAGTGCGCACGCAGGGTAAGCCAGCCCGCAGGCCACGCAAGGGAAGCCGACGCAAGGGGCCCGCCGCCCTGCCCCACTTGCCGCTTCAACTCGGCGTGTTGGCTCAGTTCTTCGCGGACCACGTCAATGAGTAGCCGCCGCATACCGACGCGGCCGACTTGCGATAGACCTTGGCCCACAGGGTTCCGGACTCGCTGCCCAACCCGCCCAGCGAGCAGCTGGGGCTCACCTTGGCGAACTCGTTCGTGGTGCCCGAGAGCGTCGAACAGCAGCCCCACGACCCACCGGGACCGCCGCTGGTCTTGGTTCCGTTGGTGCAGGAGACCGTGCCCTCGGCCACAGAGCCGCCCTCGCAGCGGAAGTACAGGCAGACGTCGTAATCCGAAGCCATCAAAGACAGTTGCACGCTGGGCTTGATGGTGCAGCCCCAGTCGTCTTTGGCCATGAAGGTGTACCAGTCGACCTCACCCGAAGGGCTGTGGGTGGCCGTCAGCGACATCGCAGGGTCGCAGTCGCTGCGGTCGGCCAGCGCGGTGGCTGAACCGCTCGAGTCGTTCAGCTCGTACTTGTCGGCCGTGGACGTACCGATGCACTGGCCGTTGCTGCACTTGTCGGCCACCGTGCAGGTCGAGCTGTCGGTGCACGACCCGCCGTTGTTCGACGGCACCTTGACGCAGGAACCGCCCGAGCATGCGCCCACATTGCACTGGTCCCCGGCGCCCGAGCAGTCCTTCGCGGTGCCCTTGCACACCCCGCCCGCGCACGCGTCGTTCAGCGTGCAGGCGTCGCCGTCGCTGCAAACGGTTCCCGACGGCTTGACCTTCTTGGTGCAGGAACCGAATTCGCACATGCCGGTGTTGCACAAGTCTGTAAAGTTGCTGCAGTCCTTCATCGTCCCGGTGCACTGCCCGGCCTGGCAGTGGTCTGCCGAGGTGCACGAGTCGCTGTCGTTGCACACCGTGGCGTTCGACTTGGGCTTCTGGACGCAGACGCCCCCTTCCCCACAAACGCCGTCGTTGCAGATGTCGGCCGCCATGCCGCAGTCTTTCAACTGGCCGATGCAGCTTCCCGCCTGACAGGAATCGCTGACGGTGCAGGCGTTTCCGTCGTCGCACGCGCCGCCCGCCTTGGGTTGCGGGACGCACTGGCCAGCCTGGCAGACGCCCGTATTGCACGAGTCAGTCCACGCGCTGCAGTCCAACAGCTCGCCCTTGCAAGTCCCGCCCGCGCAGGTGTCGTTGATGGTGCAGGGGTTGCCGTCGTCGCAGGCGCCGTCTTTGGGTCCCGCCACGCACGCGCCGTCCTCGCACACCGCCGTCTGGCACGCGCTGCTGAAAGCGGAGCAGTCCTTGGGCGTTCCCGCGCACGCGCCGTTCTGGCAGGTGTCGTTGTCGGTGCAGGCGTTCTTGTCGTCGCAGCCGCCCAGCTTGGGCACCGGGACGCACTTGCCGGTCGTGATGTCGCAGGCGCCCGAGTTGCACGCGTCGCCCGCGTCGGCGCACAGCCCCTCGTCCACGCCGTCCTTGCAGTTGTCGTCCAGACCGTTGCAGACCTCGGCCGTCGGGACAGCGGCAGAGCACACCGGCTGGCCGCCCTTGCATTCCTGAATCGTGCCGGTGCACTTGCCGAACTCGTTCTCCTGATAGCACGGTTCGGGGACCTCGATCTCGTCGGTTTGGCCGTCGCAGTCGTCGTCCAGCGTGTTGCAGGTCTCCAGTGCCGGCTCAGTGGCCGTACACGCCGACAGCTTGCCGCCTGCGCAACCGCGCGTGCCCGTGCAGCTGCCGTCGCTGGTCGTGTGGCTGCACGCGGTCTGAAGCTGCCCGGCTACGGCCGTCGCGCTGCACGGACAGTCGCCCGACACGCGAACGCACTGCGCCGCCGACGTTCCGGAACCTCCGTCCGGGGTCTTGCACTCAAAACCTGTGGGGCAGAAGTCCGCCACCTCTGGGTCGCACGCCACGCCGCAAAAGCTGCCCAGGTCACCGCGCGACACGCACAGATTCGGTCCGCCCCCCGGGGGGTTGCAGTCGGTCGAGGTCGCGCACGGGTCGCACAGCCGCGCAAACGAAGGCAGGCAGATGTAGGCGGTGTCCGCGCCGGAAGCGACCTGGGTGCACAGCCAGCCCTTGTCGCACTCGCCTGAGCAAACCCGCGAACACACCTTGCCACCGGCGTCCTGCACGCAGAATCCGCTGTTGCAGTCGTCGTTCGTCCCGCACGGCGCACCGTAACTGCCCGGTTCGACGACGATCTCTTCGTCAGCGACGTCCAGGACCTCTTCGCCGTCGGTCATGTCGTCCACTGCAGCACTGTCGTCCCCGGACTGGTCCGGGATCAGCACATCAGTCAGGAAGTTGCCGTCGCCGGGCTTGACGGTGTCGGGCAGCGAGATGCCCCCATCGACCGTCGCTGGCTCACTGCAACCGAACAGGGCCAGCCCCACCACGACGCCTGCCAGTCCCGCACTCTGCCACTTCCGCACCATCGTCCCCCCGTCGCACCACCGTTGCTTGACCACATGTCGTGGGTGTCGACACACGCAAGGATGCCAGCAAAGCTTGGCCACTTCTACGGCTAAGGCGCAAAGCTTCCTGCCGAATTGCCGGACAGGGTTGCCGTTCGACCCGTGGCGACCTAAGATCGGTTGTCATTCGGTGCCCCCCCCGTGCCGAATCGGTTGCGTCCGCGGGTTTCACTTGCGGTCGAAGCCGGGCAAACGCAACATTGCGGAAGCATGGCCGCTCCAAGTGGGGCACCTGCCGCACGCAGTGACCCTCACGCGCAGGAACGGTCTGGTTCCGCGCCCGCCCAGAAGCCGCCCCGAAGCTCACGCGGCACCGGAGTCAACCTGATGAGAATCTCGTACTGTTGTCGCACGCTTGCTGCTCTTACGTTGGTCCTTGCGGCCTACGGCTGTGACGGTGGAACAGGAACCACCGACAAGGATACCTCCGCGGCGGAAACCGCTCTGGACAGCACGGACACTGAGCTTCCGGGCGACACCGTAGCTGAAGTCACGCCCGACACGGTCGACGTCGACACCATACTTCCTGACATCGCACCCACGGACATCGACACTGTCGAGCCCGACGTCACCGACATCGCCGATGTCATCGACGCCACCGACACCGTCGAAGAGATCGACGTGGCCTGCAACGGCAAGGTCGGCTGCCCCTGCCAAGGTGACTCCCAGTGCATGAGCGGCGCGTGCCTGCTGCGGCGCGACGGCGGCGAGACCTGCGCGCTGCCCTGCACCAACGCCTGCCCCGCGGGCTTCTCGTGCGCCCCCGGCAAGAAGCTGTGCGTCGAGAACGACATCGCCCTGTGCGACCCGTGCGACAACAACGGCGACTGCGCGGTCGCCAACCTCGCCAGCGCCTGCATCGAGGGCGGCGCCAACGGCTCGTTCTGCGGCATCATTTGCAACGCGGACACCGACTGCCCCGAAAACTACGCGTGCGTCACGGGCAAGGATGTGGACGGCCAGTTGGTCAAGCAGTGCCAGCCGAAAGAAGGCGCAACCTGCGCTTGCTCGCCCCGCGCGATCGAGCTGGGTGCCCAGACGACCTGCTCAGTGGAGCCCAACCCCTGCTCCGGCACCCGCACCTGCCTGGCCAAGGGCGAGCCCGGAGCCCCCGATGAGGGTGGCCTGAGCGCCTGCGATGCTCCCGAAGCGATCACCGAGACTTGCGACGGCGTGGACAACGACTGCGACGGCAAGACTGACGGCGCCGGCCTGTGCGACGACAGCAACGCCTGCACCACGGACGTCTGCGGCGCAAAGGGCTGCGAGCACAAGACGTCACCCGACGGCGTGGACTGCGACGACGGCAACGTCTGCACCCTGGCGGGCACCTGCCAGACTGGCGCATGCGTCTCGGCCAACCAGAAGGACTGCGACGACAAGAACGGCTGCACTACCGACTCCTGCGACCCCGCCAAGGGCTGCGTGAACCTGGCCAACGACGCGACCTGCACCGACAACGACGCCTGCACCAGCGACGAGAAGTGCGCCGAGGGCAAGTGCGTGGGTGCCGTCCCGGTCGTTTGTGACGACGCCAACATCTGCACCATCGACTCCTGCGACCCCGCCGTCGGCTGCAAGACTGAAGCCGCCTTGGGCGACTGCAGCGACAACGACGCTTGCACACTGCTCGACACCTGCAAGGAAGGCGTCTGCGTCACCGGCGGAGCGCTTGCGTGCGGCGACGACAACCTCTGCACCGACGACTCATGCGACCCCGCCAAGGGCTGCGTGAACCTGGCCAACGCCGCGACCTGCAGCGACGATGACGCGTGCACGGTGGACGACGCCTGCAAGGAAGGCGACTGCGCTCCCGGCGCGGCCAAGAAGTGCGACGACAGCAACGCCTGCACCGATGACTCGTGCGACCCCGCCAAGGGCTGCGTGAACACCGCCCGCACCGGCGAGTGCACCGATGGCGACGCCTGCACCAAGAACGACGTCTGCGAGGCCGGCAAGTGCACCTCAGGCGCCGCCGTGAACTGCGACGACGACAACGTCTGCACCGACGATTCCTGCGACAAGGCAAATGGTTGCGTAAATTCGGCCAACGTTGCCACCTGCAGCGATGGCGACGCGTGCACGGACGGCGACGCCTGCAAGGACGGCAAGTGCGCGGCTGGCGCGGCCGTGAAGTGCGACGACGACAACGTCTGCACCGACGACTCCTGCGACACGGACAAGGGCTGCGTCACCGTTGCGAACGACGCGAACTGCACCGACAACGACAAGTGCACGGCGGATGACGTCTGCGCGGACGGCGAGTGCGTCCCCGGCGCGGCCGTGGTTTGCGACGACGAGAACCCCTGCACGACGGATAGTTGCGATCCGGCCAAGGGTTGCCTCTCTGAGAACAACACGGAGCCGTGCGACGACGGCGACGCCTGCACCGAGAACGACACGTGCAAGGACGCCGAGTGCATCGCGGGTACGACCAAGGCCTGCAATGACGACAACGTCTGCACTGACGACTCCTGCGCTGACGGAGCCTGCGTCAACGCCGCCAACACCGCGGAATGCGACGACAACAACCCCTGCACCAAGGGCGACGTCTGCGCCGACAGCTCGTGCGTGCCGGGCGAGGGTCCGGACTGCAACGACAACAACCCCTGCACCATCGACGGTTGCGACGAGAACGGCGATTGCTCCAACGTCATCACGGCCGGCAACCCGTGCGACGACAGCGACGCCTGCACCGCCGACGACGCGTGCGACGAGGCTGGCGACTGCGTCCCAGGCGCGCCCAAGGTCTGCGACGACGGCAGCGTCTGCACCGACGACGCCTGCGACCCGTCCACCGGCTGCACGACGACTCCCGTCGACGGCACCTGCGATGACGGCAACAGCTGCACCCTCGACGACACCTGCGCCGACGGAACCTGCCAGCCCGGCGCGGTCGACCCGTGCGACGACGAGAACGCTTGCACCAACGACAGTTGCGATGCGTCGGCCGGTTGCGTCAACGACAACAACACCGAGCCCTGCGACGACGGCGACGCCTGCACGGAGAACGACACGTGCGCCGACGGCAGCTGCTCCAACGTGACGACCGTCAACTGCGACGACAGCAACGCCTGCACCAATGACTCGTGCGACTCGGGCAGCGGATGCATCAACACGGACGTCTCGGGCGACTGCCAGGACGGCAACGCGTGCACGGAAGACGGCTGCGACCCGACTACCGGTTGCGTCAACAACGACATTTCCTCGACTTGCGACGACAGCAACGCGTGCACTACCGACTCATGCGACCCGAACAGCGGCTGCGTCAACGACGCGAACAACGACCCGTGCGACGACGGCAACGCTTGCACCGAGAACGATGCGTGCGGCAGCGGCTCGTGCCAGCCGGGCAGCGAGATCTCGTGCGATGACAACGACGTCTGCACCGACGACGCCTGCGACCCCAACAGCGGCTGCACCAACACCGCCAACACGGGCAATCAGTGTGACGACGGCACCGTCTGCACGGAGAACGACACCTGCACCGACGGCACCTGCGGCGGCGCCACCGTCAGCTGCGACGACAGCAACCCCTGCACCGTCGATACCTGCGACGCGACCAACGGTTGCGCCCACACCGCCAAGACCTGCGACCCGGGCTACTCCTGCGCGCCGGTGACCGGTGCGTGCACCGTGAAGGTCGTGATCTCGGAGGTTGCGGCGTTCTACACCACCAACGCAAATGACGAGTTCATCGAGCTCTACAACCCCGGCGAGACCCCTGCCAGCTTGAAGGGCCTCAAGGTCGAGTACGGCGCAGCGACCGGCACCACCTGGGCGAGCAAGACCGGTGCGACCGGTCTGGCGGACGGCATCACCATCCCCGCCCACGGCTACTTCCTCATCACCGGCACCAACACCTGGACCGGCGGCGTGACGGCGGACTTCAAGGCGGCCGGTGACTTGGCCTTGGCCGGCACGGCTGGCGCGGTGCAGTTGACGATTGGCACCACGGTGTTCGACCTGCTCGGCTTCGGCACGACCAACCTCACGCGGTTTGAAGGCACCGGGGCTGCGACGGTGCACACCGCCGCAGGCGGCGGCAGCATGGAGCGCAAGGCCCTCACCACCAGCACGGCGGCCACGATGAGCACCGGTGGTGCGGACGTCAGCAAGGGCAACGGCTGGGACGCGAACGACAACAAGACGGACTTCATCGTTCGCACGGCGCGCAATCCGCAGAACTCTGCCAGCCCGATCGAGAAGCCGTGAATTTGACGACCTGAGCGGGCGTTGGCACGGTGCGGCCCTTCCCCTTCCGGGCCCCGTGCCTCGCCCCCACTCAGGAGTCTTGCCGTGAACCTCTCCATCCTCTCGTCCCGCCTCGCTTTTGCCGCCGTCGGCGCGCTCTCCGTGCTCACGTTCGGGTGTTGCGGCGCCCAGACCCGGGCCGATCACAAGCCGTGTTGCAAGGGCCACGCAGAGGAAGCTGAGAAGCCCTGCTGCAAGGGCGACGCCCCGACCGACAAGCCGTGCTGCAAGGGCCAGGTCGAGGCGGCTGCCCCGGATGCCGCCGCCCCCGCCGCCGCCGAACCGTTCAAGCGCGTGGATGCCGCCAGTCTGGAGGTCAAGCTCAAAGGAGCCGCGCAAGTCCATGTCTTTGATGCAAACTCCGACGAGCGTTTTGCACAGGGCCACATCCCCGGTGCCACGCACCTGCGGGCAGACGCGGTGAAGGCCGAGGTGTTGCCGCCCAATCAGAACGCGATGGTCGTCTTCTACTGCGGCGGCCCCAAGTGCATGGCCGCGCCGGAAGCTGCCAAGGCCACAATCGCGCTCGGGTACACCAACGTGTACGTGATGACGGACGGGATCAAGGGTTGGGAAGCGCTGGGCTACCCCGTCGAGAAGTGACGCCCTGCCCCAGCCACGTCCGCCCGGGGTCTGGCGTTCCCGCTGACGCCCCAGCCCGACTCCGGCGGTAGTCTGCCGCCTTTGCCAGTGCTATAAGCCGCGGCGTCCCGGCGCACCGTGGGCCGGGCCACCCGGGCGCTTCGTCCGGGGCCTCGTGCGCTGTCTGCCCGGCTACTCACCGTCGCAGTACGCCCCCCGCGCCCCCGGTCGTCGTGTCCCCGCATCGCTCCACCCGGAGCGCGAGCATAGGCGGGCGGCCGTGGCACATGTCCTCCTTCAAGACATCGAGAAACTGTACGGCGACGTTCACGTCGTGCGGCGGCTGAACCTCTCTGTAGCCCAAGGCGAATTCCTGGTGCTGGTCGGGGCTTCGGGCTGCGGCAAGAGTACGACGCTGCGGATGGTGGCGGGCCTCGAGTCGATCTCGTCGGGCACGCTCTCGATCGGCGGCCGCATCGTCAATGACGTCAGCCCGCGCGACCGCGACATCGCGATGGTATTCCAGAGCTACGCGCTGTACCCGCACATGACGGTGTTCGAGAACATGGCGTTCGGCTTGAGGATCCGCAAGGCTCCCCAGACTGAGATCGACCGCCGCGTGGGCGACGCCGCCAAGCTGCTGGGCCTCGAAGACCTGCTGCAACGGCGACCGGCGGCCCTGTCGGGTGGGCAGCGGCAGCGCGTGGCGATGGGCCGGGCGGTGGTGCGCGAGCCTGCCGTATTCCTGTTCGACGAGCCCCTGTCCAACCTGGATGCCAAGCTGCGCGTGCAGATGCGCATCGAGATCGCCAGGCTGCACAAGCGCTTGGGCACGACCATTTTGTACGTCACGCACGACCAGGTCGAGGCGATGACGCTGGCCGACCGCATCGCCGTCATGCACGAGGGCTACCTGCAGCAGTGCGACTCGCCGTCGACGATCTACAACCGGCCGGCCAACACCTACGTCGCCACGTTCATCGGCTCGCCCGGCATGAACCTATGGCCCGTGCACGCAGCCGTCGAGACCCGTGACAACGGCCAGGCAGTGCTGTTGCGCGGCAGTGGCCTGTCGGTCGATCTGGAGGGCAAGGTCGCGGACCGCCTGACCGCCGCAATGGCGGCCGACCACCGGCTTGGCAACGGCGAGTGGACGATCGGCATCCGCCCACAAGATCTGCATATCGCCCGCGGCGATGCGCCCGTGCACGCCCGCCTGCCGGTCGAGGTGGTCGAACCCCTGGGCGCCGAGACGTTCGTGTTCGGCGAGCTTGCCGATCCGGGCGAACCGCTGCCCGCCCGCGACCCCGCGACCCGCCTGCGCCGCGAGTCGGCCAGCATCTTGCGCGTCGACGCCAGCCAGCCGGTCGGCGACAGCGAGGAGCTGCCGCTGACCCTCGACCTGAACCGCCTGCACCTGTTCGACTCGGCAGGCCAGCGCATCGCCGCCGCCGACCCCGAGGCCGCGACCGCCATCCCCGCCATCGCCCTGAGCTTCGACAAGTCCCCTGCGTGACCGGCCTTCGCGCCGCCCGGAGTGCTGCCATGTCCTTTCGCCGCTTTGCCCTGCCCGCCCTGCTCGCGCTTGCCCTGGTGCTCGTGACCGGATGCGGCAAGTCCGCGCCCGCGCCCGAGTCGCCCAAGACCGACAAGGCGACCGCCGCCGCACCTGCCGCGCCCGCCCCGGCCGCGCTGCCGCCCGCGGGTCCGCCCAAGACCGTCACGCTGTGGCACAGCTATCGCGACGACGAGCGCAAGTCGCTGGACCAGTTGATCGAGCACTGGAACAAGAACCACCCGGAGATCCAGATCACCGCGCTGGCCGTGCCCTTCGACGCGATCATCGACAAGTTCCAGGTCGCCGTGCCGCGTGGCAACGGTCCGGACCTCGTGATCATGGCCCACGACAAGATCGGCACCTGGGCGCGCGACGGTCTGCTGCAGCCGCTGGGCGACTTCGGCACGCCGGAGCGTCTGGGCCGCTTCCTGCCGCAGACGGTCAAGCCGCTGGTGTTCGAGAAGGCGATCTATGGTCTGCCGCTCGCGTTCAAGTCCTTGGTTCTGTTCTACAATACCGCGATGGTGCAGCAGCCGCCCAAGACGATGGCAGAGCTGATCCAGGTGGCCAAGGGCTTCACCAACGAGGCGGAAGGCAAGTTCGGCTTCACGTACGACGCGGCCGGCCTGTACTACCACGCGGCCTTCCTGCACGCAGAGGGCGGTCAGGTCTTCGACGAGACGACCCGCAAGCTGACCATCGACACCCCCGAAGCGCAGAAGGCCATTCAGGTGGTCAAGGACTTGCACCTGGTCCACAAGATCCTGCCCAAGGGTATGACTGGATTCGTGATTACGGCGATGTTCAACGACGGCAAGACGCCCTTCGTGCTCAATGGCCCCTGGTTCATCAGCGAGATCGATCCGGCCGTGAAGTGGGCCGTCGCCGTGCTGCCAGAGCTGGAGCCCGGCAAGCCGCTGAAGCCGTTCCTGGGCTCCGAGGCCATCCTGCTGTCCAAGCAGAGCAAGGAGCGCGACGCTGCCCTGAAGATCCTCGACTACCTGACCAGCGATGAGGCCGCCCTGACCCGCCTGAAGGTTGGCCGCCAGATGGTCGCCAACGTCAAGGTGTACGAGAACCCGGAGTGGGCCAACGACCCGGTCGTCAAGGTGTTTCGCGCCCAGGCCGAGCAGTCGGTGCCCATGTCGAACGCGGTGGAAGCCGGTGTCGCGTGGTCGCCGTATGACGCCGCCCTGCGCAAGTCCGTGTTCGGCGACAGCACCCCCGCAGATGCGCTGGCCGAAGCCGCCAAGAAGATTGACGAAGCACTCGCCCGCCTGAGCAAGTGAGGTCCTCCCCATGAGCCGAGCGCCTGCGTCCCCGCCTCCGCCCCCCAGCGCGATTGCCGGTGCCTCTTCGGCGCTGTTGCTCGGCCTGCTGCTGATGGGGTGCCTGCTGTCGGCCCATCAGGCGCTGTCGGGCGTTCGTTTTGATGCCGAGCGCACCGCTCAGGCGCTGGCCGCCTCGGACGCCGCCGCTCGGCTGGCCGGACAGAATGCCGCGCAACCCGAGAGCCGCGACGCGCAGCTGGCCGCCTTGGAGCAGCGCGACACCCTGTTTACCGCCCAGCTATTCGTCACGTCGGCCGGTGGCATCGACGAGACCTACGGCATCGCCCGCGGCGCCGACATCGTGTTCGGAAAGGCCAAGGCGGACAAAGGGTTACAGGAAGCCATCCTCGACCATGCCAAGGGGGTCGTGGCTGCTGGCGAGGACGCACTGCGCAACGGCAAGTCTCTGGACCTGCCGCGCTTGACCCGCGTGCTGCCCGACGGACGTGCCGTGGTTGCCGTGCCGTACCGAGCGCAGGCCGGTGGCAAGGAGCTCGCGGGCGTGGCGGGTGCGGTGCTCAAGGCCATGGCACCGCAAGAGGCGCCGCTGTGGCTGTGGGTCTTTCCGCTGCTGATGGCGCTTGCGTTTGCATGGCGCACGCGGGTGTCCCCCCATCGTGGGCGCGTGGCGGGACTGGCCGGGATGGCGGTGCTGACCGCGGCGACGCTTGCGCTGGTGCCGGGTTTGCCCTCGGCGGCGTCCAGTTACGGCGGCTCTGCGGTGGGCGATTGGATCGTGGCCCACAGGTCGGCGGCGACCCCTAGCTCTGCCCCCGCGGTTGGATTGTGGTTGTATCTGGGCGCGGCGATGTTGGCGGCCGCGCTGGGGCTGTGCGTCACCCCGCTGGCAACCGTGCTGGATGCGTTTCGCAAGGATGCAGTGCCCTACCTTTACGTCGGTCCGGCCGTGCTGGCCACGGGCATCCTGATCTTCGTGCCGTTCGCCGTGGGCGTTGGCCTCTCGTTCGCCAGCCGCGACGGCAACTTCGTCGGCATGGACAACTACGCGGAAGTCATCCTCAACGCGTTCGACCCTAACAGCTCGACGCGGTTCGCGCGCACGCTGGGCATGACGGTGCTGTGGACGGCGCTGAACATCTGCCTGCACGTCGCGCTGGGCCTCGGCTTGGCGCTGGTGCTGAACCAGCCCAAGCTGATGGGGCGCAAGTTCTACCGTCTGCTGCTGATTGTGCCGTGGGCGGTGCCCAGCTACATCACCGCGCTGACGTGGAAGTGGCTGTTCAACACGCAATACGGCCCGATCAACGCGATGCTGGGCGTGTTGGGCATCGACAAGATCGACTGGCTGGGTCAGGGCGTGCTCACCAACTTTGCCGCGAACCTCGTCACCAACGTCTGGCTGGGCTTTCCGTTCATGATGGTGATCTCGCTGGGCGCCCTGCAGTCGATCCCCTCTGAGCTGTACGAGGCCGCGGCCATCGACGGCGCCGGCGCTTGGCATCGGTTCCGCCACATCACGCTGCCGCTGCTCAAGCCCGCGCTGTTCCCTGCCATCATCCTGGGCACCATCTGGACCTTCAACGCCTTCAACGTGATCTATCTGGTCAGCGGCGGCGGCCCCGACCACAAGACCGACATCCTGATCACTGAGGCCTATTACGCCTTTGCCGTCCTGCGCCAGAATGGGCTTGCGGCGGCCTACAGCGTCCTGATCTTCCTGCTTTTGCTCAGCTACACGCTCGTCACCAACCGCAAGACCCGGGCCACGGAGGCCGTGAACGCATGAGCCCCAAAGCCGCCCAAGCGCCCTCGCCGCTGTCTCGCATGGCCCCGCACTTGCTGCTGGTTCCCGTGACGATCGTGACGCTGTATCCGGTGTTGTACGTCGCCAAGCTGGCCTTTTCAGGCGTCGGGGGCACATCAGCCTCGCCTTGGCCTTGGCCTGAGGTGTTCAGCTTGGACGCGTTCTCTGAGGTCGTGAACCGCACCGACGCGCAGGGCACGTGGCTGTTCGGTCGGCAGATGCTGAACTCGCTGCTGGTGTCGGGCCTGACCACCGTGCTGGGCATCGTGCTGGCCTGCACCGCGGCGTATGGCTTTGCCCGATTCGAATTCCCCGGTCGCCGCGCGGGGTTGCTGGCGTTTCTGGCCACGCAGATGTTCCCCGGCATCCTGACGATGATCCCGTTGTACGTGCTGATGCAGAAGCTGGGGCTGCTGGACTCGATGCTGGGTCTGGTGTTGGTGTACGCGACGACGGCGATTCCGTTCTGCACGTGGACGCTCAAGGGCTATTTCGACACCCTGCCCAAGGAGATCGAGGAGTCGGCCATCATCGACGGGGCCTCGCGCTTGACGATCTTCCTGAAGATCATCCTGCCGTTGTCGGCCCCCGCCATTGCCGTTGTCGCGCTGTTCTCGTTCATGACGGCGTGGAACGAGTTCGTCCTTGCCTACACCTTCCTGTCGCAGGAAGCGGCGTACACGATGCCGGTGCAGATTCGCAATTACGTGGGCGACAAAGACGTGCAGTGGTCGCTGTTCGCCGCGTCGTCGCTGATTGTCAGCATTCCCGTCATGGCCCTGTTCTACGCCGTCGAGAAGCACCTGGTGGGCGGCCTGACCGCGGGCGGCGTCAAGGGTTAGCCAGCCGACATCGGGAGTTCCATGCAAGCTGCCGTCGTGGGCCACGTCGAGTGGATCGACTTCGTTGCCGTTGCGCGCCTGCCAGTGTCGGGCGAGATCCTGCACGCCGACGCCTCGTGGTCCGAGCCTGCGGGCGGCGGGGGCGTGGCTGCGGCCGAAATGGCCCGCCTGTGCGGCCAGTCGACGCTGTTCACGGCGCTGTCGGGCGACGCGCAGGGTCGGCAAGCGCGGCAGGGACTCGAAGCGCTGGGGGTCCGCGTTCACTCGGTCGCCCGCGCGGAGGCCCAGGCGCGCGCCTTCACGCTGGTCGAACCCCACAGCGAACGCACCATTGTTGTGTACGGACCCAGACTTGCGCCGCACGGCGAGGAAGACCTGCCGTGGGCCGAGCTTGCGCGCATGGATGCGGTCTACTTCTGCAAGGGCGACGTGGCGGCACTGCGGGCTGCCCGACAGGCGCGGGTGCTGGTGGCAACGACACGCGTGCTGCCGCTGCTGCGGGAGGCGGGCCTCCAGGTGGACGCACTGGTGCGAAGCGCCGACGACCCGGGAGAAGCCTATGCCGACGGCGACCTGACCCCAGCCCCGCGACTGGTGGTGGCGACCGAAGGGGCGCGCGGTGGCACCTGGCGGGACTGCGACGGCCGCCACGGGCGGTACCCGGCGGTGCCGCTGCCCGGAACTGCCCGCGACGCCTATGGATGCGGCGACAGCTTCGCGGCAGCGCTGGCCGTCGGTCTTGCGCGTGGACCGGACCTGGCGGCGGCGCTGCACCTGGCGGCCAGGTCGGGGGCGGCGGCGCTGTGTCGGGTGGGAGCGCATGGGCGCGGTCAGCCTTGACTTTCCCCCCTCGCAGCGGTTCAAGTGCGGCCCGCGTCCGCCGTACTCGGATCGGTCGCCCGGAGGCCCGGTGCTGCTGTCGGTCGTCATGCCCTGCTACAACGAGCAAGCGACCTTGCGAGCGATCGCGACGCAGGTGCTGGCGCAGCCGTTCGACCTCGAGCTGCTGATCGTGGACGACGGCAGCCACGACGGCACCCACAACGTCGCCATGCAGCTGGCCCAGGAGTACCCGGATCGCGTCCGACTGCTGGTCCAACCCGGGAACCAAGGCAAGGGTGCAGCGCTGCGGCGCGGCTTTGCCGAGGCGCTGGGCGACGTCGTGCTGGTTCAGGACGCCGACCTCGAGTACGACCCTTGTGACTACGGCAAGTTGCTCGAGCCCATCCTGACCGGCCGCGCCGACGTCGTGTATGGCAGCCGCTTCGCTGGACCCGCGCACAACCCTCGCACCCTGCACACCCTGGGCAATCGGCTGCTGACGGACTTGAGCAACGTCGCGACCGGCCTGCGCCTGACCGACATGGAGACGTGTTACAAGGCCTTTCGCCGCCACGTGGTGCAGTCCCTGCGTCTGGAGGAGAACCGCTTCGGCATCGAGCCAGAGCTGACCGCCAAGGTCGCCGCCGTCCCAGGCGTGCGCGTCTGCGAGGTCCCCATCGCCTACCGCGGCCGCACGTACGCACAAGGCAAGAAGATCGGGCTGAAGGACGCCTTTCGCGCCGTCTATGCCATCACCAAGTACGGGGTGCTGACGCGCGTGCGCCGCTGACCCCTGCAAGTTCTCGTCCCCCCGAAGCTTTCCCCCCTGAGGTCTCCATGGAACACCTGCACCGCACCATCATCGAGCCGTTCCGCATCAAGGTCGTCGAGCCGCTGGGCATCACCACCCGGCCCGAGCGCGAGCAGGCCTTGAAGGACGCGCACTACAACGTCTTTTCGCTGCACGCCGACCACATCCTGATCGACCTGCTGACCGACTCGGGTACGGGCGCCATGAGCGCGCAGCAGTGGGCGAGCCTGATGATCGGCGACGAGACGTACGCGGGCAGCCGCTCGTTCTACCGCCTCGAGAAGGTCGTGCAGTCGCTGACGGGCATGAAGCATGTGATCCCGACCCACCAGGGGCGCGCGGCTGAGCACATCCTGTTCGCCACGCTGGCGCAGCCTGGGATGGTGGTGCCAAACAACAGCCACTTCGACACGACGCGAGCGAATTGCGAGTTCTTCGGTGGTCTTGCGCTAGACCTGCTGCGCGACGATGCCAGCGACCCGCGCACCGACCTGCCGTTCAAGGGCGACATCGATCTCGCCAAGCTGCGGGCGGTCCTGGTCGAGCACCGCGGCCACGTGCCCTGCGTGATGCTGACCGTCACCAACAACCGCGGCGGCGGGCAGCCCGTCAGTCTGGCCAACATCCGGGCGACCCGGGCGATGTGCGACGAGTTCGGCGTTCCCCTGTTCCTCGACGCCGCCCGCTTTGCCGAGAACGCCTACTTCATCAAGGTCCGCGAGCCCGGTCAGTCGCACCGCACCGCACGCGAGATCGCCGAGGAGATGTTCCGCCTGGCCCACGGCTTTACCATGAGCGCCAAGAAGGACGGATTGGTCAACATCGGCGGCCTGTTGTGCATGGACGACGACGCACTGGCCGACAACTGCCGCACCCGCCTGATCCTGACCGAGGGCTTTCCGACCTACGGTGGCCTGGCCGGACGCGACCTCGAGGCGCTGGCGACGGGCCTCGAAGAGGTGACGGACGAGGACTACCTGGCCTACCGCCACGCCTCGATCCGCTATCTGTTCGACAAGTTGGACGCGCTGGGCGTGCCGATGATGCGCCCGCCGGGTGGCCACGCGGTGTACATGGATGCAGGCGCCTTCTACCCGCACATCCCCGCCTGGCAGTATCCGGGCGTCACGCTGACGAACGCGCTGTACGTCGCGGGCGGCGTGCGCGGCGTCGAGGTCGGCACCGTCATGTTCGGCCGACCCGACCCCAACGGCGGTCACGACGAGTGTGCGTCGCTCGAGCTGGTGCGCCTGACCTTCCCCCGGCGCACCTACACGCAGAGTCACGTCGACTACCTGATCGAGTGCATCGCTGAGGTGTACCGCGACCGCGCCAAGGCTCCCGGCTACAAGATGGTGCGTCAGCGTCCGGTGTTGCGCGGCTTCACGGCGTGGTTCGAGCCGTTGGGCTAGCGGCCCAAGCTAAACGAGCTTGCGGGCCAGCGAGGCCTCGTCCAGCCCCTCGTGCTTGTGGCGGATGTCGAAGTACAGCAGCACGAGCGCGATCGTCGGCAGCGGCAGGATGACCATCATCAGCAGGTCGCCCAGCACCTGGCTGAGGAACGGCGCCGAACCGAAGATCAGGGCCAGCAGCATCGCGGGGAACCAACTGAGGATCGCCGTCAGAATCCCCAGCACGATCATGACGATCAGGATGCGCAGCCAGTCGGCCGACACCAGCTTGACGCTGCGCTTCAGGGCCTCGACGCCGGTCACACCCTCGATCAGGACAACTGGGGCGACCATCGCGAACAGGAACGACGCCACCAGACCGGGCACAACCAGCATCAAGGTGCCGACGGCCACAACCAGACCCGCCAACAGCAACGTGATGAATAGCGGGCCGAAGTTGCGGCCCAGCGTTCCCCACGCCTTCTTGAAGTCGCCGGTGCCGCCCAGCATCAGGTCCGCCACTGCCGCCATCACCGCGCCACGCGTCAGCGGGATGGCAATGCCCTGCATAATCAGGGAGGTGACAAGCGTCGCGACCAGCCCCAGCAGCACGGCGACGATGCCGACGCCCACCGCCGCCAGACCCGCCCGGGGGTCGTAGGGGCTCACCGACAGGACCGCACGGGTTGGCAGCAAGATCAGCCAGTTCAGGCCCGCGCTGACGATCGACAGCGGCACGATCACGACGGCGCACGTCAACAGCAGCGCCTGCCAGTGCTGCACGTACATGTCGAACGAACGCTTGAAGATCACGTCGATGCCGTCGACCGACACACCGCCAGAGGTGGAGGGACGCGGCGGATTCGCCTGTTGCTGGTACGCCTGCTGCGGAGCCTGCGCGTAGGTCGGCGGCGCTTGATAGGAGGGCGGCTGCGGCTGGGCCGGCGGGGGCTGGTACGCGGGCGGAGGCGGCGGAGGCGTTGCGCCCGGCCAGTCCTGCGCAAGCTCGGCCATCGTACCGGCGCTGGTCCACTGCGCCGTCTCATCCTGATAGACATAGTCTTCGCGCTTGAGTTGGCCGGCGCGTGCATGCTCTCGCAGCTGATCGACCGTGACGCCAACCGACTGGCCGTCCCGGTGGATGTAGTAGCCCATCTCGACCTCCTGAAATGCGTTGCATCCGACAAGGCGTGGCTTGTGTCGGATGCCGACTGGATTGTGCGAACCTGTGAGGTCGTACCGGGAGTCGCGTTTGGGCGCAAGCCCCCAGCCGCGCAAAGGTCCGCAGCGACACCGAACCTTCACGCAAGAACAGTTTCTGCAACGAGGGGAAGCGGGTATCGTGCGTCGTCCGGTCGCCCTCGTCGGCGACGTCCCGCCGACCGTGTCACGCCCTGCTCGCCCCGAGGTTGCATGTCCCCCAACTGGTCGCTGATGCGCGAGACGCTGTTGCTGAGGGCCTACGCGCTGCCCCGCATTCCGATGATCACGCTGCTGAGCCCGACCGTGATGGCGCTGGACGACCAGCAGGCGGTTGTGCGGATCCCGCTGACCTGGCGGTCAAAGAATCACCTCGGCTCCATGTATTTCGGCGCGCTGAGCGTGGGGGCCGACTGCACCGGCGGTCTGCTGGCGATGCAGGAAATGCGGCGGCGGCCCGAAAAGATCGCGCTGGTGTTCAAGGACTTCCACGCCAACTTCCTGAAGCGGGCCGACGGCGACGTGCACTTCACTTGCCGCCAGGGCCCCGAGATCCGCGACCTGGTGCGGCGCGCCGCGGACACGGGCGAGCGCGTCGAGCTGCCCATGGACATCATCGCGACCGTACCTGAGAAGTATGGCGATGAACCGGTGGCCAAGTTCGTGCTGACGCTGTCGCTGAAGCGGCGTTGACGGCCCTTGCATGAACCGAATCGGCGCGAAGTGGCTCCCACGTTGCGCCGGATCCGCGTCCGGCCTCACCCGCACCCGGACTCGCCCGCCATGAAGCTCTCCCGTACGACCGTCTTTGCGCCGATTCCCGACCGAGACGACGTCCTGTTGGTTCAGCCGCTGACCGCACAAGTCGCCATTCTGGAAGCAGAAGCCGCGGCTGCGCTGCGCGAGGTCGAGAGTGGCGCCGCCCTGCCCGCCTCTCTGGACCTCGACGTTCTGCGGCAGGCGGGCTTCGTGGTGGACGGACCGGCCCAGGACAAGGCGATGATGGCCGAGGCCTATGCCGATTTTCGCGAGGAACAGGACAAGACCCCCACCCAGCTGATCGTGGTCCCCACTTTTGCTTGCAATTTCAAGTGCACCTACTGCTACCAGGAGCCATTCGACCCCGATCAGGGCCGTCTTGTGTCGCCAGAGGTCATCGATGCCTTCTTCGCGTGGCTGGACCGCTTCCACGGCACAGACGACCCCAAGCCCTACGTGACGCTGTTCGGCGGCGAGCCCTTGGTGGACACGCCGACCCACCACGACCGGTTGCGGCGCTACATGGATGGCGTCGCGGCGCGCGGACTGAAGCTGGCGGCGGTGACCAATGGCTACGATCTGGCCGCCTTTGCCGACGAACTGGCCGCAGGTCCGGTGCGCGAGGTGCAGGTGACGCTCGACGGCCCCGAGGCGGTGCACGACCTGCGTCGCGTCCACGCCTCCGGTCGCGGCACCTTCCACCGCGTCGTCGCCGGCATCCAGTCGCTGGTCGACCGAGGCGTGCCCGTGAACCTGCGCGTCGTGGCCGATCGCCAGAATCTGGCGGCCCTGCCCGAGCTCGCGCGTTTGTGCGACGACAAGGGCTGGCTGGATCTGCCGCAAGAGCGATTCAAGACGCAAATCGGCAGGAACTACGAGCTGTTCGGCTGTGCCAGTCGCCAGCGACGGGAAGAACTCTTGGACCGCGCCGGGCTGTGGCGTTCTTTCGTCGAGCTGTCGGAAGTCCACCCGTTGCTGCGCAAGTTTCACTCGCCGCGCTTTCACGGCATCGGCCACCTGGCCACCACCGGCGAGTTCCCGATGGCCAATTTCGACGCCTGCCCGGCCGGCAAGAAAGAGTGGGCGTTTGCCCCCGACGGCAGCGTCTACGGCTGCACGGCCACAGTGGGCAACGAGCAGTATCGCTTCGGCAAGTTCTATCCCGAAGTGGTGCGCGACGACGACGCCACGGCCGACTGGGAGATGCGCAGCATCCTGACCATCCCCGAGTGCAAGACCTGCGCGCACGCCACCATCTGCGGCGGCGGCTGCGGGGCCATCGCTTCCGACCGCAACGGCACGCCCCTGTCGCCCGACTGCCGACCGGTGCCCGAGGTCATGGGGTTGGGCGTCCGCTACTACGGACTGTGATGGTGTGGCCGCGACGAAGTGGAAGTCGCCGCCGCGCTTGCAGATCCGCAACCTGACGGTCAGGCGACCGCCACCCTCAGCCCCGAGTCCTTCACGTACTTCTGCGCCGCCAGAGCCGCGATCGTCCCGTCGGCCACGGCCGTGGTGATCTGCCGATAGCGCTTCACGCGGAGGTCGCCCGCAGCGAACACCCCGGGAATCGTCGTCGCCATCGACTCGTCGGTCGGCACGTAGCCACCGGGAGCAAGCTCGACCAGACCGGCCAGCAAGTCCGTGCGTGGCTTCATGCCGATGAAGATGAACACGCCGTCGGTCTTCAGGTCTTCGGTCTGGCCGCTCTTCAGGTTCTGGACGCGCACCGCCTCGATCTGCCCCTCACCCAGGAAGGCGCGCGGCTCGGTGCTCCAGAGGACCTTGATCTTGGGGTGCGTCAGCGCCTCGTGCGCCGTCGTCGGCTCGGCCTGGAACTCGTCGAACTGGTGCAGAATCGTCACCGAGTTGGCGAACTGCGTCAGGAACAGCGCTTCCTCCACTGCGGAATTGCCGCCGCCGATGACGTGGATGTCCTTGCCGTCGAAGTACGCGCCGTCACAGGTCGCGCAGTAGGACAACCCCTTGCCGCGCAAGTTGTCTTCGCCGGGGATCCCCAGTGGTCGTGGCTTGGCGCCGGTCGACAGGATCACCGCTGGAGCCGTCACGACTTCTTCCTCGTCCAGCTCGAATCGCTTCAGCGGACTGGTCAGGTCGAACGAGGTGATCTCGATGGCGCGGGCGATGCGCGTCCCGAACCTCTCTGCTTGCAGAGCGAAATTCATCGCGAGGTCAGTGCCTTTGATGTCCTCCGGAAAGCCGGGATAGTTCGAGACCTTGTGCGTCGTCTTGACCTGGCCGCCGGGCATGCCCTCGTCCAGCACCAGGGTCTTCAACCGTGCTCGCGACGTATAGATCGCGGCCGTCAGTCCAGCAGGACCGGCGCCGACCACGATCACGTCATAGGCATTCGTCCTCATGGGGGGATTCTCCTGCGGCACCGCGTGCGGCGACCGGTTCAGCTGACCAGGGCTTCCACTGCGCGCTTGATGGCGCTGCGCTGGATGTCGCCCGCCAAACGCTCACCCAACTCCTTGCCGCCCTTGAAGAAGACCAGCGTGGGACTGCCCGTCACGTTCAGGCGGACCGCCAGCTCACGACTGGCCTGACGGTGCACCTTCACGAACTTCACCTGACCAGCGAACTGCTCCGCCACGGCCTCAAACTTGGGTGCCAACGCCTCACAGGGCGGGCAGTCGGTCGAGAAGAAGTCGAGCACGACGGGGGTGTTGGCCCCCAGCACCTCGGCATCGAACTGGTCCATGGTGATCTCGGAAACGTGTGCGCTCATGACGGGCTCCTGGTAGACGGACGGGTTCCCCGATCGACACGCCGAATACGGCAAGTGACCACAGGGACACAGGAATACTTGAATCGTGCGGTTGTGAAGGGTCGCGCCGACCCGGTCCGTGAAACGAGCCGGACCGGCGCTTCCCCCCCCTTACTTCGAGCTAGTCGTGGCAGCCGGCGACAAGGCGCGAGGCCTTGGCGCAGCACTGCGCGGTCTTCTCGGGCGTGCAACACGCCTTGCGGACTCGGGTCAGCAGCTTCATGTCACTCCTTGCTCAACCGGCCGGAGAAAGAGCTCTCCGGCACACTGGGATTCGGTGGGCGTCTACTTCACACCCCGAAGCGTCAGGCTGCGCACCAGAACGCCTCCCTTCTCATACGGTTCCGAGCGATCCAACACCTGCACCAGCTCAAAACCGCCCGCCGTCACGGCTTGCAGGTACTCCGGCTCAGGGATCGCTCCACCGTAGCACGCCGCCCAAGCCGCAGGGTCCCGGCGCACCGCTTCTGGCAGCTCGGCGTCGGCGATGACGTCCGACACCACGAAGCGTCCGCCTGGCTTCAGGACTCGCCACATCTCGCGGTAGACGGCCTGCTTGTCGGGCGCGTGGTTGATCGTGCAGTTCGAGATCAGGACATGGGCCGTTTCGTCGGGCAGGTCGAGCGCGGCGAGATCGCTCAGCACGAATCGCACGTTGTCCAGGAACCCCGGCGTCGCCTTCACTGCCTGAGCGATCATCGCGGAGTTCTGATCGATGCCGATCGCCTGCCCCGTCTCGCCCACCCGACCCGCAGCGCGGATGACGTCCTGCCCACGGCCGCAGCCGAGATCGACCAAGGTCTCGCCTGCTTCCAGGTTCGCAAGGTCCAGCGCCGCGCCGCAAGACAGCGAGCAGCACGACGTCGACAGCGCGGCGTAGCGGACTTCCACGGCTTGCCGCAGGGCGTCCAGAGCAGGCAGGGGAGTCGTCGTCATCGGGGGGCCTCGCGCGTTCGGCGCAATCTGTCACCGCCTGTCAGAGCCCCGTCATTGCGGAAGGATTCACTGCGGCACGTCGCGGCCCTCACCAAAGCCCAGCACCCAGAAGCGCGGGGCATCTTTCCCCTTTGCGTCCAAGGCTTTATGCAGCTCCACCACCGGCTCGTCCTGTCCATCGTCGGCCAGTTTGAAAGTGCCGAAGTGGATGGCGACCGCCGTGCGCGCTCCCGTCAGCAGCTGTGCCTCCACCGCCTCGGCGGGCGAGACGTGCACGCGAGACATGAACCACGTCGGACGAAACGCGCCGATGGGAAGCAGAGCAAGTCGCAATGGCCCGAATTTCTGGCCGATCTGTTGGAAGTGCGGCCCCATGCCCGTGTCACCCGCAAAGTAGACCGCGCCTGCCGGTGACTGCACCACGAAGCCGACCCACAGCACCTTGTCGCGGTCTCGCGTGCCCCGTCCCGAGAAGTGGCGCGCCGGAACGGCCGTCACGCGCACCTGCGGCGTCAGGTCGGCGCCCTGCCACCAGTCCAGATCGACCGTGGCAGGCATGCCCTTGGCCTCGAACCACGCGGACATCCCCAACCCCGAGTAGATCTTCGGTTTGTCTCGCTCGACCAGCCGCCGAATCGTCGCCTCGTCCAGGTGGTCGTAGTGGTTGTGGCTCAGCAGCACCGCGTCGATCTTGGGCACGTCTTCGAATCGCAGTCCCGGCGGTCGCTGTCGCTCAGGCCCCGCCCAGGAGAACGGGCTGACGCGGTCCGACCACACCGGGTCGGTCAGCAGGTTCAAGCCGTCCACCTGCACCAGCACCGTGGCGTGATTCACGAACGTCACGCGCAGCTCACCCGCGCCCACGCGCGCGGGCGGCAGCGGACCAAAGGGCGCATCGGTCACGGCCTTCCACGGCCCTGGGTCGCGGCTGACCATCCACTTGACCATCGAGCCGAAGCCAGCGTGCTCCGACTCTCCCTCGTTGCGAAACCGCTCACCGTCGAAGTGGTCCGACGTCGGACCGCGCCACACCGGAGCCGACAGCGAGCACCCAACGAGGTTGGCCACCAGCAGCAACACCACCAGCATCGTCACCACCGCACCGACGATCATTCGGACTCCTCGTAGCGTGGGCTGCTCCATGGGGGGCAGCATGGGGGATCGAAACCGCATCGGCAACGCTCGCATCTGTTCCGTTCCGACCAGTTGTGCTACCACTTCAACCACAGTCCGCCCAAGCGGTTCGATGAGGTCGCGATGGTTCCGATGCGCCTGTCCTGCGTGATTCTGGTGATGTCGAGCGTGTCTGCCGGTCTGCTGGGCGTTGCGCTCGCAGGCTGCGGTGCAGCGGCCGTGCAGACCACGCAGAACCTGCCGATCAGCAAGGTCGTGCTGTACCAAAACGGCGTCGGGTACTTCGAGCGGCGTGGAACGGTCAGGGGCGAGGCTGTCGAGTTGCGCGTGCGCCCCGACCAGATCAACGACGTACTGAAGTCCCTGTCCGTTCTGGACTTGTCGGGCGGCGTGCCGTCGTCGGTGTCGCTGCCGGTCGAGCGGTCGGGTGACAGCCTGGCCGCCGAGCTGCCGCCTCAGGTCCGCAACGCCACGGGGATGACGGCCCTGCTGCCGGTGCTGCGCGGTGCCCAGATCGAGGTCGAAACCACCGACGGCACGTTCGCCGGGCGCGTGGTGGGCGTGGAGATGAGCAACCGCCCCAACGACAAGGGCGAACAGCAGCCGACCGCGATGCTGACCCTGATGGACGGCGAGGACGAGCTGGTGACGACTCCGGTGGCCGGCGTGCAGCGCGTGACCATCGGCGACCGGACACTGTCGGTGGGGCTGCAGCAGTCGCTCGAGATCTCACGGTCCGACGGCGCGTGGAAGCCGGTGACGCTGACGATCCGGCTGGCGGGCGACTCGTCGCACGACCTGATCGTCTCCTACATTCATGAGGTTCCGATCTGGCGGCCGGCCTATCGCGCTTGGGTTGAGTCGGGCAAGGGCGTGCAGCTGCAGGGTTGGGCCATCGTCGACAACGTCAGCGGCGAGCCTTGGACGGACGTGAACCTGACGCTGGTCGTCGGCTCGCCGCTGTCGTTCCGCTACGACCTCCACACCCCGCACCACGTCACGCGCCCGGACCTGACCTCGCGCCTGCCCACCACCGCCGATGCGCCGCCTGAGCCCGACGTGGGCTACGAGATGGCCCCGCCGTCGCCGCCGCCCATGGCCGAGTCCGCCGGAGCCTACGACGAGAGGGAGAAGGCGGAAGCCCCCTCCTACCGCGCCAAGAAGTCGGCGGCGCCCAGCGCTTCTCGCCCGATGCCCAAGCCCGCCGCCGGACCTTCGTACGACCGCCAGCAGGTGGCCGAGGAATCCCAGAAGCGCGAGGCCATGATCCGCTCGGCGCAGGCGCTGGTCACGGGCAAGGAGGTCGGCGCGCTGTACACCTACGAGGCCACCACGCCCATCACCGTTCCCGATCGCTCGGCCGCGTTGGTCAACATCGTGTCGCGCAAGGTCGATGGCCAGGACGTGTTCCTGTTCCGCGAGCCCACGTCGGGGGCCGCCCCGTTCCGCGCGGTGCTGTTGCGCAACGGCAAGGACAGCGCCCTGGAGGGCGGTCCCATTACGCTGTACGTCGACGGTACGTTCGCGGGTGAGGGCTTCATCGGCCGGGTCGGCAAGGACGAGACGGCCTTCATCCCCTACGCCCGCGAAGGCGGGTTCGCCGTGAACATCCAGACCGAGTCGCGCACCGACGAGCTGCGTTTGGTCAAGGTCGTGGACGGCCGCATCACCATTCAGGGCAAGCGGGTCTACACGCGCACCGTCGCCATCGACTCGAACCGGGATCAGGAGTCGGTCGCGTACGTCAAGCTGGGCCTGACCGGCGGCATGACGATGCAGGACCCGCCCAAGGACATCGTCAAGGCGGGCAGCGAGATCTACTTGCCGGTGCGCATCCAGGCAAAGGCCAAGGGCGAGGCGCAGTTGGTCGAGTCGACACCGGTCGAGTTCGTAGAAGCCGGCCTGACGCCGACGGTGGTCACGGCCTTCCGCTTCTTCCTGCAGAACGCCAAGCCCGAAGACGCCATCGCCGGCCCGATCCGCGAGCTGATCGCCATCTACGACGACGTCGCGCGCATTCAGGCCGACTCACAGAGCCTGCGCGAACAGCGGGAGATCCTCGAGCGCGAGGCCCAGCGCATCCAGTCCAACCTGGACGCCCTGCCCGACGCGGTGGTGGCTGCGGCCCTGCGCAAGCAGCTGTTGACCCAGCTGGAGGGCGTCAGCAAGAAGGCGGCCGACGTGGCCAAGCGTCTGGTCGAGAACGAGGTCAAGCTCGCAGCCCTGCAAGAGAAAATGGTCGTGCTGCTGCGCCAGATCGAGCTGAAGTAGCCGCCGCACTGCCCCACATCCAGGAGCCCACGTGCGCATCCTCTACGGTGTCGTCGGCGAGGGCATGGGCCACGCCACCCGTTCCCGCGTGGTCATCGAGCACCTGCTGCAGGCCGGCCACACGGTCGAGATCATGGTCAGTGGTCGCGCGTACGACATGCTGCGCAAGCACTTCGACGGCGTGCACGAGATCCACGGCTGGCACCTGATCTACGAAGACAACGCCGTCCGCAAGACCAAGACGGCGTGGTCCAACCTGATCGGCCTGGGCGACGGCGTGCCGCAGAACGTGGCGGCGTACTTCGAGCTGCTGGACGACTACCGGCCCGAGTTGGTGATCTCGGACTTCGAGTCGTGGAGCTACCTGTACGCCAAGATCCAGCGACTGCCCGTGATCAGCATCGACAACATGCAGATCCTGAACCGCTGTTTCCACGAGAACGACGTGCTGGAAGGGGCGATGCCCGAGTTCCTGTTGGCCAAGGGTATCGTGAAGGCCAAGCTGCCGGGCGCGCACCACTATGTGATCACGACGTTCTTTCACCCGCTGGTCCGCAAAGAGCGCACGACGCTGGTGCCGCCGATCCTGCGCCCCGAGGTGCTGGCGGCCCGTCCAACGGAAGGCTCCCACGTGCTGGTCTACCAATCGGGAGAGCACGCAGAGAGTCTGGCCAACGTGCTCAAGTCCTTCCCGCAACAGCCGTTTCTGGTCTACGGCATGCGCCGTGGCATTCAGGAGGAGGAGGTGGACGGCAACCTGCGCCACCAACCCTTCTCTGAGACGCGCTTCGTCGACCACCTGGCCTCGGCGCGGGCGGTCGTGGCGGGGGGCGGTTTCTCATTGCTCAGCGAGTGCGTGTACTTGCACAAGCCCGTGCTCAGCGTGCCGCTGGAGGGCCAGTTCGAGCAGGTGCTGAATGCGCGCTATCTGCAGAAGCTGGGTTGGGGGCTGTGTCGGCTGGAGGTCACGCGGCAGGACGTGCAGGAGCTGCTCGATCGCGCTGCGGAATTCACCCAAGCGCTTGCGGCGTGGCAGCAAGACGGCAACCAGCGGCTGTTCCAAGTGGTCGACGACTTGATCGCGGGGCTGGCGGGCGACGGCGTGTGACCGAGCGCGCGTCGGGTTCGGCTACGCCTTGACCACGAAGCTCAACATGCGCCCCGGCACCAGAATCACCTTGAGGATCTGCTGGCCTTCCGTGTAGCGCTTCACCGACTCGTTCTGCAGCGCCAGCGCCTCCAACGTGTCGCGGTCGGCGTCGCGCGGCACGACCAGCTTCGCGCGCAGCTTGCCGTTGACCTGCACGGGCAGCTCGACCGTGTCGTCGATGCACAGCGCGGGGTCAAACGTCGGCCACGGCACCTGACTGACGGACGGCGCGTGGCCCAGACGCTCCCAAAGCTCTTCGGCCAAGTGCGGCGCGTACGGGGCCACGAGAATCACGAACGTCTCGATGGCCTTGCGCGGCAGGGCTTCCATGCGCGACAGCTCGTTCAGCATCCCCATCATCGCCGCGATGGCGGTATTGAAGCGCAGGCCGTCGGTGTCTTCCGTCAACTTCTTGACCAGTTTGTGCATCCCGCGCTCAAGGGCTGCGTCGGCGGCGGTGTCCACGATGGGCTTGTCGAACAGGCCCCACACCCGGGTAATGAACCGCTTGGTGCCTTGAATGCCGTTGCTCTGCCAGGGCTTCACCTGCTCCAGCGGCCCCATGAACATCTCGTACAAGCGGAAGGCATCCGCACCGTGCGCCGCAAGAATCGAGTCGGGGTTGATCACGTTACCGCGAGATTTCGACATCTTCTCGCCGTCTTCGCCCAGGATCATGCCCTGATTGATCAGACGCTTGAAGGGCTCCGGGGTCGTCACCACACCGCAGTCGTACAGCACCTTGTGCCAGAAGCGGGCATACAGCAGGTGCAGGACCGCGTGCTCGGCGCCACCGACGTACAGGTCGACGGGCAGCCAGTGCTCGATCGCTTCCTTGGACGCCGGCGCCTGGTCGTTGTGCGGGTCCAGATAACGCAGGTAGTACCAGCACGACCCCGCCCACTGCGGCATCGTGTTCGTCTCGCGCGCAAACCACTGGCCATCCTTGCGGAAGAAGCGCCAGTCGAGACAGCGCGCCAGCGGCGGCTCAGCGTCGCCAGTCGGCTGGAAGTCGGCCGTGTCGGGCAGCACCAGCGGAAGCTCGCTTGCATCCAGCGGAATCGGCGTTTCGTAGTGGATCACGTGCGGGTCGCGCTTGGGGTCGAAGTCGGCGGCCGACGCGTCGACCGGGCTGACCGCATAGGTGATCGGGATCGGCTCGCCCCAGTACCGTTGGCGCGAGAACACCCAGTCGCGCAGCTTGTAGTTCACCCGCGCCTGACCCAGCCCGCGCTCGAGCAGCCAGGAGGTGATGCGCTTCTTGAACTCTGGGGTCGCAAGTCCGCTGAACTCGCCAGAATTGATCGCGAAGCCGTCCTCCGTTGTCGCCTCGGTCTGCGGCGTCGCCACGGCTTGGCCATCGGCCGACAGGACCGCAACAATGGGCAGGCCGAACGTCTTGGCAAAGGCAAAATCGCGTTCGTCGTGCGCCGGCACCGCCATGATCGCGCCGGTGCCATAGCCGCCCAGCACATAGTCCGCGACCCAGATCGGAATCGCCTTGCCATTCACAGGGTTGATCGCGTTCCGGCCGGTGAATACGCCCGTCTTCTCCTTGTTGGCGTCCTGGCGGTCGCGGTCGCTGCGGCGGCGGGCGCCCTCGACGTACGCCTGCACGGCCTCGCGCTGTGCGTCGGTGCACAACCGGTCCAGCAACGCGTGCTCGGGCGCCACGACCATGTACGTCGCGCCGAACAGGGTGTCGGGACGCGTGGTGTAGACGCGCAGCTTGGTGTCGATGCCACTGCCCGCCTCGATCTCGAAGTCGACTTCGGCGCCCTCGGATCGGCCGATCCAGTTGCGCTGCATCGCCTGGATGCCCTCAGGCCAGTCCAGATCGTCGATGCCCGACAGCAATTCGTCCGCGTACGCCGTGATCTTCAGCATCCACTGACGCATCGGCCGCCGCTCGACCGGGTGCCCGCCGCGCTCGGACTTGCCGTCGATCACCTCTTCGTTCGCCAGCACCGTGCCAAGGGCAGGACACCAATTCACGGGGATCTCGGACTGATAGGCCAGACCGCGCTCGAACAGCTTCAGGAAGATCCACTGCGTCCACTTGTAGTAGCCCGGGTCGGTGGTGTCGACCTCACGGTCCCAGTCGTACGAGAAGCCCAAGCTGCGGATCTGGCGACGGAAGTTGTCGACGTTACGGGCCGTTGTGACGGTCGGGTGCGTGCCGGTCTGGATCGCGTATTGCTCTGCGGGCAGGCCAAACGCGTCCCAGCCCATCGGGTGCAACACGCTGCAGCCGCGCGAGCGTAGAAAGCGGCAGTAGATGTCGGTGGCGGTATAGCCCTCCGGGTGGCCGACGTGCAGCCCGGCGCCCGACGGATACGGAAACATGTCGAGGACATAGACCTTCTTCTTGCTGGGGTCGATGTCGGCGCGGAACGGCTTGTGCTCCAGCCACCACGCCTGCCAGCGGGCCTCGATGCGGCCGAAGTCATAACGGTCGCGGCGGCCCTCGCCCTCGACGTCGCTGTCGTCCTGGCCGGTCGGGATCTGAGGAGCATTCGGGTCGGCGATCATGTCGGTGTCCATGGGGAAAGGGGAGGTTGCGCGGGGTCTTGTGCCTGCCGGTGACGCGTCTGGCAAGCCGGAAGGTCTCAACAGGGCAGCGACGCAAGCTCTGCGGGCTCGACGGCCGCATGGGGATGCAGCTCGAGTCGGCCATCGGTCACGGTCAGGATCACGTCGGCGCCGGGCTGCAGTGCGCCGTCCAGGATGCGCTCGGTCACGAACGCCTCGACGACGTCCTCGATC
>JBMOIG010000030.1:0-37625 GCA_049317445.1 Myxococcota bacterium | reverse complement strand
GAGTCCAGCCAAGGGTTGCGCCTGATCGTCAACCCCGATGAGCTCGTCGCTCCCGATCAGACCCAAAGCATGGCCGATTACGCCCGTGCTCAGGGCTGGCTGGTCGTGCGTATCCGCGATGTCGCGGAGCCCGGCTTTCCCGCCGTGACGTCCAAGGACTTTGGTGTGCGCCAGAACAAGGCCCACCCAGTGCCGTGATGTTGCCGGAGGTCCGTGCGTGTCCAACTGGCTGAGATCACCGCGTTCATGGCTGTCTCCACCGCCGCCGGCACCGCCGTTGCCTGCCCACGAGATCGCGCGTCGCTATCCCTGGTTCCGTTGGGCCGTGCTCGAGTCCACCTTTCTGGGCTATGCGACGTTTTATGTCGTGCGCAACAACCTCTCGACGGTCGCCAAGGACGTCGGTGGGGCGCTGCACTACGATCACGACATGATCGGCAGCATCCTGGCGGTCTCGGCGATCACTTACGGGATCGGCAAGTTCGTGATGGGCGCGGTGTCCGATCGCTCCAATGCCCGCACCTTCATGGCGCTGGGACTGTTGTTGACGGCACTGTGCAACTTCGCGTTTGGTTCGGTCGCCAGCTATCCGTTGCATCTGGCGTTGTGGGCACTGAACGGTTTCGTGCAGGGCATGGGCTGGCCACCTTGCGGGCGAGCGATGGGGCACTGGTTCAGCGTGCGCGAGCGCGGATCGGTCTTTGCCGCTTGGAACATCGCCCACAACGTTGGCGGTGGCATCGCGGGGGTGATGGCCGCCTGGGCCGCGGGCAACTGGGGATGGCAGTACGCTTTTCACGTCCCGGCCGTGATCGCTCTGGTGGGCGCCGGCTACATCCTGCTGCGCTTGCACGACACCCCGCAGTCCGTCGGTTTGCCGCCGATCGAGACCTATCGCAATGATTTCACTGAGCATGAGCGGCACCACGGCACCGGTGAGACCGACCTCTCGTTCCGCGAGCTGTTGGTCGTCCATGTGCTGCGCAATCGCGCGCTGTGGTTTGTGGCGACAGCGAATTTCTTTGTGTATGTGGTGCGTTACAGCATGTTGGACTGGGGGCCGTCTTACCTGCGGGAGGTCAAGGGCGGGTCGCTGGAGTCGGGCGGCCTCGCGATCATGGTCATCGAGTTCGCGGGGATTCCGTCCACGCTGCTGATGGGCTGGCTGTCGGACCGCTTGGGCGGTCGGCGAGGCATGGTCAGCTTGCTCTGTATGATCCCGATTCTGTTTGCCTTCTGGGGCATCCTGCTGAATCCGCCTGGTCGGTTGTGGCTCGACTTCACGCTGCTGGGCGTCGTCGGCTTCTTCGTGTATCCGCCCGTCATGCTCTTGGGTGTGTCGGCATTGGACCTGACGTCGAAGAAGGCGGTTGGCACGGCGGCTGGCTTCGTGGGACTGTTCGGCTACTTGGGGCGCACCGCCCAGGCCAAGGGCTTTGGCTGGATGGTGCACCACTACCGCGATACTTTGGGACTTGTCGCGGGCTGGAACTTGGTGCTCTACGCGATCCTAGCCTGTACCGTCGCCGCCATCTTGTTGCTGGCGCTGACTTGGAACCAACGGCCGCGAGGGTGACCGCCCGACCCGGGCGCCCCACGCCACCAGGGCACTTGCCGCCGTCTGCGGTTCGCTTGTGTCCTTGCCGCCTCCTCGGGAGTCGCCCATGCCGGCACTCATGCCGCCGCCTAACCTCACGCCTGTCGGGTCCACCGGGTCCCAAGCGTCTGCGCCGTTGGCGCGGCGTCGCGGTGCGCTCGTGGTGCTGGGTCCCGGCATGATGGTGCTGCTGTCCTGGCTGTACGCCCGACCTTTGGTGTGGGTCCCGCCACCTGAGTGGTTCCGTTGGGGCCAGCTTGCCATCGGCGGCTTGGCTGCGCTGTACGTTCTGGGCGCATGGTCGGCGTACTTGGGAGCCTCGCGGGGCCGGTGGCCGATGACGGTCGCGGCTCTGGGGCTGGGCGCACTGTCCATTCCCGTGCTGACAACGACGCCGTTCCTGACGCTGGGGCTGCTGATCGCCAGTGCGTCGCTGCTTGTGTGGCTGTGGTCGCCCGGGCGGCCGCCGCCGGACCCCAATGCACCGCGCCTACATGCCGAGTCGCTGCAAGGGGCTGCCATCGCCCTCTCGTTGATCTGGTTCGCCTCTGTTCCCAGTGGCTTTGCCCGCGGCACCTTGGGTTGGGCCGGCGCGTTTTCTGCCGCGGCGCTGGCCTCGGTGCTCGCCGTGACTTGGGGCGCAGCGCTGCCGTCGCGTCATCGCAAGCAGGCGATGGTCTTGGGGGCGGCGGGGTTGGGAGCGACTGCTTTGGCGGTGCTGCTGGCCCTGTTGGGCGCCGACCTGCGGGTCGCCATGTCGCTCGCCAGCCTTCCGCCTGTGGTCGCGGCGCTGCTGGCGTTGCGCCTCGAGGCCACCGCCGATGCATCCGACGACACGTCGTGGTGGGAGTCGCTGGTGGACGACCCCGGCCGCACCCTCGTCGTCACCTTTGTATTCCTGTGCGCGTTCGGTGGGTTGCTGTTGGCGTTGCCGATCAGTGCCACGGGTCCGCACGGTGTGCCGGCCATCGACGCCCTGTTCACCGCCGTCAGCGCCACCTGCGTCACTGGCCTGAACACCCTGGACCCCGGCAAGGATTTCAGCGGCTTGGGCCAAGTCTTCATCGTCATCCTCATCCAGACCGGCGGCTTGGGGATCATGACGTTTTCGACCGCCGCGTTCTCGCTGTTGGGGCGGCGCCTTAGCCTGCGACACGAGGCAAGCTTGGTCGAGCTGCTGAGCGCCGACGATCGCAGCCGCCTGCAGGACTCGCTGCGCAAGGTGCTGATCGTCACGTTTGCGATCGAAGCGGCCGGGGCCGCGCTGCTGTTTCCCATGCTGCTGTTCGAAGGACATGACGTCGGCGCGGCGGCATGGGAGGCTACGTTTACCTCAGTGTCCGCCTTCTGCAACGCCGGGTTCGGGCTGCAGACCCTGAATCTCGTGCCGTATCAGCACAATGAGTTGATCCTGCAGGTCGTCTCGGCCCTGATTATCGCCGGCGGTCTGGGGCCTGCCGTCGTCTGGGCACTGCCCGACCTTGCGCGGCGCAGGCGCACCACCCTTCACTTCAAGCTCGTCGTTTCCGTGACGGCCGCGCTGCTCATCGTGCCTGCTATCTTCATCGCTGTGGTCGAGTGGTCCAACACGCTGGCAAACATGGACGTGATCGATCGCTTGTCGAATGCGTGGTTGCAGTCGGTCACGCCGCGCACCGCGGGCTTCAACTCGGTCGACCTGACCGCGATTCACCCCGCCACCGTCACCACACTGATCGTGTTGATGTTCATTGGCGGCAGTCCGGCCTCTACCGCGGGCGGTATCAAGACCACGACGCTCGCCCTGCTTCTCCTCGCCGTCGTTGCCGCCTTGCGCGGACGCTCCAAGGTGACAGCGTTTGGCTTCACCATCGGTCAGGGCTCCATCTACAAGGCGACGGCCGTGGCGACGCTGGGGTTGATGTCGGTGTTTGGGAGCTTCATCGCGCTGCAGCTGACGCAGAATTTGTCGTTCGACAGCGCGGTGTTCGAGGTCGTGTCGGCGTTGGGCACCGTGGGCCTGACGATGGGTGCGACGCCCCAACTGGACAGTGTTGGCAAGATCGTCGTGATGATCTGCATGTTCATGGGCCGGGTGGGACCGTTGACGCTCTTCATTCTGGTGGCGCGCTCGCGGGGCGAACGGGGCGATTGGGAGCGGCCGACGCGCGAAGTGGCCGTCGGCTAGACGTGGGTGGTGGGAGGCAGGATGCGCAAGCAAGCGATGGTGATTGGTCTGGGGCAGTTCGGCATGGCGGTGGCGAGATCGCTGTCGCGCATGGGTGTCGAGGTGCTGGCCGTCGACAAGCGCAAGGAGGCGGTCGAGTACGCGTCGACCTTTGCGGCAGAGGCGGCGGCCTTCAACGCGACCGACGAGGATGCCCTTGCGCGTGCCGTGCCCGCCCAGCGCGACATGTGTATTTGCGCCATCGGCGACGAGTCCCGCGAGGGAGCCATTGTCGTCACGGCGCTGCTGCGCAAGCTGGGAGCCCGCCGCGTCATTGCCCGCGCCAACGACGAGCTGCTCGAGCGCATTCTGCGGCTGGTCGGCGCCCACGAGGTCGTCAACCCGGAGCGCGCATTCGGCGAGCGTTTCGCCACCCGGCTGCTCTATGACGGCATCCTCGAAGAGGTTCCGCTGGGCGAAGACCTGGTCATCAGCGAGCTCATGCCGCCGCCCGCCATGATCGGCCGTTCACTCATCGAGCTGGCGCTTCCTCGCACTTTCGGCATCACGGTCGTGGCGATTCGCCACGTGGTCGACGGCAAGGGATCGGTGGTCCAGCCCGACCCGCAAGCTCCGCTGCGCAAGGACGATATCCTGGTCGTGGTCTCCGCGCCGGGAGCGACCCACAACATCGTCGGACGGACGTAAGCCATGTGGAGCATCCGCACCGAAATTCGCTTGGCCGTCCTGACGTTCCTGGTCATCCAAGTGATGACGTCATTTGGCGCCATCGCCCTGCTGACGCGGGTGACCGGCGCGCTGGAACGCGTGCTCTCTCACAACGTGGCTGGGATCGAGACGGTCGAGCACCTTCGCTCCACCTTGGCCGCCGTACCCAGGACGGGGGCGACTCCTGAGCAGCGCCGCCAGTTTCTCAAGGGCCTGCAGGTCACTGGCGCACACTTCATCGATGGGCAGGAACCGAAGGCCTTCGCCGCCGCCATTCGTCTGCAGGACGTTGCGCTTGCGGGGGAGCCCACGGCCGTCACGGCCCTGCAGCAAGCGCTCACGGACCTGACCGACGCTCATCGTGCGGCGATGGTCGCCGAGGAGGAGGATGCGAGACGTCAGGGCCGCGCAGGGGCGTGGGCGGCGGTGTTTCTGGCCACGTTCGGATTCGCCCTGAGCATGGTGGTCATTCGCCGGCTGACCCGACAACTCATTGAACCGTTGCATGAATTGCACGCCACCGTCGTGGCCTTCCGGTCCGGAGATCGCTTCCGGCGCTGCCGAACCATCGACGCACCGGTTGAGTTCCACGCCGCCGCGGAGACCTTCAACTCGCTGCTGGACGCGACGCTGGTTGACCGTGCACGCGAGCCCCGCGGTCAGGACATCGACCGGTTGGCCTTGCTGCACCTGCTGGACGGTCTGACCCGGTCCGTGCTGGTGATCGATGCGGAAGGGCGCATCACGGCGGCGAATGCGGTGGGAATGCAGGCGCTTGCCGTCGATGCCGAGGGACGGTTGCGGCACATGGCCCGACTTCTGGCCAAGGGCGGCGCGTCGGAGGCCTTCGGTCCTCAGGCGACGGTCACGCCACTGGGACACGACGGGTGGTTGGTCGAGACGGACCCGCCTGCCGTGACGGAGGCGTAGCTCGCTGTCGCAACCAGCAAGCTTCAGGCCATGCGACGGCGCCGGACCACCCACAACGGGGCCAGGCAAAGCAGGCCCGCGATTCCCGAGGCACTGCCCGCACCTGCATCGCAACCACCCGAGTTGCCCTGCTGGATCATCACGACCTGTACGGTGTCGCGATCGACGTCCGGGCGCTCCAGACTGTCGGCGGCGTCGTTTGATAGGGAGTCCGTGTCGGACGTGACGTCGGGTTGCACGGCAACCGGACAGGCATCGCCGACGCCGTCGCCGTCGGAGTCTTCCTGACCCGAGTTGATCACTTTCTGGCAGTTGTCGCAGGGGTCGCCCACACCGTCGCCGTCTTGGTCGGTCTGGCTGGGGTTGGCCATGACCTTGCAGTTGTCCTGTCCGTCGGGCACCAGATCGCCGTCGGCATCCGGCGGCTCGCAGATGTCGCCCACGCCATTGTTGTTCTTGTCTTCTTGCAGCGGATTCGGGATCGAGGGGCAGTTGTCCTGAGCGTCGGGCTTGCCGTCCGCGTCGGTGTCGAGCGGAGGCTCGCAGGCGTCGCCGGGACCCTTGCCGTCCGTGTTCAGTTGGTCCGGGTTCGGCGTCGTGGGGCAGTTGTCGCTGCTGTCGGGGATGCCGTCCTTGTCCTGGTCGGGCGGGGCCTCGCACGCATCGCCTTCGGCCGTTCCCCAAGTGTTGGCCTGGCTGGGATTGAACTTGGTCGGGCAGTTGTCGGTCGCATCGGGCACGCCGTCACCGTCCTGGTCGGGCGCGGGAGGCTCTGCAGGCGACAGGCCGATGCTACCCCAGACTTCCAGGTTGGCCTCTACAGTGCGGGTCGAGCTGTTGGGGGCGTAACCGGTCATGGTCGCTGTCGCGGTGTAGGTTCCCGGCTTCAAAGTGAATTGCCAGAAGCCTGTATCGGACGAAGTGGTCTTCTCGCCGGTATTGAGGGTGACCGTTGCGCCTGCGATGCGGTTGGCGGCGTCGGGGTTCTTGTAGACCACGCCCTTGAGCACACCGGTTGGGGTGGGGGGGTCGACCGGTCCACCGCCAGAGCACGTCTTGCCGTAATACATGCAGACGCCATTGGCGACACCGTTGCCGATCTTCAGCTGCCCGTCGGCGCTCTTGAGGAACGCCGCTTCAGCCGGGGGATGTCCCTTGAAGCCGGAAGCAGAGCCGCAATCGTGGAACAGGGCCTCGGTCAACGTGGCGGGCATGTCGGTGGCATTCAGCACCCACAGGTCGGTGCGCACCTTCAGACCGCGGCTCTGGTAGGGCAGCGCACCCAGCAAGCCGTTCTGCACCGCGTTGGCGACCGCTTTGTCTGGGTCTGTCTTGTAGAGCGACTCAGTGCCGTGTCCGCCGCCTGCGTTGGTGTGCATGCTGACGAAGATGTCGGCACCCCACGAATTCGCGTTCTTGGGGGCGTTGTTGAAGTCCTGATCGACCTTCACCGTGAAGCCGGCCGACTGCAGGATGCCCGCGGCTATGTTGGCGTTGATCAAGGCGTATTGCGCCTCATTCCCCCCGCCAGTGACCGGGTTCGAGGTCTGGTTGCTGGGGTTCAGCATCACTTTCTGCGCGGCTGCAGGCATGGCAAGGGCCAGTCCAACCAGCAGCAGTGAGGCGACCCCGAGGCGATGCAAGCGATTGCGGGTCATCATGGGCTACTTCCTCCCCATCGGGAACGCCGCGACGCAGAGGTCGCCCGTCAGCGCGTCGGTATAGGCGATCCAGTGGCCGTCAGGAGACAGCGTGGCCTCGATCTCGGCGATGGCGGGCGTGGCGGTGACGCGCTGCTCGGCGCGAGTCGCGACGTCCACCTGCCACAAATCGCTCGCAACAATGCGCTCGCCGTCATCGCTGGACCGCTGGAACACGATGCGGCGGCCATCGGGGTGCCAGACGGCGCCGTGGCCCCGGGTCTGCGCAAGCGTGCGACCGGTCAGGTCGATGACGCGCAGCCAGCCCTCGCCCCGACGGGTCTCGGACACCACGATGCGCGAGGCATCGGGTGAGAAACGCGGCAGGAACGCCTCGCCTTGCAGCAGGGTCGTGTGGGTCGTGTCGGCATGGCCGAAGCGGTGCAGCACGATGCGGTCGTCGGGCTCGCGCGACACGGCGAGGCCATGGGCAGCGCGCACGTCCACGTCGGTGCCCTGAACGCCCTGTACGACAACGGGAAGGCGACCGTCGGCGTCGACTCGCACCAGCGTGCCCACCGCCGCTGCGTACCAAGCGAGCGTCGACGGGTCGTAGGTGGCGGGTCCGGCGCCCTCCGCCTTCGCAAGGCCTCGCCAGTGCTGCGGCGCGTGGGGGTACAGGCCCTCGGGCGTCCACAGTGCCGACCGTCCCCGGTCGGGGGAGATCGCCAACCGCTCGGGCGTCTGGAACGTCGGCGAAGGCCTCTGTGCGGACGCGCGCCAGGTCAGGGGACCCGGGGTCGCTTGAGGCGCGGCGAGGGCCACGGTCGCGAGCGGCAGCGCCAGCCCAACGACGGCGAGCTTGACCAAGAACCGCATGATCCGACCTCCTGCGCGACGATTCACCTGCGTCGCGGTTGAAGCGCGGATGCTAGGGTCGCCCCGGCGAGGTCGCAAGGGGACGCAGCGGCAGAGGCCGCAGCGAAGAGGTGCGCGGGTCCCGGTGGCCGAGGGTGCGGGTCAGCCTCGCATCGTGCAAAGAGCCGTTCCTACGCCAGTTTCTGCGCCACGAGCGCAAAGAACGCGTCGGCCACCGTGGCAGGGTCGTCCGGGGTGTTGCCGCCCGCCTGGGCCATGTCGGGGCGCCCACCGCCGCGGCCGCCCATCAGGGGCGCCAGCGCACCGACCACCGCGCCGGCCTGCACCTTGGCGGTCAGGTCCTTGGTCACCGCGACGAGCAGCAGCGCCTTGCCGCCGTCCAGCCGTGACAGCAGCGCCACCACGCCGGAACCGAGCTGGTCGCGGATCTGGTCGGCCAGCGTCCGCAGCGGTCCCGCATCGGCGCCGTCGACGACGCGGAAGGCCGCCTTGACGTTGCCGAATGCCTGCTCTTGCGCCTGAGCGCCACCGCCGCCCGCGGCCGCTGTCAGGGCCTTGCCCTTCCACTGCTCGATCTCGATGGCAGCGGCCTTTGCGCCGTCCAGCAGCTTCTCCAGTCGGTCGGCCACGGCGTCGGTGCCCACGCCGAGTCGGCGCGCCAAGCCATCCAGCGTTGCGGCCTGCTGCTGCACGACCGTGACAGCCCCGACATGGCACACCGCCTCGACCCGCCGCACACCGGCCGACACCGCAGAATCGCTCAGAATCTTGATCAGTCCGATGTCGCCCGTACGCGTCACATGGGTGCCGCCGCACAGCTCAGTCGAGTCGCCGAGTTGCACCACCCGCACCACGTCGCCGTACTTGTCGCCGAAGAACGCAAGCGCGCCCTTGGCCACCGCCTCGTCCATCGACGACTGCGAGACGTGGGCGGGCACATTGGCGAGCACCTGCCAGTTGGCATCGAGCTCGACGCCGCGGATCTCCTCGGGCGTAAGCGCCGCATAGTGCGAGAAGTCGAAGCGCAGCCGTCCGGGCTGGACGAGCGAGCCGCGCTGCTTGACGTGCGGTCCGAGTCGGTCGCGCAGGGCCTTGTGCAGCAAGTGGGTCGCCGAGTGCGCGGCGCGGATGAGCGCCCGGCGCTCGACCTCGACGTCGACGCGCACGATGTCGCCCACGTTCAGAACGCCGGATTCGACCGTGGTGCTGTGCAGGTGCAGGCCCTGGGCGGTCTTCTGGGTGTCCTTGATCCATGCCTTGCCGCCCGCGCCCCACGCCAACGACCCGAGATCACCCACCTGGCCGCCACCCTCGCCGTACAGCGGCGTGCGGTCCAGCACGACCAGCACGGTCTCGCCAGGGGTCGCCTGCACCACCCGGCCGCCATCGTGCACCAGAGCCAGCACCTTGCCCTCGGCCTGATCCTGGTCGTAGCCCAGGAACTGAGTCGACATGCCCTCTTGCGCAAGCTCGGCGGCGATCGCTGCCGTCGCATCGGCACCGCTCTTCCACGACGCGCGGCCTCGCGCTCGTTGCTCGGCCATCGCCTTGTCGAACCCCGGCATGTCCAAGGTGAATCCGCGTTCGGCGGCGATCAGTGCGGTCAGGTCGGTCGGGAAGCCGTGTGTGTCGTGCAACGCGAACACCAGCTTGCCGTCCAGCACCCGCGCCGCACCCTCGGCCTCAACCCGCGCCATCTCCGTCGACAGCAGTCGCTCGCCATCGACCAGCGTCTGGCCAAAGCGCTCCTCCTCTTGCTTCGCGATCCGCACGATCAGCGCCCGCGACGCCTGCAGCTCCGGGAACACGTCGCCCAGCAGATCCGCAACCTTGGCCGCGACTTCGGCGAAGAACGGCTGCTCCATGCCCAACTTGCGGCCAAAACGGATCGCGCGGCGCATCACCCGACGCAGCACGAAGCCGCGGCCCTCCGAGTCGGGATAGATCCCTTCGGCAATCAGAAAGGCGGTGGCGCGGGCGTGGTCGGCGATGACGCGAAACGCCACGTCCTGCTCGATGTCGGGATTGCGCGAGACCACGTTCTCGGGGTCGAACTTGCCCGTGTGCGTGCGGCCGCTCAGCTGCTCAGTCAGCGCGATGAGGTCGTGGAACAGGTCGGTGTCGTAGTTCGAGCCGACGCCCTGACACACCGACGCGATACGCTCGAGGCCCATGCCGGTGTCGACGCAGGGCGCGGGCAGGGGCGTCAGGACGCCGTCCTGGCGATCGTACTGCATGAACACGAGGTTCCAGATCTCCATGTACCGGCCATCGTCGTCGGCCAGCGTGACCTTGGGGCCCTGGCTGGGGTCGAGGTCGAAGTAGATCTCGGTGCAGGGGCCGCAGGGACCCGACTCGCCCATGGCCCAGAAGTTGTCCTTCTCTCCCAGAGGGACGACGCGCTCAGCCGGCAGCCCGGCGACCTTGATCCACAGATCGCGCGCTTCGAGATCGGCCGCCACTGACGCATTACCGCCGAAGTACGTGGTCACCAGCCGCGACTTGTCCAGCTGCACGACGTCGGTGAGGAACTCCCAGGCAAAGCGGACCGCGTCCTCCTTGAAGTAGTCGCCAAACGAGAAATTGCCCAGCATCTCGAACAACGTGTGGTGGCGGGCGGTGCGACCGACATTCTCGAGATCGTTGTGTTTTCCCGACACCCGCAAGCACTTCTGCGTGGTGGTGGCGGTCTTGTACGGTGCGGGGCGGGCGCCGGTGAAGTAGTCCTTGAACTGGACCATGCCGGCGTTGACGAACAAGAGCGTCGGGTCGGCAGGCGGCAGCAACGAGTGGCTGGCGACGCGGATGTGGCCGTGGCGGGCAAAGTAGGCCAGAAAAGCCTCGCGGATGGCGGCGACGCTGCGCGGGGGATGCTCATTCCGCGGCGAGGAGGCGAGGACGGGTGCGGTCGGCTGGCTGTTCATGGCGTCGGCTGCTCGATTTCTTGAGGGTTTTCTGCGTCTATCGCGGGCATTGGGGCCGCGGGAAAGGGGCGGTAGTCTACTGCGCCCGGGTCCGGATGGGTAGAGGATGCGGTCTTGCATCGGCATTGTCCGCGTGGCCTCGATTTCGGCATCGATTCGTGGCATTCTGTCGCGTCAGGCCGGGACCCGACCGGTCACGCTGCCCGTGGGGGATGCCGCATGAAGCCGACCGTTGTGCTCGTGTTCTTGATGATGCTAGCGGCCTGTACGCAGGAAGTGCCTGGCGAGAACAAGTTCGCGCCCCCCGACGGCGCCGCCGACACGACCGTCGACCCCGACGGCGTGACTGATGACGGCACCGTTGACCCGGACACGCTGGCGGACGGCGACAGTACCATCGGCAGCGACGCGGACGTCGACACGGATGCGACCGACACCGACGCAACCGACGTCGAAGACGGCAGTGACTCCGACACCCAGGGCGACACCGACGCGGAAGACGTCGACACGACCCCGGACATCGACATTACCCCGACCTGTCCCGGCGGCACCGGCTGCGCTTGCGAACTGGAAACCGATTGCGATTCCGGGTTGTGTGCCGCCCCTTCCGAAGGCGAGCCCAAGATCTGTGCCAAAGGCTGCGCCAAGGGTTGCGATGACGGCAACGCCTGCACCCAGGACACCTGCGACATCTTCGGCGGATCGTGCGTGTCCCTGCCGCAAGAGGCCACCTGTGACGACGCCAATGTCTGCACCGAGAACGACCTTTGCACTGACGGTACTTGCAAGGGGACGCCGGCAGTTGCGGCCGTGGCGTGCGATGACGGCAGCTCGTGCACCGGGGACGACGCTTGCGCGGACGGCATCTGCACGGGCAAGGCAAAGGACTGCGACGACGGCAAGCCCTGCACGCAGGACAGCTGCGACCCGGTCACCGGCGAATGCGCCCACGCAGCGATGGCCGAGGGCGCCTGCAACGACGGCGACCCCTGCACGCTGGCCGACCACTGTGACGCGGGCGACTGCCTGCCGGGCCTGATGAAGACATGCAACGACGGCAATGTATGCACCAGCGACGCCTGCGACGGCGTCAAGAACCCGATCGACGGATGCGTGTTCGAGCATCAGGACGGGCCCTGCGACGACGGTCAGGCGTGTTCCTCCGGCGACTTGTGCATCGCCTCGACCTGCAAGGCCGGCGCGTCGCTGCTGAACGAGTGGGCCTTGGGCACCGACGGCGACGAGGTGCTGTACAGCGTGGTCGGCTTGGCGGATGGCGGTTTGGTCGCGGCGGGTACCAGCAAGAAGGACGACCCGGCAGGCGATCCGTGGATTCTCAAGGCGGCGGGCATGGCCTCGGTCCCGTCGGAAACCGTGTTCGCCAATCACCCGGCGGTTGGGCTCAAGGCGCTGCGCAAGGCACCCAACGGCAAGTGGATTGCGGTCGGTGAGGTCGTGCAGCCCGGCACAGGTCGCGACCTGTTCATGGCCCGACTCAGCGCGGACATGGCCATCGAGTGGACCCTGACGGTGGCCGGCGCGCTGGACGACTACGCCGGGGACGTCGTGGCGATGCCCGCCACTGGTGCCGATGGAGCGGGGTACGTCGCGGTCGGTCGCACAAGCGTTGTCGGCGGCAAGAGCCGTGGTTGGGTGGTTCGGGTCGACGAGTCCGGCGCCTTGGTCGATACCCAGCAGCTCGGGTCGGTCGATGGTCGTCTGTCGTCTGCGGTCGTGCTGACCGACGGCAGCCTGATTGTGGCCGGCCAGACCCAGCTGCCGACGGCCTCGCATCCCGACGGCTGGGCCTTGCGCGTCGACCCCGCGCACCACGTGGTGTGGGAGAAGTCGTTCGGCGGCTCGTGGCCCGATGGTCTCAACCGAATCGTTGCGCTTTCGGACGGCTCCTACGGCGCAGTGGGCTTCACAGAGACGGCCAGCACCAGCCGGGACTTCTGGTTCGTACGCCTCGACGGCTCGGGCAAGGTGCTGACCAAGCTCTCGATTCCCACCACGGCCGCAGCGTCGGCTTGGGGCTTGGCAGAGCTGTCCGACGGTGGCTACGTGCTTGCCGGGCAGAAGCAGCTCGACGCCACCAACATTGACGGCATGATGGTTCGGCTGGACGCTACGCAGCAGGTCGTTTGGACGCGCACGTACGGCGGCAACCTCTCTGACGGGTTCAACGACGTCGTGGCCCTGCCCGGCGGCCGCCTTGCGGTCGTGGGGTGGACCCGGTCCAAGGGCAAGGCATCGAGCGAAGACGGCTGGATCCTGCGGACCGATGGCTGGGGCAATCCCGAGTGCGGCGCCTCTGGCGAGTGCCTCGGCATGGCGCGGGCCCAGTGCAACGACGACGCTTCTTGCACGTTCGACACCTGCTCGGCCGGGTTGGGCTGCGGGCACGCGCCGGTCGTGACGGGAACCACTTGCGCCGTGGGCGGTTGCACCGGGCTCACCCGGACGCTGGGCAGCGTGTGCACGGCAGAGGGCAGCTGCGAAGCGGTCGCCAACCCGCAGAACTGCAACGACGGCGACGCCTGCACCACCGACGAGTGCGACGTGGATCAGGGCTGCACGCATCAGGCGTTCACCGGGCTTTGCCCCGGGCCGAAGGCTTGCGACTCCGCCGTGTGTCAGTCCGGCCAGTGCGTTCCGCAAGGCAGCGACCGCCTGTTCTCCAAGACCTGGGGCACGTACGACATGACGGCCGACCCGGTCAGTCTGGTCAACGCTCCCGATGGGGGCCTGGTCGTTCTGTTCCCCACGGGCTCGACGGCCAATCCGGACATCGGATTTGCGCGTTTCTATGCAGACGGTTCGCTCTACTTCAAGAAGACGCTGGGCGGCGGCGCGACCAGTGAGGTGCCGCGTGGCATGGTGCGTCGGCCCGATTCGGGCTTCGCCATCATTGGCCGCACCAACCAGACCAGCCAAGGCGACACCGATCTGGTGCTGTGGCGGGTGTCACCGTCAGGCATCGTCCTGTCGCCGACGATGTATGGCGGCACGGGCGCTGAGCTCGCCGGGGCGCTAGCGGCGATTCCCGAGGGCCCGGCCGGACCTGCGGGCTACCTGCTGACCGGCAGCACGGCATCGCAGGGCGAGGCGGGCGCGGGTGCGGGCGACGCCTACGTGGTGCGCACCGACATCGACGGCAAGCTGATGTGGCACAAGTGGTACGGCAACGGCTCATCCGAGCACGCGCGCGCGGTCGTGTGGCTGGACGGACTGATGCCCGGCGGCTTCGGGTCGCTGATCGCGGCTCGCACTGGCCCCACCGGTCAAGAAGACGTCTGGCTCGTGCGGACGGATGCCACCGGCAAGGTGCGTTGGACCAAGCAACTTGGCGAAGTCGGCAAGTCCGAGATTCCCAACGCAGTCGCAGTGTTGCCTGCGAATACGCCCGGCGGCTGGGGCTTCGTGGTGGTCGGCACGACGACGCTGGCGGATCAGACGACCCAAGGTTGGGCGACCCGTCTGGACGTCGCCGGTCAGGTCGTGTGGACGCGCACGCTGACGGCGGCCGGACTTGAGGTGGCCAGTGCGCTGGCGGTGCTGCCGGGCGGTGACTTGCTGGTGTCCGGCAAGGGCGGCAAGCCGTCCGACGGCAGGCTGGTGCGACTCGACTCCAGCGGCAACACGGTCTGGAAGCGGAGCTACGATCAGGGCAAGGGCGCCGACGAGTCTGCCAGCGTGATGACCGTGCTTTCCGACGGCGGCATCGCTCTGGGCCTGTCGGGTCCCGGCGACGTTGGCTACGCCGCGGGCTTGTGGGTCATTCGCACCGATGCTTGGGGCGAGCTCTCGTGCTCCATGTCCAGCAACTGCGCGGCCAAGCAGCCGGTCGATTGCAACGACAACAACCCCTGCACGGCCGACCTCTGCACCGCCGGAGAGTGTCTGGCGCAGAACCTGCCCGACGGCATGATCTGCGGCACCAACAAGACGTGCCTTGCCGGCAAGTGCAATTAGGCAGCGCGCCTGTGGGATGACGAGAGCGGAGGCAGCCGTGGCGTACGCATCGCGATCGAGACGCTCCTTCCTGGTTGAGATCCTGAACAAGTCTGCGGCCTTGTGGGCGGTTGCCACGGTCGGGGCTGCCGCTGCCACGCTTCCTGGGTGTTGCGGCACAGGACGCAAGGACGAACCCGCGGATCCCGCACCGGATCCAGGCCTGGCGGCCAAGTACGGCGGTCCCGAGCCGGACCCGCAGCCCATGCCAGATCCCGTCCCCGCCGAGAAGTACGGTGGTCTGCCAGACGAGCCCCAGGCTCCGCCCGAGCCGACCACGAAGTACGGCGGGCCATTCCGCAGGAACTAATCGCCGACCAGATAGCGTGATTCTTCCAGACTTTTTCGCGATTGCGGCGCGATAGTGTACGGTTTAGCCTGATGCCAAACCTCGGCGCTGCGCCGTCCCCATGGAGTTTTCCGATGGCCAAGAGGCAACGGTTCGCTCGGCACATGCCTTCCCTCGTTCTTGCAGTCCTTGTCGCGGGGGCATCGGCGGTTCCGGCGCACGCCGCAGTGCCCGCCTTTGTTCAGGTAGAGGGCGCGCTGTTCGCAACAGGGGGCGGGCCGGTCGCCGACGGAAACTATGCATTGACCTTCAGGCTCTTCGCCGTCGAGTCCGGCGGCCAAGCCGTGTGGTCCGAGGGCCCCGTCCAGGCTGCTGTGAAGGGGGGCAGCTTCAGCCACGCGCTTGGCAGTCAGGAGGCCCTGACCCCACAAGTTCTGGCGCAACAGGCGGTCTGGCTGGCGGTGCAGGTCGGCGCCGACCCCGAATTGGCGCGCAAGCCGATGTCCGCCTCACCCTTCGCGCTGCGGGCGGCGCTGGCCGAAGGGCTTGACTGCTCGGGGTGTGTCGCGCTGTCGCACTTGTCTGCGGACGTACTGGCGCCATATGCGAAGTCGGCATCGCTGGCCAAGGTCGCGGCTACCGGCAACTACGCGGATCTTGCGGGGGCGCCCGATCTCTCCGTGTTTGCAAAGACGTCGGCTCTTGCGACGGTTGCCCTGACGGGCAAGTTCGCCGACCTGGACGGTGGTCCCGATCTGTCGGCCTACACGAAGACCTCTGCACTGGCGGCGGTGGCGCTGTCCGGTGCATACGCGGACCTCGACGGCCTGCCGAATCAGGCCAAGCTGGGCGTGTCGTGCGGAACAGGTTTGGTGATCAAGGGGTTGAAGGCGGACGGCTCGTACGAATGCGTCGTCGCGATGGACCCGACCGCGCTGCCTGGCGACGGCCTCGACGAGATCTCGTCGGGTGCGCTGACCAACCAGTTCACGGACGTCGTGAAGTCCGCCAAGACCGGCATCGGCATTCCCGACAACAATCCCGTGGGCGTCAGCGATTCGGTCGACGTGCCCGACCTGGGTATCGCGCAGGCATTGACGGTTTCGGTGGACCTGGCGAACAGCGACACCGCCAATCTGAAGATCCTGCTGCTCGACCCCACGGGGGCCAAGTACACGCTGTGGGACAAGTCTGCCAAGGGGACCGCCGTGAAGACGACCTGGCCGTCGCCCGCCAAGACCGTGTCGGGCGACCTGACCAGCTGGGTAGGCCAGAACCCCAAGGGCAAGTGGTACTTGCAGGTCATCGATTCCGGCTTCCTGAACAACGCGATCGACGGTCAGTTGAACGGCTGGAGCCTGAACGTCTCGACCATGTCGGGCAAGAAGGTGGCCGCGACCGGGACCCTTCTGGTTCAGGGCATGTTCGGGTTGCCGACCGCCGAGAGCGCACCGGAGGCATGCGACGCCACCAAATTCGGCTACATGTACGCGAACACCAAAGACAAATCGGTCTACTTCTGCAACGGCAAGTTCTGGTTTGCAATGGCCATCGACTTGGCGCCCAAGAATTGCAAAGAGGCGCTGGCTCAGGATCCGTCGGCCAAGGACGGCGTCTATTCCATCGATCCCGACGGTCCGTTCGGCAACGGCTCAATTCAGGTCTACTGCGACATGACGACCGACGGCGGCGGGTGGACGCTGGTGCGCAACATCGCCCCCAACGACGGCAACAGCGTCGGTTACAACAATCAGCAGTTCTGGACCACGCAGACCGAGTATGGTGTCTTCCCCGACCGCTTCGCCAAGGACTACAAGAGCCCCGCGGACTGGCTGGTCCAAGGCACGCAGCTGATGATCCAGTCGACCAACACCGGCGCGAGCGGGTCCGTCTTGGGCTGGCGCCGTTGGCCAATGCTGAACAGTCAGGCGCGAGCGTTCAGTACGTTCTTCTCCACCGGCATCGTCAGCGTGCACGGCACCGATGCCTGTGAGACCGGCAACGCGGACGCAGGCGACGCAGGAACCTCGAATGCTTGGGACGACATCCTGCGGCGCGGCACCTGCCTGTACGCCGACGTGAATCCGAGCAGCAGCGGCGAAGGCGACACGATCCGCCTGACCACGATCCCCGGAAACGGCACCGACAACATGATGTCGGGATTCGCCAGCTGCATTGATTGCGGCGCCTCGCCGTGGCAGGGATCCGGCGCGTATATGGGCCTCGACCGCGCCGGGTGCAACTCGACGGGCTGTGGCTACAACCAGATCTGCCGCATGCCCGGGCCTCCGGCTGCCGACTGCCTGGGCAACTACTGCAACGGCACGTACTCGAACACTTCCTGCGGATCGAACTGGAATGCGCGCTTCTATGTGCGCTGATGGGCGAGGGGCTCGCGGCGCCACCAAGGCCGCCCGACCGGAGGCGGACCGGACGCGCGCGGAATCGCTACAGGCAGGCGGGGTTGGCGCTGCCGGGCGTGCCAAGATCTTTGTTGGCTCCGAACGGAACTGTGCCCAGGCACCAGTTGCCGCCCACCTTGCTCTCGACGTTGGTGGTCTTCCCGGGGTCGAGCGACAGGCTGCTGCCGGTGGTGGTTTTGGGCCAAGCGCCCGAGACGCCGTACGTGACCGCAGCGATGGCCTTGGTCGTGCAGATGCCGGTAGCGGCCGTCCCCAGGCACACGGAGTCACCGTTGTTGCCGAACTGCACGCCGCCATTGGGGTTGTAGCCATAGGCGTAGTCTGCCGTCGCTCCCCCGGCTCCGCCCGGAGTGGCGGACGCGGCGATGATGACGACAGCACCGGGTTGCACCACGAAGCCCGGCTTGGCGAGCTTGACGCTGTTGCCGTCGCCGTCGCCGAAGTACAGGCCCTCGAGCAACAGGGGCTTCGACGTGATGTTGCGCACTTCCGCCCACTCGTTCGCCTGTGACACGTTGGGCGCATACATGATTTCGGTGATGACCAGCTCGCCCGCCACCGGCTTGACCGCCACTTCGGACTGGCAGGTCGCGCTGCAGCCGTCGCCGTCGATGTGGTTGCCGTCGTCGCACTGCTCAGCGGGCTTGTCGACGACCGTGTCGCCGCAGGACGGCGCCTTGACGCACACCCCTGTCGCACACCACATCCCGACGCCGCAGCTGGTCTGGTCGGCGGCGTTGGCCGGCTGGCAGCCCATGATGGGGTGACACGCGTCGATGGTGCACGCGTTGCCGTCGTCGCACGCAAGTGCGCCTCCCGCCTGGCATACGCCCCCATCGCAGCTGTCGTCGACCGTACAGACGCTGCCGTCGGCGTCGCAGGCCTGACCCTGTTGGGCGCCACCTGCGAAGACGCACGTGCCGGTCGCCGCGACGCAGCTGTCGACCGTGCAGAACTTGCCGTCGTCACAGACCTTTGCGCTGCCGGCCACGCAGACGCCGGCCTTGCAGTTGTCCGGCGTCGTGCAGCCGTTGCTGTCGGCGTCGCAAGCGGCAGAGTTGGCGACATTCTGGCAGCCGGTCTTGGCGTTGCACGCGTCGTTGGTGCAGGGGTTGCCGTCGTTGCAGGTCTGGGCGGCTCCTGCCACGCACACGCCGGACTTGCACGCGTCGTTTGCGGTGCAGACGCTGCCGTCGGCGTCGCAGGCCTTGCCGTCGGCGGCGGGGACCGGTCCGCACTTGCCCGACAGCGTATTGCAGGTCGTTGCAGCGCACGGGCCGTCGCCCGCAGTGTTGCACGTCACGACCGAGGCCGGATTGACCTTGCACTGGAACGGGGCGCTGGACTTGTCGCAGTAGAACGTGCCGTTGCACAAGTTGCCGTCGTCCTTGCAGTCCATGTCCTGCTGGCACTGGCAGGTGTTGCTGCCGGGCACGCACGACTTGTCCTTGCAGGTGTCGCCGGCGGTGCATGGGTTGCCGTCGTCACAGACCGCCTGGTTGGCCGAGTGGGTGCAGCCGGTCTTCGGGTCACAACCATCTGAGGTACAAGGGTTTACGTCGTCGCAGGTGGACACGGGCTTGGCCTTGCCTTGGCAAGCGCCCTCCAGACACGTGTCTTGGTCGGTGCAGGCGTTGCCGTCGTCACAAGCCGCCGTCGACGCGGTGTGCTGGCAGCCCTTGGTGGGATCGCAGGTGTCGAGGGTGCACGCTGCGCCATCGTTGCAGTCCACGGCCTCTCCGGCGCACTTGCCCGCCTTGCACGCGTCGGCCTGGGTGCAGGCGCTGCCGTCGTCACAGGCGATGCCGTCAGCCTTGGGGTCCAGCAAGCACTGTCCGGTCGAGGGGTTGCACGCGGGCGTCTGACACGCGCTGCCCGTCGTGCAGTTCTTGGGGATGCCTGCGTCGCACTGCGCCTGATGGCAAACGTCGCCCACCGTGCACAGGTCACCGTCGTCGCAGCCCAAGCCATCGTCAGCCTTCGCAGTGCAGCCCTGAGCGGGGTCGCACGCGTCCAATGTGCAGGGGTTGCCGTCGTTGCAGGTCTTGCCGCCACCCGGGACGCACTTGCCGTCGGCGCACGAGTCGCCTTCGGTGCAGGCGTTGCCGTCGGCGTCGCAGCCGCCGGCGGTTGCCGTATGGCCGCATGTCAGGAGCGCTGCATCGCAAGCGTCCGTGGTGCAAGGGTTTCCGTCGTCGCACGCGAACTCGTCGGTGTCACCGTCGCAGTCGTCGTCCTGACCGTTGCAGACCTCCAGCGCGACGATCGCCGAGCACGCGGACAGGCCCTTTTCGCCACATTGCCGCACGCCGACGCAGTGGTTGCCACCGCCCTCGACGTCCGCGCTGCACGTCGTGCCCAGCTGGCTGGCGATTGCGGCGGGAGAGCAGCTGCAGTCGGTCGGGACACCCTGCTCGGTGGGACGCGGCACGCACTGGTTGGCCTGCTTGCCGTTCGCCGACACGATCGATTGGCAAGAGTGGTCGCCGGGGCAGTCGGCATCCTTGTCGCACGCTGCACCGCAGAAGCGTCCGAGCGGCCCGCGATCGACGCAGAGGGCCTTGGCCGCGCCCACCGCGGCGCAATCGGCGTCCGAGTCGCACGGGTTGCAGAGAACAGGCCACTGCGGCAAACACAAGTAGACGAGATCACTGCCTGAATTGGGGATGCAGACGTAGCCCGCCGGACAACTCGACGTGCAGGGCTGGCCGCAGATGCGTCCGTCGGCGGGCGTGTCGATGCAGTAACCGCTGTTGCAGTCGTCGCCCGTCTCGCACGCACAGCCGGGCCCACCCTCCGCGTCGCAGGTCCAAGGGGGCAGCACCGCGTCCGACCCGTCGGCGGCATCGGCGTCCTGAGCGGAGACGTCCTCGGGCGGCAGCACATCCACATCGGTGCCGCCCAGATCCGGCAGCCCGCCGAAGTCCAGAAGGATTGTCAGGTCTTGCGCGGCGTCGGAAGTGACGTCATCGTCGATGGCGGGCGACGGGTCACCGCACGCGCTGGCCAGAACGAGGCCGGCCAGCCAAGCGAGGGAGAGGAAGCAGCGGTCGGTGCGTACGGTGGGCGCCATGGGTTCCTGAGTCTGGCGGGCGGGGGTCCCGCTGGTCACGATGCTGAAGGTCACGACGCGCAGCGTCAACTCAGCGGCTGTGCGGAGTTGGGATGTTGGGGCAAACGGCAGCAGTAGCGGGTCCGGCCGGATGGGGCGTGCGTTGACCCGTTTGATGGCTTGGAGTACCAGCAACGTTGGAAACGCACGACCGGGTCCAGACTTGGCCAAAGACCCGAAGACCACGCAAGGTGTTTTCGCGCCTTGCCCCGGAGAACCCATGAAGATCCGTTCCTTGGCGGTTGCGATCACAAGTCTTGTGTGGCTTGCCGGTGCTTGCGGCTCTCCGGAGCAGGATCAGGACATCGCGTTGCCCCAAGATACCAGCCCCGACCTCGGCGGGGATGACGCGACCGATGACGTGGCGGATGCCGTCGTCGACGTGGTGACCGACACCGTGGCGCCGGACGTCGAGCCAGACGTGCCCGCTCCCGTCTGTCCCGGCGGCCCCGGGTGCACCTGCGAGCTGAATCTGGACTGCGACTACGGCCTGTGTCTCGACACACCCCAAGGGTGGCTGTGCGCGCAGCCGTGCGTCGGCAACTGCCCCGTGGATTTCAAGTGTGCCCAGGTCAGCACAGGCTCCGGCGGCGACACTGAGAGCGTCTGCGTGCCCCGTTTCGGTTGGCGCTGTGACCCCTGCTCCAGTTCTGCGCAGTGCGCCGGTCCCGGTCACTCGGACGCCAAGTGCATCAAGCGCGGGCTGGACGGGGCCTTCTGCGGCTCGTCCTGCGCGGTCGATGCGGACTGCGGCGACGGCTTCTCGTGCCGGACGGTCGACGTGGTCGAGGGGGGCGCCGCCAAGCAGTGCGTGCTGTCGGACGAGGCGGCGCAGTGCCCGTGCTCGCCTCGCGCGGCGGTCAAGGGGCTGTCCACCACGTGTCAGATCTCTTATCCCGGCCAAGGTGACCCCGCGGTCTGCTCTGGCACACGGAACTGCACGGCGCAGGGCTTGCTGTCGGACTGCTCGGCCCCTGCACCCGCGATCGAAACCTGCAACGCCCTGGACGACGACTGCGACGGCAAGACCGACGAGGCCACCTGCGACGACCAGAACGTTTGCACGCTCGACGCCTGTGACCCCAAGGGGCCGGGATCCGGTCAGGACGGCTGCACCCACACACCCAACCCGGGCCTTGCGTGCGACGATGGCGACGTCTGCACCGCCGGCGACTTGTGCAAGGACGGGCAGTGCGTGGCCGGTCCCGATGTCTGCGACTGCACCAAGAACAGCGATTGTGCCGAGTTCGAGGACGGTGACCTGTGCAACGGCACACTGGTTTGCGACACCGCCGTCTATCCCCACAAGTGCAAGGTCGACGCGCCGACGGTCAAGAGCTGCGACCCATCGGCCGATACCGTCTGCCTCAAGAGCCAATGTGCCCCGGCGACCGGCCTTTGCTCCCCCAAACCGGCCAGCGACCTGACGCTGTGCACCGATGGCAACGCCTGCACCAAGGACGACGTCTGCAAGACCGGTCAGTGCATCGGCTCCACGCTTGTCTGCAACGACAACAACCCGTGCACCAACGACTCATGCGATTCCGGCAGCGGCTGCATTTACGCCAACAACTCGGCGGCTTGCGATGACGGCAACGCGTGTACTTTCGGCGATGCCTGCAGCGGCGGTCAGTGCAAGGCGGGACCGCCGCCCGCCTGCAACGACGGCAAGCAAAACGGCAACGAGACCGACATCGACTGCGGCGGGACGGGCACTTGCAGCCTGCCCGCGTGCGGAACCTGCGGCTCGAACGCAACGTGCAAGGGCAACGGCGACTGCGCAAGCCTCTCGTGCAAGCTGGGGCACTGTCAGGCACCTTCTTGCGTGGACGGCCTCAAGAACGGTGACGAGGAAGGCGTCGACTGCGGCGGGTCGTGCAACATGTGCCCCAGCCTGTTCCTGCTGGCGGGTGGAGCCAACTCGTTCGGTGCGCGGCTGATGAAGGGGGGCACGTGGGAGAAGACCGACCTGGGTGTTCCGACGGTCGACGGAGTGGGTCTGGCGCTGTTGAGCGCCGGCGGCTCCGGGACGGTCGTGGGCGCGATCCGCTACACCAAGCTGCAGGATCCGCTGGACAACACGCTGCAAGTCACGATGTACGCAGACCATGTCTGGTCGCAACCCAAGATTCTGGCAGCGGGCATCACCACCCTGTCCGCTCCGGAGCTGGTCGCCCTGACCGGCAAGGTCCAGGTCGCGTTCCACGGTCTCGATCACTGGTATTACTTCAGCGAATTCAACGGTAACGTCTGGTCTCCGGTCGAGACGATCGGTTCGCCCGTGCAGTACGGGCCGGTCGGCCCAGCGCTGGCGTCCAAGTCTGGGGTCACGACCCTGGCCTTTCTCGACGGGGCTTCCAGCAACGATCTCAAGGTTATCGACCGCTCCGCCTCTTGGGGAGCCGCCAAGTACGTCGGCAACGGCCTGAATTTCAGCCTGTCTCCCGCCGCCGTCGTTCCCACCAGCGGCCCCGATCTGATGCTGGCGGCCGTCAAGCCCGACCAGCAGATCGTCCATTCTCAGCGCACAAGCGGCACTTGGACCTCAGCGCCCCTCTCGTCGGCTTGGACGACCCACCGCGTCGCCATGGCTGCCGACAACGGCCAGGTCGCTCTTGCGTTCCGCGGTCAGGACGGCAAGGTCTATGTGACGGTTTGGGCCAGCGTCTCAGGCCAGTGGACCGTCCCCGCCACCGTTGGCAGCACCCCGGCCACCACAAAGACGACGCCGGCCATCGCAAAGGGCATCAGCAGCGGCTGGGAGCTGGCCTGGGTCGCCACCGACGGCACCGTGTTTCACAGCAGCCAGATCGGCGGCGTCTGGAGTCAGGCCGTGGCGGTCGGCGTCAACGCAAGCTCTGTGACACTGACGCGCTGACCGACAGGGCGGTTCACCAGTCTCGTGAGCCCAAGCGGAGAACGTCGCGCGCCAATGCCAAGAATCAATTGATATTGCAGCCACATGTTGACTTGCTGCACTGGTACGCGGTTGACGTCAGCCGCGCTCTCGCCCAACATCACTTCACGCGGGCCAACCGTGTCCGTGTCGGCTTGCCGTCCCCGCTGCCCTGAAGCGAGCTCGCGTCGATGACCCATCTCCCCCCCAGCCACCCGGTCCTGAACGAGCGCTATCATGTGCTCGCGCGCACCGGCGGCGGTGGTATGGGAGAGGTCTACCGGACGCTGGACACCGCCACCGGCGAGATTGTGGCGGTCAAGCTGATCCGCGATGACCTGAGTGACGAGGCCGCGGAGCGCTTCGACCGCGAAGCGAACACCCTTGCCGACCTGCAACATCCTGCGATTGTTCGGTTCCTTGATCACGGTCGGACCCCCGCCGGCAAGGCCTTTCTGGTCATGGAGTGGCTGGACGGCTGCGGGCTGGACGTGCTGCTGGCCCGGCAGGTGCCACCGCTTCAGGAGGCGCTCGAACTTGGGCAGCGGGTAGCCAGCGCACTGGCCGTCGTGCACCGTGCGGGGCTGATCCACCGCGACATCAAGCCGGGCAATCTTTTGCTGGTCGACAACAAGCCAGCGCGCGCCAAGCTGATCGACTTCGGTCTGGTTCGTGGGGGACAGCTGTCGGCGATGACCCAGGTCGGCGTGGCGGTGGGGACTCCCGGCTACATGGCGCCGGAGCAGATCCGCGGCGTCAGCGCCATTGACTGGCGAGCCGACCTGTATGCGCTCGGCTGCATCCTGTTCGAGCTGTTGACCGGTCGTCGACCGTACGGCATGGCCGACTCGACGGCGCTGCTGACCCGCGTGCTGTTCGAAGACACGCCTCGGGTCAGCAGTTTCTTTTCGCTGGTGCCGCCCGCGCTGGATCAGCTGGTCGCGTCGCTGCTTGCCCGCAGCCCCGACGAGCGCCCCGCAAGTGCCACCGCCGTCATGGACGCCTTGGCCGAGGTCGCGCGGACGCTGCCGGACGCGCCTAGCGGCCGTCCCCAGTCCATCCGCACGCTGGGTCAGGCGGAGGCGCGCAACCTGCCCGTGGTCCTGTGCCGCCTGCCGTCTGCCGCGACGGTGGTGATGGCCGGCGCACCGGCAGGCGTGGTTCCTCCGTCGTCGATTCCGGTCACGATCACCCAGCCCGATGCCGAATTGGGGCCGGCCGTGCACGCGCGCGACATGCTGGCGGCGATCGTTGCGCCATTTGGTGGCGTGGTTCGCATGATCAGGGCGGAGACGGTCGCGGTAACAGTGCGCACGAACGGTACCGCCAAGGATCAGGCCGAGCGGGCGCTGCGCTGCGCACTGGCGATCCGCAAGGGTTTGGCCGTCCGGCCGCTGGCGATTGCGATGATTCGGCAGGACGACCAGCGGTCGACGGCGTCGGGGGACGCGGAAGACCCGTTCGCTCCAGCCATCAGGCTGCTGCGCCAGGCAGACGGCGAAGACGTCGTCAGGATGGACGAAGTCACCGGCATGCTGCTCGCGCATCGTCGCGGCGTTGCGCGGACGGCCTCGGGGCACTGGCTGGACCCGGCGGCGGCTGCGGGGCCCGAAGTGCTGTCGCAGAGCGAGAATTTCCTGCCGTGCATGGGTCGCGATCGCGAGCTATCCAATCTGGAAGGGCTGTGGGCAGAGTGCATCGACGAGGAACAGACCCGCGTCGTTCTGGTCACAGGCGTGGCGGGTGTTGGCAAGAGCCGACTGGTCAGGGAGTTCGCCTACAAGCTGGCGGCGACCCGCGTAGGCACGACGATTTGGCTGTCCCCCACCGACGAGCTTGGTGCCGGCACACCGTACGGCGTCATTGAGCGCGCTCTGGCCCGAGCCGCGGGGGTCAGCGATCTGGAGCTGGCCGGGGCGTTGCCGCGATGGAAGGCCTGGTTGGCGAATCTGGTGCCTGCCGCCGAAGTCGACTCGGTTGCGCAGACGCTGCTGGGTTTGGGCAGCTCGTCACCGGGCGGAGGCGAGACCCTGATTGCCAGCGCGCTGCAGCCGCAGCAGTCCGAGGCGCGGATCGACCAGAACGTGCAGGCCGTTGAGCGGGTGCTGGCTGGCGTGTGCGCGAGGTCGCCATTGGTGTGGGTGCTCGAAGACTTGCATTGGGCCGACCCATCGTCACTGCGTCTGCTGGACCACCTGCTGCGTCGTCGTGGCAACCTGCCGTGGCTGGTCATCGGCGTCAGCCGTCCGGAGTTGTTCGACACCCACCCTCGGCTGTGGGAACACGCCGCTCCGCACCACGTTGCGTTGGGAGCCTTGGCACCCAAGGCCGCAGCACGCTTGGTGAAAGCCGTCTTGGGCGAACAGCTGGACGATCAGGAGGCGCAGCGGCTTGTCGAGCACTCGGGCGGCAACGCCTTCTACCTCGAGGAACTGATTCGCGCGGTGCGGGAAGGGCGCGGCGGCAGCATCCCCCCCAATGTCCTCGCCACTGTCGAGTCGCGTCTGTTGGGTCTGGACCCGGAGGCGCGACGGCTGTTGAGAGCGGCGAGTGTGCTGGGGCAGGCCTTCACGCGCGATGGCGTCGTGGCGGTGTTGGGTGGCGAAGACCGCGACATCGACGAGCGAGCATGGCTGTCCGAGCTGGTGCGCACCGCGATCTTGCGTGAGGGCGAGAAGCACGGGCAGTTCCGCTTCGCCCACGCCTTGGTGCACGAGGCCGCCTACGCGATGCTGACGGACGAGGATCGGCCTCGCGCGCACCTGGCGGCCGCCGACTTCCTGCGGGAGCAGGGCACGCGTCAGGCCGCCAAGATTGCCCACCACTATGGCCTTGGTGGTGACCTGATTCAGTCCGCGCGCTTCTCGGCCCAGGCGGCGCGGCAGGCGCTGCTGGTGGGAGACAAGGAGTCTGCACGCAGTGCCGCCGAGCAGGCGATCGCGATGGGCGACAACGAGCCCTTCGTCGGCGAGGCGCACTTCGTCGCTGCCGAGGCCTGCCGTCAGCTGGGGGCGAGCGAGGACGCACGCCGACACACCGTCGCTGCCGTGGCTCTGCTGCCGACGGGGACGCCCATGTGGTACGCGGCCCAGAGGACCGTCGTCATGGTGGGGATGTCGTCGTTCTACGGAAAGCGCTGACGCTTAGCGTGCGGGACGGTCAGAACTCCGACCAGCGATCATGCAGCTCTTGCGCCGTCCAGCGGTCGCCGCGGGTCGGGGCCACGCCCTCGCCCTGCACGCTGCGGATCAGTGCGACACGCGGGCCTTGGACGTCGACGACCTGACCAGTGATTTCGCGGGCTTGCGGCGACGCGAGGTACACAGCCACGTCCGCGATGTAGTCCGGCGCCAGTAGCTCGGCGGCATTCGGGACGTCGGCGAACATCGGCTCCGTCAGTCGGGTGTAGGCGAGCGGGCTGATCACGTTGACGGAGATGTCGTGCGGCTTGAGCTCCATCGACGCGGACTTGCAGAAGCCGATGATGCCGGCCTTGGCGGACGCGTACGTTGCCAGGCCCGCGCTGCCGTGGATGCCGATCAAGCTGGTGGTGGCGATAATCTGACCGGGAGCCTTGCGCGCAAGAAGGTGGTTGGCCACGGCCTGCACGGTCAGGAAGGTGCTGCCCAGCAAGCCCTTGAGGGAGGCAGCCCACTTCAGATCGTCGATCTCGGGGATGGGCGAGTCGTTCACGAAGCCAGCGTTGTGCACCAGCACGTCCACCTGCCCAAAGCGAGCGATGGCGGCGGCCATCAGCGACTCGACGCCGCTGCGCGTGGACACGTCGTCGGCGTTGGCCAGCGCGACGTCGGGACCAAGCTCGTCGGCGATCGCCTGAACGACAGAGGGATCGTGTCCCGTGCCGTCGGGGGCCGTGCCGTAATCGTTCAGCACCAGCAGGGCACCCTCGCGCGCGAACGCTCTGGCGTGGGCGCGACCGATGCCGCGGCCTGCTCCCGTGATGATGACGACCTTTCCTGCAAGCACTGCCATGGCGACCTCGAGTTGTCCTTTGTTTTCAAGCGATCTGGCGGGGGGAAGGGGCGCCAGAGGCGTGCAGGATTGACCAACACACCGCTTTTCGTCAAGAGTGTGTTGTGTAGCAGCCTGCGGGATTCCTTGACAAAGTTCCAAAATGGAGCGCGACGTTCCACAATGGGTCGCGGCTGGGAGGGGGGCGTGATGCAGGCCGCGTTGCCACCTCTCCCGCATGGCCCTACGCTTGACGTGCCCGGCCACGACCCTTACCGGCCGCGCAAAGGAACGACCGCATGGACCCCCGCGTCGTCGAGTGTGTGCCGAATTTTTCCGAAGGTCGCGATCGCGCCAAGATCGACCAGATCAGCCAAGTGATCGCTTCGGTTGCCGGCGTGCACCTGCTGGACGTCGATGTTGGCGCCGACACCAACCGCACGGTCGTCACGTTTGTCGGCGCGCCCGAGCCCGTGCTGGATGCTGCCTTCAGGGCGATCGCCAAGGCCGCGCAGATCCTGGACATGTCGACTCACCACGGTGCCCATCCTCGCCTCGGCGCGACCGACGTCTGCCCGCTGGTGCCGGTGTCGGGGATCACGCTGCAGGAGTGCGCGGCACTGTCTCGCACCCTGGCCGCGCGCGTCGGCCGCGAGCTCGACATTCCTGTCTACTTGTACGAATCCGCCGCCACACGTGCCGAGCGCAAGAATCTGGCCACCATCCGCAAGGGTGAGTACGAGGGGCTTGCCTACAAGCTTGCCGACCCTGACTGGGCGCCCGATTTCGGACCTGCCAAGTTCAACGCCGGAGCCGGGGCGACGGTCATCGGTGCCCGCGAGTTTCTGGTCGCCTACAACATCACGCTGAACACCCGCGACAAGGCCTTGGCGACCGATATCGCGTTCGAGCTTCGGGAGAAGGGGCGGGTGGCCCGGGCGCCGTCGGGCAGCGCGGTCTACGGCAAGGGCGCGATCCTGACGTACCGCGAGGGCGTGTTTCCCTGCGGCAATTGCGCGTTCGTGGGGCCGACGCTTCAGGCGACGGCCGACCACTGCCGACATGAACATGGTTACGATCTGGCCGAGCTGCTGGCAGCGAACGACGTTGACGTCGACAAGGGCCTTGTGGGTCAGAAGGTTTACCGAGCCGGCAAATTCTCGTTTTGCAAAGCGATCGGCTGGTATGTCGATGAATACCGCCGGGCGCAGATCTCGATCAACCTGACCAATTACCGCGCCACACCGCCGCACGTGGTGCTGGACGAGGCCCGGCGGCTGGCGGCTGAGCGGGGGCTGGTCGTTACCGGCAGCGAGGTCGTGGGACTGGTCCCGTTCCCCGCGCTGTACGAGGCCGGTCGTCACTACCTGCGCGCTCAGGGCAAGTCGCCGTTCGTACCCGTCGCCGATGTGCTGGAAGCCGCCGTGTTTTCTATGGGTTTGGCGGATGTGCAGCCGTTCGACCTCAAGAAGAAGGTGCTGGGGTTGCCGCGTGAGGTCGAGAACGGGCTGGCGGCGCTGTCGGTACGCGCGTTTGCCGACGAAGTCTCGCGGGACACCCCGGCGCCGGGCGGCGGCTCGATCGCGGCGCTGTCGGGGGCACTGGGGGCGGGACTGGCCTCGATGGTCGCCAACCTCTCGTACGGCAAGGGAGAACCCGAACACGACGTGCCGCTGCTGCACGCCGCACAAGCCGCCCAGACCGCCAAGGACGCGTTGTTGCTGGCGATGGACGACGATACCAATGCCTTCAACGCGTACATGGACGCACGCCGGCTGCCCTCAGGGACAGAGGCCGAGAAGGCCGACCGCGAAGCAGCGATGCAACACGGGTTGCAGGTGGCGGTCGATGTGCCGATGGAGACGTCGCGTGCCAGCCTGCGCGCCATGCACGCGGCTTGGGCGACCGGCCAGCACGGCAATCCCAAGTCGCTGACGGACTCGGCGGTGGGTGTGCAGATGGGCTTTGCGGGTGTCTGCGGCGGCGTGTGGAACGCTTGGATCAACCTGGCAGACATCCACGACCCGGCGTACGTGGCGCGCGTGCGAACGGAGTGCGAGGCGTTGCTGGCCGACGCCAAGACCCTGTCACTGCAGTGCGAGGCTTGGGTGCGTGACCGGATTGGCGGTTAGTCGCACGTGCCTTTGGGCGCCCCTGTCGCCGTTGCGTTCGCCCGTGTGCCGTGATCTGCTAGGCACCGCGGGCCGATGACCCGCCCCAGGTTTGCCATGCCCCGCCGCTCCCGCCCCCTGCCGTCCACGCGCCGCGTCGCGGTGTTCGTCGTCGGCATGGTGGTCCTGCCCGCGATCCTGTCGCTGTCGGTCGGCATCGTCGCACTGACCTTGTGGCGCGAGGGGTTCGACATCGCCTTCGGGGTGCTGGTCCTGAGCTTTGGCGCCATGGCCATCGCGGGTGGCGTGCTGTCGATCGCGTGGCTGCGGCAGACGACGCGAATCGCCAGGCTGCAGGCGGAGTTCGTGGGCAACGTGTCGCACGAACTGAAGACACCGCTGGCCGGCATCCGCCTCATGGCCGAGACGCTGGCCTTGGGGCGAGCAGACGACGCAGAGCATCGGCGCGAGGTGCTGGAGGCGATGGAGGCCGAGATCGGTCGCCTTGAGGCATTGGTCGACCGCCTGTTGCGCTGGCGGCGCATCGAAGAGGCCGCGCAGCCGCTGGGTCGCACGCCGCAGCCGGTCGAGGAACTGGTCGAAGCGGCAGTCGACCGCTGCCAGCGGATGCTGCGAGAGCAGGGCGCAAAGGTTGTCGTGCAGGTGCGAGAGGCAACGCCGGCCGTGATGGGCGACCGCGACACGCTGGTCGACGCGCTGGGCAATCTGGTCGAGAACGCCCTGAAATTCGGTGGAGATCGCGGTCCAGTCGAGGTGATTGTCCGCCCCGACGGCGACGACGTGGTGTTCGAGGTGCGCGATCAGGGGCCCGGCATCGCGCCGGCCGACAGCAAGCGCATCTTCGACCGGTTCTATCGGTCGCCGGTGCATTTGCGGTCGCGTCAGGGCTCCGGACTGGGTCTCGCCATCGTGCGAGGCACGGTGCTGGCCCACGGTGGTCGGTTGCATGTGGAGAGCGTGCCCGGCATCGGCTCGGTCTTCTTCGTGCGTCTGCCGGCGGCACCGGGCAAGGAGCGTCACGATGGCCAGTGAGCGCCCGACGATTCTGGTGGTCGAGGACGACGCGACGCTGGTGCTGGGGCTAGAGATCAACCTACGAGCGGAGGGGTTTCGCGTCCTCAGCGCCCGCGATGGCCAGACCGGTCTGCGCATGGGGCTGGAGCAGAATCCCGACCTTGCCGTGCTGGATCTGGGGCTGCCGGGCATGGACGGTCTGGACGTCCTGGCCGAGTGGCGCAGGCGGGGCCGCGAGCTGCCGGTCATCGTGCTGACGGCGCGGGCGACCTTGGACGACAAGGTGCTTGGGCTGGGTCAGGGAGCCGACGACTACCTCACCAAGCCATTTCGTATCAAGGAGTTGACTGCGCGGATCCGGGCGGCGCTGCGGCGATCGGGTCTCGGTAGAGGGCCGCGCCGGGTGCAGCTGGGCGAGGTCGAAGTCGACCTGGATGCGCGCAAGGTCTCGCGGGCCGGAGCGGAAATGGCCTTGACGGCCAAGGAGTTCGACCTGCTCGCCTTTCTGATCGAGCGCCCGGGGCGGGTGTTCTCGCGAGAGCGGCTGCTCGAGGCCGTGTGGGGCATGGACTACGACGGCACTGACCGCACGGTCGACAACTTCGTGCGGTCGCTGCGCGTCAAGGTCGAGGCGGACCCGGCCGAACCCCGGCACGTCGTGACCGTGCGCGGTGCAGGCTATCGGTTCGAGGCGTGATACGAGAAGGCCAAGCAGCGAGCGGGGTTGGCTAGCTCGCCGTGCGCTTCTCGACGTCCAGCTTGCGCTTCAATAGCAACAGCGCGATGGGCGACACCAGCGTCGAGAGACCCACAATCAGCCACATCAGCTCGGTGTTGCGCGGTCCAGTGGCGGGCGCGAGATGGGCCAACAGAATCCCGGCCATCGGTCCTGCTCCCACCTTGGCGACGAACATGGGCGCCATCGAATACGACATGTAGGTCGCCTCGCGTCCCGGAGGCGCAATCGACGCGGTGTAGTCGTACAGCCGAGGCGACCACAACGCCTCGCCAAAGCTGAGGAAAACCTGAAACGCGACGATGAGCCAGATGCTCTCGCCGAGCGTCATGAACAGCACTGAGCTGGCCGAGACGAAGGTACCGAGAATGATGACGTTGTAGGCGCGCATCCGCCGAGTGAAGGCCGTGACGACGGGCACCAGGAAGATGATGATGAAGGGGTTGATCGCATAGAGCTTGCCCGTCCACGCCTTCAGCCCGATGCGGTCCATGTACAGCGGATACAGCAAGTTGTTGTACTGGAAGATCATCTTGACCAGCACACACAGCCCGATGAAGGCGATGAACAGCCAGAACGCCTTTTCGCGCATGATGTCGCGGGCGATGTTCAGCGCGCTCTCTTTGTGCCCCGCCTTGGGCGCCTCTTTGCCCGCGGCTGAGGCTCGTGCCAGCGCCGCCGCGTGTTCCTCGGCCTCCTTGCGCTCCGTGAAGCCGGGCACCCGCTTGCGCAGGGCCAAGGCCGCGATGAGCAGCGACACCACCGTCAGACCGACGCTCATGAGGAACACCACTTGCGTGGGCCGCACCGTCAGCACGTGGCTGGCGAGTTGCAGGTCGAAGGGCTTGGTGAAGGTGGTCCGAAGCGCGTCGATGGTCAGGCCGGCCACCAAGGCACCGACATTCATCATCACGTAATACCAAGAGAATCCATACGATTGGGTCGACTTGTCGGTGTACTGCTTCACCGCGGCGGTCAACAGCGGAATCAGCGAAGCAAAGCCAATGGACAGGCAGAAGAGGCCCGGAAACACGATGCGAGGGTCTGTCGAAAAGCTGATGGCGATGCGACCTACCAGCGCCACGACAAAACCGGCCAGGATCGCCCGCTTGACCCCCAAGGCGTCGCCGACGAAACCGATGAACAGCATGAAGAACGAGAACGAGGCCGAGAAGATCCCGGCGATGGTGCCGGCGGTCACGTCGTCGTAGCCCATGTCCTTGGTCAGGAAGGGCATCAGCATCAGCACGGCAGAGAAATAGCACAGCGACTCGATGATCTTCAGCAGGTACACGACCCAGATCTCGCGCGGGCAGCCCAGAAGACCCTTGAAGCCGCGGACATAGTCCAGCGCAGCCTCACGGATGGCCTTGCCGGGCGAGAACGGGGGGGACACGGCGGAGGTCGTCATAGGTGCGCTCCAAGGGAGGGGGACGAAGCGGGGCGATCGCAAGCAGTGGGGAGATCTACTTTTCCGTCGCGCGGCCGTGAGGTCTGCCGCCCCCACCGTAGCCGACCGTGACGGTGAGGATGAGGAAGCTCTCTTCGCTGGTACTGCCGGTCTGAATGTTCTGCCATACCGTCTGCAGCCAGTCGACCGACGGCATCACGTGCAGGCCCCCGGCGCGCAGCTCGACGCCGGCACTTGCCCCTGTCGTCATCAGGTTGCCTTCCAGACCGCGCAGGTCGGAGTTGGTCTGGTTGCCAGCGAGCGAAAGGTTGGACCAGCCGACGTAGGGGGCGAGATTGATGGCGAGATGGTCGTTCAGGTCGAAGGTCGCGATGAGCGGCAGTGTGACCGAGGGACCTTCGTACAGCAGCAGCGCCCGGTAGGCGACGGCGGGGGCGAGGGCCAGGTGCAGGCCTCCCTCCTGAAAGAATCGGTACTTGGCGTCCAACTCAGCCATCATGCTGCCGAATCCAAAGCGACCGCCGATCTCCAGATCGTCGTCGGCGCCCACGTGGATGGAGACCTCGGGGAAGATGTTGGGCAGGAATGTCGTCTCGCCGCCGGACGTGTCGATCGAGCCGTCCGGGTTGTTCACCGTAACGCCGGGTGTCTGGTAGCGGGTGGCCGACATCGACAGGGCCATGTCGACGGCGCCCGGGTCCAGGGTGCGGGCGGTGCGGTACACGCCGGAGGTCAGACAGCCGGGCAACAGCGCGGCGGCCAATAGCAGTGCACACATCGGGGTGAGGGGGCGCAGTGGGGCGAGGTGCATGGGGCTCCTGGGCCGAAGAGTGTGTGGGCCGCAGCGTAGGCGGGGCCGACGGCCGACACAAGGGAGCACGCCTTGCTGCGTGCGACGCGCTTGCCAGTCGCCGCGCCCGCAGCTACGGTCCCGGCGGTTCGCCCCTTTCCACGCCCGGAGGCTCCCCATGACTGCGCTGACGCTCGCTGATTTCAATCGAGACTACCTGACGTTGCATGTGGCGAAAGAGGATCTCTTCTGGACGACCTACATGGGCACCGAGCCGGACGGCAGCAAGCTGGAGGTCGCCGAGGGCGCCTACAAGGCGTGGATCTCGGACCCGGCGCGGCTGCGCGACGTGCGCGAGGCAGTGGCGGTGACGGCGGCGACTGACGCGGACGAACGGCTGGGCCTGACCGGCTGGCAGCACTTCTTCGAGGCCAACGGCATCGACAGCGACGAAGGGCGGCGGCTGCAGGGCTCGCTGATCGAGTTGGAGAGCCAGCTATTCCAGAAGCGCGCGAAATTCCAGATGTTCTATGAGGACGCCAAGGGTGAGCGGCACCAAGGCTCGACCAACGTCATGGCCGCCCACATCGCGGCGAATGCCGACGAGACGGTGCGCAGGACGTCGCACCAAGCGCTGCGCACGCTGGAGCAGTGGGTGCTGGACAACGGCTTTCTGGACATCGTGCGCGAGCGCAACGCGTTCGCCCGCGCGCTCGGGTTCCCCGACTACTTCGAGTACAAGATCCAGAAGAACGAGCAGATGTCGCGCGCCCGCCTGTTCCAGATCCTGGACGAATTCGAGGCGATGACGCGCGACACACACCTGGCCGCCCTGCGCCGGTTGGGCAACGAGAAGGGCCCCCAATCGCTGGAGCCCTGGAACCTGAAGTACGCCGTCGCGGGCAGCGTGCAGCAGGAGCTGGATCCGTACTTGCCGTTCGAGCACTCGCTGCAGAGGTGGGCCAAGAGCTTCGCGCGTCTGGGCATCGGCTACCGCGGCGCCAACCTTGTGCTGGACCTGTGCGACCGCCTCGGCAAGTACGAGAACGGCTTCATGCACGGCCCGCAGCCTTGCTTCTTCGACAAGGGCATCTGGCGGCCGGCGCGCATCCACTTCACAAGCAACGCCACGCCGTCGCAGGTCGGCAGCGGTCGTGCGGGGCTGACGACGCTGTTCCACGAGGGCGGCCACGCCGCGCACTTTGCCAACATCACGGGCAACGCGCCGTGCTTCTCGCAGGAGTACCCGCCGACCTCGATGGCGTTGGCCGAGACCCAGTCGATGTTCTGCGACTCGCTGATCGGCGATGCAGACTGGCTGGCCCTGTACGCGCGTGACCTGTACGGCAAGCCCGTCCCCGAGGCCCTGTTGCAGGCCGTGGTGACCGCCGACCAGCCGTTCCGCGCCTTCAACGAGCGGATGTTGCTGCTGGTGCCGACGTTTGAGAGCCGCCTGTATGCCATGGACGATGCGGCGCGGACGCCTGAGGCGGTGCTGGAGCTTGCGCGCACCTGCGAGCGCGAGGTGCTGGGCATTTCCGGCTCGCCGCGCCCGCTGCTGGCGATCCCGCACCTGCTGTCGGGGGAGGGCGCGGCGTCGTACCAAGGCTATCTGTTGGCGCACATGGGCGTGTACCAGACCCGCGCCTTCTTCCAGCTGCGCGACGGGCAGTTGACAGATAATCCGCGCATCGGACCGGATCTGGCCAAGCACTACTGGAACCCCGGCAACTCCCAGAGCCACGACCAGACGTTACACGGCCTGACCGGTCACGGGCTGTCGGGGCGGGCGCTGGCGGAGTTCTGCAACGTCGCTCCCGACACCCTGTGGCAGCACGCCCGCGAGGCGATGCTCGAAGCGATGGCGCGCCCGAAGACCGAGACGCAGGCCGACCTGCACGCGAGCATCCGCATCGTGCATGGTGCGCAGCTGATCGCCGACAACACCGTGTCGATGCAGGCCATGTGGGATGCGTTCGCGGCTTGGGTGACCGGGCTGCGGTGAGGCAGGCGTCGGGTTTCGCTGCTCTTGCGGCGAGCGATTCTTCAGGGTAGCTGGCAAGTTCCCGACTGGCAGGACTGGCCCACCGCACAAGCAACCGGGGGAAGATAGCTTGTGCCGCAGGCCTCGCAGGTCGCCACGCCCTTCTGGATGCATACGGAGCCGTCTGGCACACACACGGCATCGGGTGATGCGAACTGCGCGAACTCCAGAGCGAATTGGACCTTCGTCTCGCCGCCACCCACAGGCGCCACCGCCAGCACCTCGACCTTACCGCCCGCGCCGACGCCGAGATGCGGAGCTTGGACGGCCCCCGTGCCCATGCGATGCAGCGTCGCCAGCGGCGCGGGATAGCCGTACGTCAGCTTTCCGACCGTCAGCGCTTGCGGCAGCAGCAGCACCAGGTTCACATCGCCCACAGGCCCTAGCGTCAGCGCCGCCTGCAGACTCAGGACGGCCGAGCCCTTCCACTGGTTCGGCTGAAGGATCACGGCGTTGAGCTTGACCGGCAGACCGGCGAATGCGCCCGTGACCGTCCCCGTGCACTTCGAGACCGCCTCGCCCGAGACGACCTCGCAGCTCACCTCGCCCGACAAAGCACCCGCCAGCGGCAGGCAGGCGGAGCGCCCGACCTCGTACCCCACGCACCGCGCGTCGGGCTGGCAAGCGCCGGCCCCGCTGCCGCACGTCGGACGGCAGATGCCGGTGGTGGGCGTGGATGCGGGGCGGACGCACAGGCCGCTGCCGCAGTCGGTGTCGTCGGTGCAAGCCGCACAGGTCGCCGGCGTGGTGTCGGGCGTTCCCTGCGTCTCGGCCGCGTCCGTTGCCGTGTCGGCGGGGCTTGCGGGCGGCGAGGATCCGTCGCAAGCGGAAAAGGCCAGCAGCGAGAACAACGCGAGGGGTCCAAAAAACTGCTGCGGGTTCATGGGGTTCTCCTGCCTGGCAGGCGCGATCTGGTTTGGGGGGGACGGTGCCAGCCGCGACGGAGCCGAGCGAGGCGCGGTCGCGCAGGCCATTCTGTTCCACATCGAACCGCGAGCCAACCCGTCGTAGTGCCTGGCGGCATCGGGAAGGAGTCCGCGGCGGGGATCGACTTGACCGGTCCAACTTGCTAGAAGTGCTTGCGTGGAGGGCACCGTGGTCGATGACTCGAACATTTCGCGCAGGCGCTGGGCATGGCCGGTCGTGGCAATCCTGGTCGTGCTTGCGACGTTGGGCACCCGGGCAACGCTTCAGCAGCAAGCGGCGTGGACCGAAGGCGTCGCATTGGAGCAGCAGGGCGATATCGCAGGAGCCGTCGCTGCTTATCGCTCGACCCTGCGTTGGTACACCCCGTGGGGTCCTGTCTGGCAGGACGCTGCCGAAGCTCTGGTCGATCTGGCCAACCGCTCGCAGGGCCAGGAGCCCGAGCGCGCGCTGCTGGCCCTCGAAGCCTTGCGCTCGGGCCTTATCGCGGCCCGGTCCCTGTGGCAGCCGCGCGCGGACCTGCTGGACAACGCCAACCGCACGCTGCCGGAGCTGATGGTGCGCGTGGCCGAACGCCAAGGGGACACCCGCAACACCAAGCAACTGCTCGCCAAGTTCCAGGCAGACTACGAGCGTCCGGTGGGCGTCGGGTCGCTGGTCTCGCTGGCGGTGTTGCTGGGTTTCCTGATGTGGGCCGGGTGTCTGGTCGCCGCCTTCTGGCGTGGGGTCGATGCCAAGGGCCGCCTGACCCGTGCCGCGTGGACATGGGGCGCCGGGTCATTGGTGGGTCTCGCGGTCTGGCTGCTGGCGATGGGGTTGGCTTGAGCTTGGGTTGTTCGGGGGCAACATGCCGAGTCTGCTTCTGATTACAGCTACTTTTGCCCCGTCGCGTGTCATCGGAGGCCGACGCGCTGAGCGGATCGCCGTGTACCTGTCGCGGGCCGGCTGGCAGGTCACCGTCCTGACGTTGCACCCGCAGTACATGGCGCCGTTCGACCCCGAATTTCGCGTGGAAGGCGACTT
>JBMOIG010000029.1:0-39588 GCA_049317445.1 Myxococcota bacterium | reverse complement strand
TTGGGCTGGACCGGGTGCTTCGTGGTGGGCGGGTTGCCGTGGCAGCCCGTGCAGTCCGCGCCGTTCACGACCGAGACGTCGGTCTTCTTGTTGCGATGTAGCGAGCTGCCGATGATGGTCAGGCCGGGACCGGCGGTTTCCGAATGGCACGTTTCGCAAGCATTCCCAGCCGGGTGTGGAGCAGCGGGCGGGGCGCCGTGGCAGCCTGCGCACGATCCGGGACCGACCGCAAAGTCCACCTTGCCATTCATGTGGTTGGCCGCGTTCGCGATGGTCATGTTCGGGCCAGCCGTCTCGCCGTGGCAGGTCTCGCACGCGGTCGCCGCAGGGTGTGGCGCGGGCGGCGGGGCACCGTGGCAGCCGCCGCAGGGGGCGTTGGCGGCAAGCTTGATGTCGACCTTGCCGTTGATGTGAGATGCCTTGTTCACGATCGAGAGTCCCGGACCCGCCGTATCGGCGTGGCAACCCGCGCACGCGCCCTTGGTGGGGTGCGGGGCTGGCGGCGGCGCACCGTGGCAGGCGTCGCAGGCCTTCTGAGAGCCATCGACGAGCGTCCACTTCGGCGAATTGACCTTGCCGCCGCCCTTCAGCGTCGCGCCGTGGCAATAGGTTCCGGAGCAGGTCAGCGTCGCGGGGTCCCACGTGGGGGTCGCGCCGTTGGCAAGCGCGATGCCGGTCCACATCACGTCGACCTTGTCATCCAAGTGGACGCCCTCGTAGGTGGTCTTTGGCACGACGTGGCACGTCGCGCACTCGACGGCGGTGGTGAGACCGGCCTTCAAGTGAGCCTGGTGTGCACCCACTCCGCGCTCGGTGGTGGCAGTCTTGCCGCCAATCGCCTTGGGCGGAGCGAAGTTGTCCACACTGCCGTGGCAGGCGGTGCACGTCTGGGTCGCGTCGGCTTCAGGTGGCAGCTCGCGCGCCGTGTCGCAAGCCGCCCACAGGGGCAGGCACGCAAGCAGCGCAAGGAGAGAGCCACGTGACGGCGACGACAGGGATCGGCGGATCCTCATGGTGGCATCACGGCCGCGGGCATCGCGGCAACGGGGACTCCTGCAGGCAGGAGTCGGGGTGATCCAGGGCGCACTGGCGGGAGATCCGGCCAGGGCCAACGAGCATTGCATGACGTGCTGAGGGTTTCGCCCGGCGAGGGGCAGTGTTGCGGCCCCCCCTGCCCCTCGCCGGACTCGTTCTCAGCTGCTTACTTGGCGAGCGCGGCCGATGTGGCCTCAATGACCTTCTGGTAGAACGTCGGGTTGTGCACACCGTGCGTCGCGTCGCTGTGCAGCAGGTCGTAGTTCCAGATGGCCTTCATGACGTTCGACGCGGGCGCCGTCAGCGTGGTCGAGGTGGTGTCCGCAGCGACGACCTTGATGGTCCCCGACTGGCAGTACAATTCCTTGATGCTGGTCTTGCCGGCATCCGCACCGGCCGCGGTGACCCACGGGACTTCGATGGCGTCCTTCATCACGAAGCGGAACGAAATCTGGCCGTGGACATGCTCCAGCATGACCGCCTCAGGAGCCACCTTGATCTCGACCGTCGGGTCCTTGGGGCTGCTGTAATAGTCGGTGACCGGGTCGTTCGCACGGACGTAGACCTTCTTGCCGGCGGCCAGCGCCTCGACGACCAACGCCTTGACCTTGGAGGTAATAGACGCTTCCAGACCGGTCATCTGCAGCAGCACGGCCTGCTGATAGCCCTCGCCGTCCACGTTGGTGTGGCACTTCTTGCAGATCGTGGTGTCCGTCTTGAACGCGTGGTTGGTCGTCTGCTTCTTGGCCGTCTGCGCGTCCGTCGGGATGTTCACATGGCAGCCCACGCAAGTGTCCTTGATCGCCAAGTGATGCGAGGGGGTCCAGCGCGGCATGAAGTACGCGTTGAAGCCGTACAGCACGTCGGTCTGCGACGAGTAGTGCGGGCCCGTGAAGCCGGTGGGGGCAGCCACGAAGTCGTTCTTCTCGCCGTTGCGCGTGTTGTGGCAGGCCATGCACAGCGCACCAGCGCCGACGCCCTTGATGCCCTTGATGCCGTTGGGCAGCTCAGCGATGTCGTTATAGAGACGCAACTGCGCAGGATTGGTCGCGTCGTGCGGGTCGTGGCACGCCGTGCAGGTCACGGGCTGGACGCTGGCCTTGTCCAAGCCGTTGTCGTGGGCCCACTTCTCTGACTTTGCCGTCTGGGCGGGCTTGTTCACGGCATCGAACGCCAGCACGTTGCTGCCGTCGGCGGCGGGAACCTTGCTGTCCATGGTCAGATTTCCGGAGTAACCGATCGCAAGCTGGTCCACATACTTCGCGAAGCCCTGCGCCGCGTGGCAGCGACCGCAGTGACCGACCGAGGTGTTGCGGTTCTCCCAGGTGGCCTCGGTGAAAGCGAGTTCCGTGTTGGCGTGGCCGGTGCCTTCCATCTGGCTGGGCTTGTAGTGGTAGGGGTCTTCCTGATGACAGGCGGCGCAGACTTCACTGCTGAACGAGACGCGTGACGCCCCGCCCTTGTGTGCGGACGAGCTCTGCGGGCCGTGGCAGTTTTCGCACTGGATGCCGGCCAGCTTGGCCAATTCGGGCTGGCCGCTCAGCAGCTTGGCCCACGTTCCGGCTGCGGGCTTGTCGAAGATCCAGTTGCTGGTGGCAGCGACGTCGTCGAAGCCGCCGTTGTTGGCGACATTCGACCAGCCGACCGTGTGGCACGACAGGCAATCCTTGGCGAAGTAGGCGCCGGACTCGCCGTCGAGCTTGCGCTGGGCCGCGCTGTAGTGGGCTGTCTTCTTCCAGCCGGTGAACTTGTCGGGCGCCGTCGAATCGTCATGGCAGACCGTGCACATGTCGTCGCCGACCATCACGCCCGTCCACGTGCCGACGAGGATGTCCATCGTCTTGGAAGCCTTGGTCTCTGCGAGCTTGTAGGTGCCCTTCACGTCAGGGGTGAAGTGCGGGAACTGCGTGGCGGCGTCGTCGAGCTTGGCGGTCGAGCCGGCGGGAGCCGACAGCGTCCATGCCCACTCGGTCTTCTCCTTGCCGGCGCTGTCGAGGTCGTCGCCCTGCAGGTAGACCACCACGCCGTTCGGGACGTTGCGCAGACCGGGAGCGACCTCCGCGGCGGTGACGGTGACGGTCGCCTTGCCCACGTGGCCCTGCGGGTCGGTGACGGCCAGCTCGAAAGCGTAGTCGACGTCGTCGGGGGTGAAGCCCAGCACGCCGAAGCGGGCCAACTCGATGACCTTGGCCTCGGATACGGCCTTCGTGGTGAACGAGAGCTTGGCGGTGGCGGAACCCGTCAGGGCGACGGTGCGGCCGGCGGTCTGCGTCCACGCGAACTTCAAGTCGACAGCGGCGTTGTCGTCGTCGACCACGGTGGCCTGAACGTCGACGGCCTTGCCGAACCCGACCGAGTGCTGACCCGTCACGGTAATCGTCGGCGTCTTTCCGGCCGCCGGGTCAACCTCGAGGGCGACGGTGACAGTCGTCGTGTTCAACGCGACGATGCCCACGGCGGCGACGGTCTTGGGGAGGAAGCCCGCCTTCTCGAAGGCGACGGAGTACGCGCCGACCGGAAGATCCTTGAGCTCGAACGCGCCGCCGGCAGCGCTCGTCGCCGTCTGGCCGACTGGGGTGACGGTGACCGTCGCGCCCTGGATGCCCTTGCCGTCCTTGTCGTTAACGGTGCCGGACAGCGTGCCCTTGGCGGAAGCGACGTTGCCGTCAGCTCCGGTGTCGCCCTTGTCGCCCTTTGTGCCGGGGTCGCCTTGGTCGCCCTTGGTGCCGGGCAGGCCGTCGGTGCCGTTGGTGCCGTCAGCGCCGTCCTTGCCGGGATCGCCTTGGGCACCCTGGAGGCCGGTTTCACCCGTCCCGCCCGTCAGCCCCTGAGTCCCGTTCTTGCCCGCAGCACCCTCGCAGCCCACGGCAACGAGCGCCAAAACGCCAAGCATCACAGTCGTTTTCAGATAGTTCGTCATATGGATGGCTCCCCCGCGCTAGCTGCCAAAGCCGCGCCGTGTACGCGCGTGACGTCTTGCAATCCGCGTGCCAAGGTGGCCTTGCGTGTACCATTCCTTGCCAATTGACCCGGACCTTTCTACCGTCATGCCCTCGCGCAGAGATTGCCGTCCGGAGCCGCCTTGATCGTCACCTTCCCCGACACACCAGCGGGTCCGGTCCACCTCTCGCTGAAGCCAGGGTCGCTGACCGCAGCGCTGGGGCGACATCGCGTCGATACCTGGGACGCGGGCGGGCGTTGGTTGGGTGGCGTTCGTGACGGCCGCTACTACCGGCGCGGGCTGGACCATCGCATGGTGGGTGGGCCAGTAGGCACACGTCCGGCGCGGCGGATCGAGCGCGAAGCTGCCGACTCGGTGTTGGCTCGCGTGCAAAGCGAAACGGCCGCTTTGGTGGACGACCTGCGCACGCGCGTCCCGGCTTCAGGAACTGTCGTTGCGTTGCGTGAGGCTGCAGAGCGCTTTCTGGCCTTCACCGCGACGCAAGGACCTGCCGAGCACGCCGAGGACGCAGCCCGGTTCGAGGCGCTCTACGGAGGGCCCGTACCCGCCGTGCCGGGAGAACTGTACCGTGTGGTGTACTTGCAGTCGACTCGCAGCTGTGCCTGGAACCGCTGCAGTTACTGCACCTTGTACGCGAATGTGCCAACGTCGGTGCGCAAGGGTCTGGCGTGGATCCAGCACTTGGACGAGGTTGCGCACTACTTCGGCCCGGCGCTGGACATGCGCCGCACGGCCTTCTTGGGTGACGCTGACGCTTTCCTGCCCCCACAAGAGGTGCTGCTCGATCAGTTGCGGGCAATTCCCGCACGGTTCCAGTTGGCTGCCATCGACGCCTTCGGTGCGCCGGACTCGGTCCTGCGGCGTCAGGCGGCAGACTTGGTTGAGCTTCGCAACTCCGGGTTGCGGCGGGTCTATCTCGGGCTGGAGAGTGGGTGCATCGAGTTGCGGGAGACACTGAGTCGGCGCGAACCGCTGCGGGATGTGCAGTCCGCCGTGGAACGGTTGGTCGAAGCGGGGCTGTCGGTCGGACTGACGGTGCTGGTGGGCGTCGGAGGAAGGGCGTGGGCGGACCGGCACCTGCACGACACGATCGAGGTCTTGCGCCGAATGCCACTCGGTGTCCAGGACGTCGTCAGCCTGTCGCCGTACCGCCCGTTCGAGGGAGCGGAGGCCGCAGGGAACGCGCGAGGTCCCGATGCCCTGCCCCTGGACGAGGCGGAGTTGGAGCTCGAAAAGTTCAAGCGCGCACTCGAGACCGTGTGGCCTTCCGGTGGTCCCCGCGCGGCGCCTTACGATCTGGATGCTTTCGTCTGCTGAGCCCCGGCCGCACAATCAGACGTTGACCTAGATCACATTCCCTGCGACAAAGCGCCTTGCTCTGTTGCAAGGAAGATCCTCGAATGCCCACGCTTTGCCCCGTCTGCGAGAAGAAGATTCACCTGCGGCCCAGCTGCTCGACCTGCAACGGTAGGCCGGCCAACCAGCTGAACATCCAGCGCCACAGCACCTTGTACCTGGAGGGCGACGTCGCCGATGCGGTGTTTACGGCGGTCGATGGCTTTCTGCAGGAGACGCGCGCCCTTCCGGACGGTCGCACTCAGGGCATCCGCTTGATCAAGCCCGGTGACCTGATTGGGACCGAGGCGCTTTCCCACGGCGTCTACCAAGGCACCGTGGAAGCCGTGACTCACGCCAGGGTGTGCCGGGTTCCCGTGCAGGCCGTGCTGGACCGCATCCGCGGCACTCCGGAACAGGGTGTTGCGGTGGTGAAGGCCCTGAGCGAGGAGGCAACTTCTCTGCGCCGTTCTGTTCTGCTCGTCGGTGCGATGACCGCAGAAGAGCGGGTTCGCGCCCTGCTGCTCGACCTGACCGACCGCGCTGAACCGGGCTCGTGGACCCGACTGCCGATCACGCGCCAGGAGCTTGCCGACCTGGTGGGGCTGGCCCCGGCCACCGTGTCTCGCGTAGTGCAGAGGCTGGCGCGGGCGGGCTTGGTGACCGTGCGCGGCCGCTGGATCTGCAAGGGAGTGCCCACGCGCCCGATTCCCCGCTCCTCGTCGGCCGCGGCGCGCTCCTGACCGCCTCGCACGCTTCCCCAGAGGTGGGTTCCATGACCCTGCGCAGCTCCCCCTTAACCGTCCAGAGCGTGTCGCTGCAGCGGCTACGTCTGGACGCGCTGGTCCCGTTCCAGCGCCGCCGCGTAGACGGACAGTGGCTGTTGACGACGGATTTCGGCGACCACGCCTTCGTGGATGACGAGGAACTGGCGCGGGTCCTCGAGGGCCGGGTGACGCCGGATGAAGAACTGCATGACCGCTTGGCAGAACGTCATTTTTGGATCGACGGACTGGACCGCGACCTGCTGACCGAGCGGGTGCGGCGCAAGCAGCGGTTTCTGGCCTTCGGACCGAACCTGCACATTCTGGTCGTGACCCTGCGCTGCAACCACACCTGTCAGTATTGCCATGCGTCGCGGGCGCGCATGGACGCCGTCGAGACCGACATGTCGATCGAGACCGCGGAGCGGTCGGTGAACTTCGCGTTCGAGACCACGTCGCCCTCGCTGACCATCGAGTTCCAAGGCGGCGAACCGCTGGTCAACTGGCCGGTCGTGGAACACGTGATCGAGTACGCCCGGCAGAAGAACGCCATCGCCGGCAAGTCCCTGATGTTCGCGCTGGTGACGAACCTGAGCCTGATGGACGAAGAGAAGCTGGCGTGGCTGCTCGATCGCCAGGTGCAGATCTGCACCAGCCTGGACGGTCCCGCATTCCTGCACGACGGCGTGCGGGTGTGGAAGGAAGGCGCTTCACACGAGACTGCGGTGCGCTGGATCCGCCGCATCAACGAAGCGTACGGCCAGCGGGGGTTGGACCCGACGCTTTACCGAGTCGAGGCACTGCCCACCGTTACCCGCCTGTCGCTGCCGCACGCCAAGGCGCTGATCGACGAGTACGTCGCCGTGGGCTGTCGCGGCATTTTCCTGCGCCACTTGGATCCGTTCGGATTTGCCAGCGTCGCTCGCGAGCGGTTGGGCTACGACATGGACGCGTTCCTTGCGTTCTATCGCGAGGCGTTCGAGGCCGTCGTCAACCTGAACCGCCAAGGCGTGGACTTCGTCGAGCGCACTGCGGCGGTGTTCTTGGGCAAGATCCTGGGCCATGACGAGCCCAATTTCCTGGACATCCGCTCGCCGTGCGGCGCAGGCATCGGTCAGGTGGCTTACAACCACGACGGGCGGCTGTTCACTTGCGACGAGGGGCGCATGGTCGACCGCAAGGGCGACGCCACGTTCCAAATCGGCGTAGTGGGCCGGGACCGCTACCGCGACGTGGTCTCCGGCCCCATCGTGCGCGCCATGTCGCTTGCCTCGACGTTGGAGGGGCAGCCCGGTTGCGCCACCTGCGCCTACAAGCCCTGGTGCGGCGTCTGTCCGGTGCACAACTACGGCGAGCAGGGCAGTCTGCACGGACGAATGGCGGACTCGACTTGGTGCAAGAAGCACATGGGTATCATGGACTTTCTGATGACGCGCATCCGCCGCGCCGACCCGTTCGAGCGCGAGTTGTTCCAGCGCTGGGCTTCGCCGCGCGAGCAGCCGCACTACGTGCAGCCCCGCGGACCATTCTGACCCGTGCCGAAAATGTGACGGCAGGGGCTGACATCCACACTTCGCGCAACCTAGACTTGGCCCATGCACGTTCCCCCACGCACTCCCCGCGCCCTTCACGTCTCCGAAGAACTCCGCCGATTGCTGACCGGGTTCCGCGCCCGCGAATACGCCCGTCTCGAGCGTACCCAGCGTGACGACCCGGACGACGCGGACACCCATGAGTCTGCCGACTTGCATGGTCCTGCCTGCATCGAGTTGGACGAACTGCTCCGCATCGAGGAGGAGCTGGGCACCGCTCTGCCGGACGACGTCTTGGCCGTGTTCGCCGCTCGACTGCCGGCGCTGCGGAAATGGCGGTCGTTTGGCTTCGACCAGGTCGCCGCGAACACGCAACGGGCGTGGAACGACCATGGGATGGCGCGCCGCCTAATCGCGCTGGCCGTTCGCCCCGAGCCCGGTGACCGCACAACGTTCATCGCGATGGATCGCACCGTGCCGGGGGACCCCGTCGAGCTCGAGATGCTGACGTACTTGGGTACCGAGCGGATGGCGGCGGACAAGGTCACGCTGTTCTATTGGGTGCGGGACGTCTTCACGTACTTCCACGGGGAGGCGGCGATCGTCGACGCCCTGTCCTCGTCTGGCCACGGGTCGTTCAAGCCGATGCTGGTCGGGCCTGCGCGTCCGACGGCTCGCGTGCACCACGACCGATTCGGCGATGGCGACGTGATGGCGGACCGCGGCGACAAGATCGAAGTGGAGTTCGCGGAGTTCGGGCGCAAGGTTCTGCTGCGCCAAGCCGTGCGCTTCTTGAATCCGGACTGACCGGCTAGTCGCCCAACGCCACGCCCAGAGCCCGTGCCGTCTGGATGGTGTCGCAGTCCAGCGGTACGGTCTTCATGCGCTCGATGGCCTGAGTCAGCGGGATGGCTTTCACCGTAGGCGGGTCCAAGGCCACCATCACGTTGATCATGCCGTCCGCCAAACAGCGGACCGCGGCCGCACCAAACCGCAAACCAAGCAACCGGTCGAAGGTCGAGGGACTGCCACCGCGCTGCAGGTGGCCCAGCACGATGCTGCGGGTCTCCTTGCCGGTTCGCGCAGCGATTTCCTTCGCCACGTACTCACCGATGCCGCCGAGCAGGACCTCGCGTCCGGCCTCCTTGGGACCGCGGACCAGCATGTCCATGCCGGCGGGGTGGGCACCCTCGGCGCACACGACGATCGAAAAGTGGCGACCGGCTGCCTCGCGGCGCTGCACCTTGGCGCATACCTTTTCGATATCGAACGGGATCTCAGGGATCAGGATGATGTCGGCGGACCCGGACAGGCCGGAGTTCATGGCGATCCAGCCGGCGTACCGTCCCATGACCTCGACGATCATCACGCGCTCGTGGGCCTCTGCCGTGGAGTGCAATTTGTCGATGGCGTCGGTAGCCGTGGCGACAGCGGTGTCGAAACCGAACGTCATCACGGTGCCGGCGAGGTCGTTGTCGATGGTCTTGGGTACGCCGATGATCGGAATGCCCTTTTCAATGAACTTCTGAGCAATTCGCAGCGAACCGTCGCCGCCGATGCAGACCAGAGCATCCAGACCGCACTTGTGGAAGTTGGCGACCACCTCGTCCGAGCGATCGACCACGGACACGGTGCCGTCGGCGGCCTTGACCGGAAACTCAAAGGGATTGCCCTTGTTGGCCGTTCCCAGGATGGTCCCACCCAAGTGGGTGATGCCGCGCACAGCCTTTGCGTCCAGACGCATCATGTCGTCCAGATCCAGCAGGCCGCGGTAGCCGTGGCGGATGCCGTAGACCTCCCAGCCGCGCTCGAGCGCAGCCAGCGTGGTGGCACGGATGACGGCATTCAGGCCGGGGGCGTCGCCGCCGCCCGTGTTGATGGCAATGCGCTTGATCTTGGTTGCGTCGAACATTGGGGGGAACCTCGATGCGAAGTGTGCGCCAAGCGTAGTCCACCTGGGCATTTCGGGCCAGCGGACGCCGCTGCCTCAGTCCCGGGGACGCTCAGCGCAGTGCAGGACAGCGACACCAGCCAGCAGCGGAACCACCTTGAGCACTCGCAGCCCGCACGAGGTCATCAGGGCGGCAAACGCCTGAGGGTCAGGGAAATCCGCTGTCGACTCATGCAGGTACTTGTACTCAACGGGAGCCCCGGCAAGCAGCCCGCCCAGCCACGGCACGACGCGGCCCATGTACAGACGGGCACCCCAGGCGATGGGGCCTCCGCGCGGCTGGCTGGTCTCGAGGATGACGACCCGGGCTCCCGGCTTCAGGACGCGCGCCATCTCGCGCAGGGCGGCGGCGCGGTCGGGGACGTTGCGGATGCCGAACCCCATCGTGATGCCGTCGAAGCTGGCGTCGTCGAACGGCAGTGCCTGTGCATCGCCGGTCAGGAGCTCGATCCTGTCGACCAGTCCCAAGCGGGCGATCTTCGCGCGGCCGACGGCCATCATGCCTTCAGAGGGGTCCAGACCGGTGACGTGGGCGTCGGGCAGCTGTCGCGCGGCCACCACCGCCAAGTCTGCCGTGCCCGTCGCCAAGTCCAGAATACGGGCGCCCTTCGTCGCTTGAAGCATCCGCACGGCGCGCCGACGCCAGCCTTGGTCTACGCCAAAGGTCATCCAGCGGTTCAACAGGTCATAGCGAGCGGCGATGCGGTCGAACATGGCACCGCTGCCGCCGGCCACGCCGACTTCGGCAAGCGGCGCTCCGACCGGCGTCGCAGAGGGTGTCTGGAGCGTGTCGGTCATCCCTTCTCCCGCTGGGCTGCATCGGGCGAGTGCGAGTCCAGCCCCTGCTTGCGTGCGTGCAGCCGCATGTGCCCTTGCTGAATGCCCTCTCCCGCAAGCGCTCGCAACGCCGCGAGGTTGGAGGCCAGACCGACGGCGGCCAGCAGGCACGCAAGCATTCGGGCGCCATCGACCCGGGCAAGCTCGAACGACGCGCGCACGCCCGGGTGCGCCCTCGTGGACCCACCGACAGTGCCCACCGCGAGCGGCAGCGCGATGTCACCGCGAATGCCTGTCGGGGTGCGCTGCCAGACCGCCAGCGGCCGATAGCCCTCCCCCTGCCCCGCGTACGCGTGCGCACCAGCTTCGATGGCCCGCCAGTCCTGACCCAAGGCCAAGGCCGCGGCGTCGATTCCGTTCAAGATGCCCTTGTTGTGGGTGACGGCGCGAAAGGGGTCCAACTCTGCAAATCGACTGGCCGACACGATGCCGTCCGCCAGCTCCGCGCTGCCCAAGCTCTCGACGCTGACCTCGCCATGCACCCGAACCATGCGCCGCAGCGGCAGGTTGGACAGGATCCGCAGCCCCACGCGCCCACCGACCCAAGCGTGCAGCTGTGGCGCCACCGCCTCTGCCACGGTATCGACCAGATTCGCACCCATCGCGTCGCCGACGTCGACGTACAAGTGGACGACCAGCATCCCCGACTCGGGGTCCAGCACCCGTACGTCGGCATCGACGCAGCCCCCGCCCCTCGCGACCATTCGCGGGATCGAGGCGTTGCCCAGCGCCAGCAGCTGTTCTCGCCGCTCCCGAATTCGCTCGGCGGCCTGCTCTGGGTTGGGCACACCGTCGAGTTGCACCTGCGTCGTCTGGATCGACGGGTCCGCTTGCCCGAGGAATCCGCCGCTGGCCCGCACGAGTCTGGCGGCGTTCGAGGCGCCCGCCACCACCGACGGCTCCTCCACCACCATCGGAACCAGGTGGTCGCGTTGGTTGACCCGGAAGTTCAGCGCCACCGACAGCGGCAGCGCGAAGGTCGACACCACGTTCTCGGTCATTCGGTCGGCGATCTCGAAGGGCAGTCGTCCATCGTTCAGCGTCGCAACGGCATCGGTGGACAGCGAGGCAGACGCCGCCAGCACACCGCGCCGGATCTCACCGTTCTTCTCATAGAAGCCCGCATGGCGGCTGGTGTACTCGGGCGCGGGGTCTCGTGGGTTCATCGTGGGAGTTCCCGGACAGTCGAGGCGTGGAAAGCGACCGCGGCAACGCGGACGGCGGCGGGATCGTAGGGCAGCCTGCCCCTCTAGTCCATCGCGGCTGAGGATGGTTTCACCCGTCGCGCAACAGCAGATGGCGATTGCGTTCATGATCGGCGTCGAGGATAATGCGAAGGTTTATTTGCGGGCCTGTCGCCTGTACGGAGCTGCGTTTGGTTGCCTCCTCGCCACAGCACACGGACCCGCGCAACTTGCCGTTCCTGGAACGGTTTGCGCGCATTGCCGTGGCGGCTGCCTGGTTGGTGGGGCTGTGCTTGGCTGGTTGCCTGCGGGTGCCTCCGCCCACCAAGACGGCGTGCAAGCTCGACAGCGAGTGCGCGACCGGGCGCTGCCTTGCCGGGTTGTGCATCGATGAGGTCCCCGACATCACCGACGTGAGTGGGACGACCGACGCGACCAACGACCTCACTGGCGCCGATGGCGTCGATGCAGCCGTCGACACGACAGGCAAGCCCACGTGCGCGGTCGACGACGACTGCCGCAACGTGTACGGAATCTTGCCGCCTTGCCGAGCCGCGGTTTGCGACAAAGAGGTGGGCACCTGCACAGTCGCACCGCTTGTCGAAGACGCGACCTGCGTCACCGACACCATTTGCCCGACAAGTGGCACGTGCAAGCTGGGCGAGTGCTCAGCATCTCCCCAGAGCAAGCCCTGCGATGATGGCAACGCTTGCACCCTTGACACTTGCACCCCGAACGGTTGCCTGTGGGTTGCGTTCGCCGACGCAACCTCCTGCGACTCGGACAACCTGCCCTGCACCTCTGGAGCGTGCCTGGACGGCAAGTGCGAGATGACGGTCACCGCCGGCAACTGCCTGATCGACGATGCGTGCGAGAAAGGGGGCGTTGCGTCGTCGACCGAACCCTGCGCTCGCTGTCTACCCGACCAGAATGCGATGGCGTGGACCCAGGTCTACGCCGGTCCGTGTGTCGACGGCGATGCTTGCACGGAGAACGAGTCCTGCGACGAGGCAGGCATGTGCCACGGCACGCCGGTCGTCTGCTCGGACGACGACCCCTGCTTGACGCCTTCGTGCGCGCCGAACGTGGGGTGCGTCACTTCGCCTAGCCCCGGACCGTGCGACGACGGCAATCCCTGCACGCAGGGCGATTCGTGCAGCGACGGCACCTGCACGTCAGGAGCCCCGGTGGGTTGCGACGACGGCAACTCCTGCACGCTCGATTTGTGCCAGGTAGGACAGGGATGTACGCACACCCCTGACAGTGGGTCCTGTCTGGCAGATGCCGACCCGTGCACCGAAGACATGTGCATGGGCGGCGCCTGCATCGCTGTTCCCTTGACGTCGGTCTGCAAGATCGCCGGGACGTGTGTGCCAGCAGGAGTCAAGGCCGACGCGAACGCGTGCTTGATCTGCAACCCCGCTCGCGACCCCACGGGCTGGACGCCGCTGGAAAACGTCCCCTGCAGCGACGGCAACGCGTGCACGTTCGTCGACGTATGCTTGGGCGGCAAGTGTGTCGGAGAGCAAGGTCAATGCGACGACAAGAACCCTTGCACAAAGAACGCTTGCACTCCAGAGCTTGGCTGTCAGTTCACGCCAGCGGCCGGGCCGTGCGACGACCAGAACCTGTGCACGACCGGTGATCAGTGCGTCGCCGGCAAGTGCGCGGGAGTTGCCTTGGGCCTGCTGGACTGCGACGACGACAATCCGTGCACCGACGATGCCTGTCTGGCCGCAGCAGGGTGCACGCACACGCCGAACAACGCGTTGTGCGACGACGGCAAGGTCTGCACCATCGGGGACCACTGCAACGCCGCAAAGTGCATGTCGGACCAGGTCGTTTGCGTCTGCGCCGGCACGGAGGACTGCGACGATGGCAACGCGTGCACGTTGGACCAGTGCTTGACCGATCAGGGGTGCGAACACGTCAAGCAAGTGCTGGCGACCTGCGACGACGCCGATGCCTGCACGTCGGGTGACGTCTGTGCGGTCGACGGCGGCTGCCGCGGAACGAAGGTGGACTGCGCAGACGGCAACCCGTGCACGATTGAGAGCTGCTCATCGACGATTGGGTGCGTCGCGCTGCTGGTTCCCGGCACACCCTGCAACGACGGAAACGCGTGCACGTTTGGAGACTTGTGCATCGGCGGCCAGTGTAACGGCACGGCCAAGACGTGTGACGATGGCAACGAGTGCACCATTGACCTCTGCGACCCCAAGACGGGGGGCTGCCAGCATGAAGAAGCCGTCGGTGCGCCCTGTCAGGACGATGGGATCGCCTGCACCATCGACCAGTGCGCGGGCGGCGCGTGCAAGCACACAGGGATCTCGCCTGGTTCCTGCTTGATCGGCGGTGCCTGCTTGGCCGATGGCCTGCCACACCCGGCGGACCCCTGTCTTGCGTGTCAATCCGAGGTCAAGAACACCGACTGGTCCCAGCGCGTGGGCCTGCCGTGCAACGACGGAAATGCTTGCACTGTGATGGACTTGTGCCTGTCGGACGGCAAGTGCAAAGGCTCCGAGCTGGTTTGTGACGACCAAAACGCGTGCACGTTCAACGGCTGCAACCCGCTTGCCGCCGAGCAGCCCTGCCTGTTCGTCCCCGTGACCGGTGCCTGCAACGACGGTGACGCGTGCACTGGCTCGGATGCGTGCATGGGGGCAACGTGCGTGGGCCAGCCCTTGACCTGCAGCGACGACAATCCGTGCACCGCGGATGCCTGTGACAAGAAGACCGGGTGCTCGTGGACGAAGCAGGCGGACGGTTCGGCCTGCCCCAGCGACGGGTTCGACTGCACGGAGGACGCCTGCATGAAGGGGGCCTGCCTGCACACGGTCCAGCCCGCCTCCTGCTTGATCGACAACATGTGTCAGATTCCGGGCCAGTCGTCCGCGGAGTTGCCCTGCCTTGGGTGCCTGCCTCAGGTGTCGCAGACCGAGTGGTCGGTATTGAAGGGGGCGCCGTGCGATGACGGCGACCCGTGCACGACGGCAGACGCGTGCTCTGGCGGGGCGTGCGCTGGCGTGCTCGGGAACGTCTGCAATGACAGCAACCCGTGCACGGCCGATACCTGCTCGTCGAAGACCGGCTGCTCCCACGAGCCCATCGCGGCCGCCTGTGACGACGGCAACGCTTGCACGGTCGAGGATGCCTGCGCTGCCGGCAAGTGCCTGGGGGGCAAGGTCAAAGTCTGCGACCCCGCAGCCGCCACGGGCTGCACGACGCCACAGTGCGACCCGCAGCTGGGATGCACACCTGTCTCGACATGTCCCGCCATGCACGAGTGCATCGACAACCTCTGCCTGACCGTGACGCAGCCGGGCGTGGCCGGGGCGGCCCTTGTGCCATTCGACCCTGCGCTTGCTCCACAACCCCAGGTGCCGAGCTTGCGGTGGCAGCCGGCCGGAAGCGGCAACACACTGCCTCGACTGGTCATCACCGTGCAGACCAAGGCCTGTTCGCCGGACCAGGGTGTCTTCTCAGGCGTTTGCGTGGCCTCGTTGGACCCGGTGAAGGGTGTCCCCAGCTTCCATTACTTCCAGCCCAAACCGCCGCCTGGCGCCAAGGGCTGGTGCGCAACCCATCCGATTGTCGTCGCGCATCCCGACCAACCGTCGCGGCTCGTAGCCGGTTGGGTCGAGGGGGGACCTCTTGCCAGCGTCTGTCCGCTCGATGCGACGGGCGGGCAAACGCGGCTGGCGGTTCTGGACCCGGCGACGTCTGCGCTGACCGTTGCGCCCGCTGCGCCCTGCCCCACGAACCTGCTGTCCGGACTGACCTCGCGGCCGGTCGCGGTGTTGTTGCCGGGGTTCGGCGCGGACCCCGCGGACCCGACCGGGCTGGGCGGGCTGTTGCTGCGTGCGTCACCTTTGGGGCCGCTGGGCTGGAGCGGTCTGGCGACCACGACATGGGGCGGCCCCGGAACCGCTTTGCCTGTTGCGCAGTTGGGGGATTCCGTTGGCGTCGGTACGGCGGCTCGGCCGATGCGCGTCGCGTGGGGTGCCCAGCAGGCCGTCCTGACGATCGTGCAGCACCAGACTGTGGGCTTCGACCCGCAGCCGACGGTAGAGGTCGTGACGTTCGATGCGACGGGAACTCTGGCGCCGAAGGCAGTTGCGGTGGCGTCCGGCGTGGCCTACGTAGCGACTGAGGTGGCCTACCAAAGTCTGGATGCCGCTTGGGATTCTGACGGCCAGGCACTCGGCATTCTGGTTGCCGGAACCGCGAAACATCAGGGCGTGGTCAAGGGCTTCCTTGCCTTCGTCCTGTCGCACCCGTCGGCACCCGCAGCGGTCCAGCCGGCGATGCTCAAGCTGTTCACACCACCAGCCGACCTGTTGGGACCGCCAGTACTGCAGGCCTTCCGGCTCGCTGAACTGCCGGGAACGGCGGATTTTCTGGTCACGTGGTCGATGCCGGCCAGCGGGCAGGTGCAGGTGGTGCGGGTCACGCCGGTGGCCGATGGGACGCTGCTGGTCAAGGCGATCGAGACGGTCGGCACCGACTTCGTCAGCCACGCTTCGGGCTCCGTCGTCACCAGCTCGGGCGGCCTCAGCGACCTGGTGATCGACCCCTCCGGTACGCGCTTCACGCTCGCGTGGGAGACGGACGGCGGGCTTCGGCTGCTGACGGCTCAGGTCCCGTAGTCGTCGGTGCGGACGGCGCCCTCTGGTCTCGCGGCGCGCAGGCTCCTACACTCCGACTACGCTGCGGCTTCCCCCCTGACCGCCGCTCGCCCAACCCCTGCCAGGAGTTTTCGCCATGTACGGTTCCTTCCGCGACCGCCTGCAGACGACACTGAACGATATCGATGCCGCCGGTCTGACCAAGCCCGAGCGCGTGATCCAGACCCCGCAAGGCCCCGGCATCACGGTGCTGAACGGCGACCGCGAAGTGTTGAACTTCTGCGCGAACAACTACTTGGGCCTCGCCAACCACCCCAAGCTCGTGCAGGCGGCCAAGGACGGTCTGGACCGCTGGGGCTACGGCATGAGCTCGGTGCGCTTCATCTGCGGCACTCAGGGCATTCACAAGCAGCTCGAACAGACCATCGCCCGGTTCTTCGGCACTGAGGACACGATCCTGTACGGCAGCTGTTTCGACGCGAACGGCGGCCTGTTCGAGACGCTTCTGGACGAAGAGGACGCGATCATCTCAGACACGCTGAATCACGCCTCGATCATCGACGGCATCCGGCTGTGCAAGGCGCGGCGCTATCGCTACGACCACACCCGCGGCGACCTGAGCGAGCTGGAGCAAGCCCTGAAGGACACCCAGGATGCCCGCACCCGCATGATTGCGACGGACGGTGTGTTCTCGATGGACGGTGACGTGGCGGACCTGCGGGCGATCTGCGACCTGGCCGAGAAGTACGACGCCCTGGTGATGGTCGACGAGAGCCACGCGACCGGCTTCTTTGGCCCCACCGGCCGCGGCGTGCCCGAGTACCGCGGGGTGCTGGACCGCATCGACATCATCACATCGACGCTGGGCAAGGCGCTGGGCGGCGCAAGTGGCGGCTTTACCACCGGAAAGAAAGAGATCATCGCGCTGTTGCGCCAGCGGTCGCGGCCGTACCTGTTCTCGAACACGCTGGCCCCCACCATCGCAGCGGCGTCGGTGGCGGCCTTCGAGCTGCTGGACACCAGCAACGACCTGCGCGCCCAACTGGTCGAGAACACGACGTGGTTCCGCGAGCAAATGACTCAAGCGGGCTTTGCGATTCGGCCGGGCGTGCATCCGATCGTGCCGGTGATGCTCGGCGAGGCCAAGCTGGCCCAAGACATGGCGAAGGACCTGCTGGCCGAGGGGATCTACGTCATCGGTTTCTCGTTCCCGGTCGTGCCCAAGGGCAAGGCCAGGATTCGCGTGCAGATCTCTGCGGCGCACCGGCGCGAGCACCTGGAGCAGGCGGTCGCGGCGTTTACCAAGATCGGTCGAAAGCACGGGGTGATTGCGTAGACGCGACCGGGCCTTCGGAGTCGACAGAGGCGTGACAGCTTCTGCCTCGGTCGACTCAAGGCACCTGCGGCGCGGTCCCTTCGAGCAACGTCGGCTGTTGCTTGATCGGCGCCGACATCCCCAGATCGGCACCCCAACAGACAACCGCGCCATCCTTGCGCAGCCCGCACGCGTGGGAAGCGCCCACGGCGACGTCACGCACCCCGCCGAGCACGACCTGCGGCACCGGCGTCGGATTCAGGTGCCCCAACCCCAGTTGGGCTGCATCGTTCGGTCCCCAGCACCAAAGTGCTCCGTCCGGTGTCACGGCGCACCCGTGCTCATCGCCCAGCGAGACGTGTTGCACTTGGGTCAGCACCGGCAGCACTTGGATCCCCTCGACCGGCTTGGTGTTTCCGTTCGACATTTGTCCCCGCCCGTTGTCTCCCCAGCAGGCCAGCGCCCCCGTCGCCTCCAGAACCGCGCAGGCGAACGTGCCACCCACCGCGATGCGGGTGGCCTTGGTCGGCAGTGAGATGGCCTTCGGAACAGCGGAGAGCTTCTCGGTGCCGCCACCGGCGCTCGAGGCCAGACGTCCCCAGCACCAGACCTTGCCGTCGCTGTCGAGGGCGCAGGTTTGGTCGCCGCCGGCCGCCAGGGCCGTTGCGCCCGTGAGTCCGACTACAGGGGACGGGACCGCCCCGCCGCCAGCTGCGCCGTTGCCCAGCTGCCCCGCCGCGTCTGAGCCCCAGCAGCGCACCGAACTGTCGAGCAGGCGGGCGCAAGTGTGGGCGTTGCCTGCGACAAGTTCTGCGGCCTTGGGCAGGGTGACCTTGGCGGCCTCCGTCACGACCGGCGGTGACGCGACGCCTGCCTGTCCGTCTGCGTTGTTGCCCCAACACTGCACCGACGCGTCGGTCGAGATGGAACAACCGTGCGACCGCCCCAGGGTGAAGATAACCGACTTGGAGAGCTTCTCGACCATCTTGGGCACCGCACCGACCGTGGCGGATCCCAACGGGAGCGCGCCGGGTTCGCCCCAGCAGCGAACGGTGCCCCATGTGTCGAGTGCGCAGGTGACCGCCTTGCCCGCCTGGATGCGCGTGGCCCACGGAGCCGTGCAGCTGCCCGACACGCAAACGCCGGCCTCGCCGCAGGCCTGGCCAAGCTCGACCGGGGGGTGCTGGCAGCCGGACACGCCGTTGCAAAGATCCAGCGTGCAGGTATTGCCGTCATCACAGGGAGTTGGAGCACCTCCTGTGCACTCGTCGGCCGAGCACTGGTCCTGCGTTGTGCAGGGATCACCGTCGTCGCACGAGCCCGCGGCCGGGCCTGCGACGTGGCTGCAACCTGCCCCGTTCTCGCACGCATCATCCGTACATGGGTTGCCGTCGTCGCAAGCGGGACCTACGGGAGCGCAGGCCCCCGCCGCGCAAGTGCCCGGTTCGGCGCAAGCAGCCGCGGTTTGACACGTCAACGCGTGCACCTGCCACTTGCAGCCCTGACCGCCAGCGCAGTGGTCGTGCGTGCACGCATTCCCGTCGCTGCAACCCGTCGTGGACTTGCCGGTGCAGGGGTCAGCGGGCTCGCACTCGAGCGCACCCCAAGCATCGGTGCGGTAGATGGCCGGCATGGCCGATTTCAGGTCGCCGTCAGCCGCCCGCATCCCCGCGAACACAAAGCCATCTGGTCCCGACGCTGCGCCGGCGGCCAGAGCAGCGTCCTGATTCCAGACCCGCGTCCCCAGCAGGATGCCGTCGTCGCCGAACCACCACAGGGACGGCTGAACCGGCTTCTGAGGCGACGGGCCCGGCGCATAGCCAACACCAAGCCAACGGTCATCGGGCAGCGCGAGGATGGCCTCGATGGACTGCAGACCCGACAGGCCGATCTTCTTGTGCCACAGGAGCTTGCCTGCGGCGTCGAGACGAGCGACGTGCACCTGACCAAAGTCTGACGCGAGCGGAGCGACTCCCGTCACCAATAGCCCCCCGTCGGTCATCCCCCGGACGGCCCTCAACTGCGCGTTCGCCAGATCAGGCACCTCAAGCTCGTAGGCCACCAGTCCAGTGCTGTCGAGGCGAGCGCCCCACGGAACCACAGCGCCGCCGGGTATCACGCGATGGCCCACGATAGCGAATCCGTTTCCGGGCGACACCGCGAGGTCGGTGACTGAGACGCCTTCGGTGGGCAGCACGCGCTCCCAAACGACTTTGAGCGAGGCATCGAGCCGCATGACCAACGCTTGCGTGGGGCCATAGGTCACTTCCTGCGCATCTCCGGCGACCAGCAGGTGACCACCTGGCAGCAGCGCGGCGGCAGTCAGCGACCGACTTCCGCTGCCCGCGTACTCGACCGGGCCGCCGACGGCTTCCCCTTGTGAAGTCAGGCGCATGACCATGCCGGAGACCTTGCCCTTCGTCGCAATCACACCGACGACAAGCAAGCTACCGTCTTGCGTGGTCACCAGATCCGCGACCCCTCCACTACCCCCGGTCCATTTCCAGATTTGGCTGCCGAGCTCGTCGAGCCGAATGACCATCGGCTTCAGGTCAGGGTACTTGCCTACGGCGCCCGCGCCCACAGCCCCGCCGTCGGGCATTGCGACGACCGCCCGCAACGCTCCGGCTTCCAGATCCGGTTGGTACGCAAAGCCAAGCGGATGACCTGCGCAACCCAGGACCGAACAAGTGTCTTCGACCGTGCAGGGGTTGCCGTCATCGCATGAACCCGTCAGTTGGGTGTGGGTGCACTCGCCGGACAGCGCGACGCAGTCATCTTGCGTGCAGGGGTTGCCGTCGCCGCAATCGATGGCAAGGGGCTTGGCGCAAGTCCCCGCGACGCAGGCGGAAAGGGCCGTGCAGGGGTCGTCGTCGTCGCAGTCGGTATCCGTCGCGCACTCCGCCATGTCCACGGGTGCGTCCACGTCCTCTGCGGCATCCAGTTCCGCGTCGGGGGTTGCATCGACGGCGATGTCGACGGCGATGTCGGTGGCCGCGGCGTCGGCGTCAACTCCATCGGCTTCGTCGGATGCATCGGCACCGTCGGGAGGTTGAGCCGTGTCGGTGTCGCCATGCGCGGCCAACCAAGCGTCGAGATCAGGCCCCACGTCCCCCAGTCCGCAACCTGAGAAGAACAGGGTCATTCCACAGAACCATGCGACCGGGATTGGCTTCATGCAGGCGCTTCCGAGGTGGGGAAGTTGCAGGGTACGGCCAGTCTAGCTTGGAAAAGGACGGTCTGCACCTGGAAGGGACGGACGGGCCTCAACGGTGACGCCGCCGTCTGGACTCGCCGCGTGCTTGTCGCTAGGCTCGGCAACCGTCGGTCACCTGCGCCGGTGATGCGACCCCCGATTCCGTTCGCCCGACCTGGCGGAGATCCTGCCGATGACGGACCGCTTCTGCCCCCAATGTGGCACGGACACAGCGGAACTTGTCTGTCCGGCGCACCACTGCCCCACGGTGCTGCGCACGCCCACGTCGGTCGATGCCGTCGTCCCCGGCGCCGTGTTCGGGGGCCGCTATCGCATCGAAAAGATGTTGGGGCGCGGTGGCTTCGGGGCCGTCTACCGCGCCAAGCACGTCGCCACGCAGCAGGATCTGGTCGTCAAGGTGCTGAAGCCGGATCTGGCGGACGACGCGACCCAAGTGCAGCGTTTCTTCAACGAAGCCCGCACGACCTCGCAGCTGACACACCACCACACCGTGCGGGTGTTCGACTTCGGCCAGACGGACACCGGGCTGCTGTACATGGCGATGGAACTGCTGAACGGCGTCGAGCTGGCGGCGGCGTTGCGTGAGACGGGGACGATCGAGCCGCTGCGGGCCGTACGCATCGCCGTGGGCGTGCTGCGGTCGCTGGCCGAGGCACATCAGGCCGGGTTGGTTCACCGAGACCTGAAGCCGGACAACATCTTCCTGTGCAAGATCCATGGCGAGGACGACTTCGTCAAAGTGATCGACTTCGGCATCGCCAAGGCCACCAACACGTCCAGCGACTCGGGGCTGACCAAGACGGGCTTCACCGTCGGCACGCCCAAATACATGAGTCCCGAGCAGGTCTTGAACAAGCCGCTGGACGGCCGGTCTGACCTGTATGCGTTGGGTATCATCCTGTACCAGTGCCTGTCGGGAGACGTGCCGTTCGTCGGTGCGAGCCCGATGGAGACGCTGATGCTGCACCTGCAGCAAGAGCCCCGGCCCTTGCGCGAGGTGGCTGCGGCGCCCCTACCCGCCGGACTGTACGAAGTGGTGATGCGCGCGCTGCGCAAGCAACCGTGGGACCGCTTCGTCGACGCCGAGGACATGCGCGCTGCCCTGGAAGACGTGCTGGAGCAGACGGGCGTCGGTGCCGCCGCAGGTCAGAAGCGGGCGCTCTCGGCCAAGGTGCGTGCTGTCGAACCCGCGGGTGCCGGGGGCGAGGTGGCCACTGTCTCGCAACCGATCGCGGCTTCGCCTCGACCGCAGCCTTCTCAGGGCAAGACGGGCCAGACGCGGACGGCTGTGCTGGATTCGTCGGAACTGCAGGCAGCAGGCGGCGTTGCGAATGTACACGCCGATTTGACGCTGTCGCGTCCGGTGCCCGTCGTCCCTGTCAGCAACCGTCGAAACCGATGGTGGGTGACCGGTCTGGTGGGCGCCGCGCTGGTCGCTATTGGCATCGGTGCGGGCGTGTTGCTGTGGACGGGGGTTCCTGCGCCCGCCCCGGCCGCCCACCCACCCGTGGTGCCTACCGCGGCCCCGGTGACGCCCGTTGCCCCGGCGCCCGTCGCGGCCGATCCCGTGCCAACCGCTGCTTCTGCTCCAACGATCGCGCCTGTTGTCGTCCCAGCCGCCGCTCAGGTTCCAGCAGCGGCCCCCGTACCAGTCGCAGCGGTGCCTGCAGCGAAGCCGGATCGTCCACGCGCCGCTCCGAAGCGTCCATCCCGGTCCAAGCCGACTTTCGACGGAGATCAGGCGCTATGACAACTGCCCGCCCGACCCGCAGCGGCTCTTCTGGACTGTTCGCCTTTGCGCTCGCCGCGATCGTCGTCGCACCCGTGTTTGCGGCCCGCCCTGCTTTGGCCGAGAAGAGCGTGCAGGACCTGGGCAAGGAGCTGGCGGACGAGGCTGCTGCCCTGTTCAAGGAGGGCAAGTTTCTGCAAGCCGCTGAGCTGTTCGAGCGGGCCTTTTCGCTGAATCCCGAGAAGCTGGTGAGGTTGCGCAACGCCGGACGCGCCTTTGAGGAGGCCGGGCGTCTGGAGCACGCGCGCTACCTGTTCGAACGCTATCTGGAGCTCGCCGCGCCGGGGCCCGAGCGAGACGAAGTCGTCCACCGCCTGACCCAGCTGAAGGCTCGCTTGGAGGCCGCTGCGGCCCCAGCTCCCGCACCAGCCCCTCCGCCAGCACCGGTCGTTGCGCCTGCCCCCGCACCGGCCGCCGCGGTCGCTGCACCGCCGCCCGTGGATGCCGTAGCAGCCCGGTCCGCCGACGCTCCCTCTCGCGCTCCTGCCTGGGCGACCGCGGCAACTGGAGTCGCGGCGGCAGTGGTCGGCACCGCGTGGTTGATGCAAGTCGGCTCAGCGCAAGAGGCTTTGGATGCCGATGAGGCGGCCGGCAAGTACGTCTATCCCGGTGGCTCGGACAAGGCGGCGAAGGACCGCGACGTGATCTCCACCAACCGTTGGGGCGCCTATGGAACCCTCGGCCTGGGCGCCGCGGCGCTGGTGGCAGGTCTGACTTGGGCCGTCTGGCCACAACCCGCGAGGAGCGCTGTGGCGGTCTTGCCGTGGGGCGGCCCGGACAGCGCTGGCATGGTCGCCGCCGTCCGTTTCTGACCCATCGAGCGTGAGCAAGGCCGCACGACGCCTGCGGTGTCCCGCTGCGATTCGGTTGCGCCGGACGGGTTGGTCTCCCACGGGGCTTGGGCTATACCATCGCCGGGCCTCGCTTTGCCCGCCTCTTCCGGAGTCGCATGCACCCCAGGACCCTCCGCATCGCGTTGCTGATAGTCACCCTGACCGCCCAAACCGCGTGCAAGCGCGACCCAGCCTCGTCCAAGGCCAGTGCCCCTCCGGTTGCCGACCGCACGATCGCCGCAGCACCTGCCCCGGCACCAACGCTTGTCGCCGCGGTGACCATGCCGACTGCTGCCACACCAAGCACGGCCGAACCGCGCATGGACGCCTCCATCGCGCTGCATGTTGCCCCCAAAGGTCAGGACCAGTTCCGGTTGCCCAAGGCCGGTGAGCCCTCCGTACTCCGCATCACACCTATCACCCGGTCCGGCGAGCCCGTGCGCGACCTCGAGCCCGTGCTGGGCGCCCGCCTGACGCTTGTGGCCTTGCGCGCCGATCGGGGCTGGGTAGAGGTGATCCGGGCGACCGATCTCAGCGCTCCGACGCGGGCCACGCACGAATTCGAGGTCACGTTTCCAACCTCGGGCAGTCACGTGCTGTACGTAGTGTTCAAGCCGAAGGGCTACCAGATCACGGCCGTACCTGCGTTCATCACCGTCGATGGTCCCCCGGTGGTCGACATCCCGCGTCAGGACAAGGTGTTGCGCTGGTCGGCCGCGGATGGTGTCGAAGCAGAGCTGCTGCCGTCCCCAATCGGTCCCACGGCCTGCCAACCCACGGGCCTAGCTTCGATTTGGACGCGAAAGGGGGCCCGTGCCAGCCTTGCGACAGACCCGGCAGGCTCGCAGGTGGCTTACCTCGCGATCGACGCCGACCAAGGTAGCGTTGCGGCTGGCGCAGGCACACCGACGTCCGCTGTCCTGACCTTTCCCCGCCCGGGAGCATGGCGTGTCTTCGCGCTCGCCGCCCCTGGCGACCGCAAGGCGCACCCGTGGACCGCGCATTTTGCTGTGATGGTCGGAGGCATCGTCCCGCCCGAGGGCTGCGCGCCATCGACGGGAAGGCCCTGAAGCCTCCCAACAAGCCCCAGCACTTGCGCCAGACGCGCATCGCCCCTACACTTCGCCGCCCTATCCGCATCCGCGGACCCCATGGAACGGCGCCGACGCCGACAAGGAACCTGACCGATGGCGAACACGAAGAACGTCCAAGACATCTCACTCCGCAAGTCCCTGAAGCGCGCCCAGCGCCGCCGCCTCAAGGCCGTCATCGGCAGCCTCAGCACGGCGACCCGCGACAAGCTGCGCCGCGTCCGCAAGGAGAAGATGGTCGGTCTGCGCGCCTTCCTGGCCAAGGAAGCCAAGTAGGGTCCGCAGCCGCGATCTGGGCCAAGCCCGGGTCCGTTCCGCCGAAATCCCGTTGCGTCCTGCGGCTGCATCCCTAGCCGCTTCCGACGGAACTAGGGGAGGCGGAAGTCCTCGACAATGTACAGATAGCCTTCCGCGGCGCGCACGATGCCGACGCCGACGTGCGTCACTTCGCGGTCCAGGATGTTGGCGCGGTGGTTCGGCTCGAACGCCGGTTCGTCCAGAAACAGCTGGTGCGCCGACTCGATCGAGAACGTCTTGGCAATGTTCTCGCTGATTCTCCGCCACGTCAGCCCGCCGCCCTCGATTCGGTTCTGCAGCGTCGCGCCATCCGGCGTGATGTGGTCAAAGTGGCCTCGCCTCGCCATGTCCGCCGCGTGGTCCCGGGCGACATTGGCCAGTACCGGGTCCCACACGAGCGGCAGCGCCCTCCCCTTCGTTTCTGCCTGATACGCTGGACTTGCGCGAGCCTGATCGATCAGCTGCGCCATGCGTCGCTCCAGCAGCTCGGTCGCCTCTTGCGGCCCGTCCTGCGGCGGAGGCGTCACCCACACACGTCGATAGCCGTGGGGACGGCCAACCTCGGGCTCGTCTTCGCGAACCTGGGCTGAACCGCACGCGCTCAAGGTCAGCAGCACCGTCAGGGTGAGCAGGACTTGCAGGCGCGAGTGCGGGTTGCGGCAGCTCATGGCGTCAGTTCACCGCCATCGGGTCGGCGAGCGTGAAGGGCGCGACCAGCGCATCGAAGGCCTCGCCGTCCTCCCACACCAGCTGATACGTGCCGTGCATGGTGCCGACGGGGCTGTCGAGTGGGCAGCCCGACGTGTACTGGAAGCCCTCGTTGGGTCGCAAGCTGGGCTGCTGACCGACGACGCCGGCGCCGCGCACCGTCTGGACCTTGCCCTCCGCGTTGGTGATGACCCAGTGGCGGCTCACCAACTGGACGGTGCGCTCGCTGAGGTTGCTGATCGTGATCTGGTAGGAGAAGAACCAGTGTCCCTGTTCCGGCGCCGACCGCTGCGCGTCGTAGCGGGCAGAGACGTCGACCTGGATGCCGCGGGTGTTGGCGCTGGAGGTGTACATGTCTGGGATTGTCGCGATGACCGGGAAAGGAGGCAACCCGCAACCGCCAACTCGACATTCCGACTCGCAGACAGGGCCGAGCCGACTAGCGGGTACCGGCGGGACGCGCAGCAGCCTTCGGAACGCGGACGGCGGCAGGGGCGCCGGGACGGGTAGCGGCCTTGGCGACGGGCTTGGCGGTAGCCTTTGCGAGAGGCTTGGCGGTGGCCTTGACGATGGGCTTGCCCGCTAACCTGCCAGCGGGCTTGACGGTTGACTTGGCCTGACCCTTCACCACCGGCTTGGCGGTCACCTTGGCAGCGGGCTTCAGGTTGGTCTTGGAAACGGGCTTGGTCGCGCTCTTGGCCCCGGGCTTCGCCGGCGCTTTCGTGGCCTGCTTGACGGCCGACTTGACCACGAGCTTGGCCGCAGTCTTCGCGATGGGCTTGCCGGTTGCCTTGACAGCAGGCTTGGCGACGACCTTGGCGGTCGGCTTGGCCACCGGTTTGACGGCAGCGACGCCAGAGACCTTGGTGACGGGTTTGACGGCGGACTTGGGCGCAACCTCGGCCTTGCTTCCTGGCTTGGCGACCGTCGGCCGCCCTTCAGCGGCGTCTGACTTGGGCGCGGTCTTCTGCGCGAGGGGTTCGTCCTGCACGGGCTTCGCGACAGGGCCGGACTTCGCAGCGGGCTCAGGCTTGGCAACCGGCTCCGCCTTGGCAACGGTCTCAGGCTTGGTAGCGGCCTCAGGCTTGGAGGCGACAACGACCTTCGCAGACGCATCGACCTTGGCGTTGTCGGCGACCTTGGCAGCGGGTTCCGGCTTGACGACGGGTTCCGCCTTGACCACGGGCGCGGGTTTGGCGACCGGCTCCAGTTTTTCCTTGGGCTCTGCGAACTTCGGCGTCGGCTTCTCGACCGTCTCCAGCGGCTTTCCGGCCCACGCCGCACGCTCTGCGTTATCCTCGACCATGCGCTGGGCCATCCGCTCTTCGCGGGCTTGGCGGGCGGCGATCTCGACGGGCGACGGGGGCGCGGCCTTCTCGACCGGCAACTCCTGGCGGGCCACCGTCTTCGAAACCAGCCGCGCTTTGTCCAGTTGCAGCGGGCTCTTGGCCGATGTCACGCGGTCGTGCGAGGCAGAGGCAATCGCCTCGGCCGAAGCCGCAGCGGTAGCGTCCGAACGCGCGACAGCCGGCTCGTCCTCGTCCCACAGGCTCGCCACCATGTCGTCTCGCATCTCAGGCAGCTGCACCTGAATGCCCACGACCTCGAGGAGCACGGCGAACGCAACCAGCGCGCCACACGACCACGCGACGATGCTGGCCATCGCCAGTCCCTTCTGATCGGGGGTCAGCTTGCGAGAAGCCACAAGGGTCTGACCCTTCGCGGCCGAGCGGTGCCGGGTTGCTTCGGAGGAGGCCGACGTCATACCGGTCAGGCCGGTGGTCGCATCGACGACCGGCAGTCGCGGGCTAGACATACGGGGCTTGGCGGACGCGGCGTCGTCAGGTGCGTACGACTTGCCGACAACGACCTCAGCGGGAAGCATGTCTGACCGACTGGGGCGCGACGGGCGCGGCATGGGCTCGCGAACCCCGGTCACCGACTTCAGTTCGGCGATGGGGGCGTCCCAAGCGATACGTCCGTCAGGGCGGTCATTGCGCAATCGGTCCATGCGCGCTTGCAGGTTCAGGTCCGTGCGACCGACCTGACTGGGGCGCAGCGCGGACAACGGCTCCGCGGCGACTTCGCGGGCGCGCGCGCGGCTGGGGCTGTCGATGTCCTGATCAAGGAACAGGCGCTGGTCGCGCTGCTTGCTGCGGCTGGCGTCGGGCAGGTCGAGCAGGCCGAGCAAGGCCTCAGGGCTGTAGTGGGTGCGCGAGGCTTTGTGGATGCGTTCCATCGCCGCAAGCATGGCGTCGGCGGACTGGAAACGGTCCTCCGCCTTGGGCGCCAGCGACTTCATCAGCCAGTTGCGGACGTCTTCTGGCAACCGCCCAAATTTCGCGCTGAATTCAAACTGACCGGTCCGAGCGCGCTCGTGCAGCACCTCCGTGGTGCCGGGGCCGAACAGCGGCTGGCCCGTCAGCATCTCGTAGGCGACAGCGCCCAGCGCGTATAGGTCAGCGCGCGCGTCCACCTGAACGCCGGCCGCCTGTTCGGGCGCCATGTAGTGCATCTTGCCTTTGACCGTGCCGGTGCGGGTGCGGTCAGAGCGGTGGGCACCACGGGCGATGCCAAAGTCGGTCAGCTTGATCAGGGGTTGGCGCGAGATCAGCAGGTTTTGGGGGCTGATGTCGCGGTGCACGATACCCAGACCGCGGCCGTTGCGAGACTTGTAGCCGTGGATGTAGCGCAGCGCGGTCAGCGCCTGACGCAGGATCTCAAACGTCGGCCCCTGGGGCATCGTCACGCGATTGAGCCGATGCGCGACGAGCAGCTGTGCCAGGTCGCGGCCGTCGACAAGCTCCATCGCCAGATAGTGGGCGCCATCTACCTCACCCACTTCGTACACGCGGACGACGTTCGGATGCTCGAACTGCTGGGCGATGCGGCCTTCGTCCTTGAACATCCGGATGAAGTCGGAGTTCTCGGACAGGTGCTCGTGCAGGATCTTCAGGGCAAGCGGCTTGCCGTGCAGGGGATCGTTCTCGCCGACCTCCGCCCGATAGACGGTGGCCATGCCGCCCGAAGCCACTTTGGCCGTGAGCAAGAAGCGCCCGAAGGGGCGCTGGGGATTCAGCGAGCCCGAAATCATCGCCATGGACCACCCGACCGGTTGCCGGAGCACACTCACCCGACTTCGGGCGGACGCACTCAAGGTCGGAAACTAGCGGTTGGCGGGCCGCGGTCCAGTTTTTCGTGCGGAGGATGCCCAGACAAGGACGCGGACTCGAAAAGCGCGCGATCTCCGATCGTCAGAATAGGCAAAAGCCGCAGCAATCCGATTGGTTGAACTAGTCGAGCTGCGCACCGGACAGGACGACCCGCGACACATACCGCGGACCGCTTCCGACCATGGCCTCGATGTCGTGGATTTCCTTGACGCATTCTGCGGTGAGCACTTCCGGCGCCCCTCCCGTCACCAGCACATCGTCCTCGATGCGCACGCCGATGCCGCGGAACTCGACCGGGGCCTTCTCGTCGTCCTCTGCAACGTACAGTCCGGGCTCGATCGTCAGGACCATGCCGGGTGTCAGCGGACGCCACTCGCCCCTGGCCCGGTAGGTTCCGACGTCGTGCACGTCCATGCCCAACCAGTGGCTGGTGCGGTGCATGTAGTAACGGCGAAAGCTGCTGTCGGCGATGAGCTCGTCAACCTCACCCTGCAGCAGCCCGATGCGCACCATGCCCTCGGTCAGCAGGCGCACCGTCAGGTCGTGCACGTCCTGAACCGACTTGTCGGTGCGGCAGGCGTCGATGGCTTCCTTCTGCGCGTGGAGCACCACCTCGTACACCAGGCGCTGCGCTGGCGTGAAACGCCCTGAAGCCGGAAACGTGCGCGTGATGTCCGCAGATTGATAGCGGTACTCCGCGCCAGCGTCGATCAGCACCAGGTCCTGGGCGCCGATCTGCATCCGGTTGGTGTTGTAGTGCAGGATCGTCGCATTGGCGCCCGCGGCCACAATCGAGCTGTACCCTACCCGGTCCGCGCCCGCTGCCTTGAAGACGTACTCGATGGCAGCCTGCAGCTCGCGCTCTCCCAACCCCGCGGCCGACAAGCGCATGGCCTCGTTGTGCGCGTGGGCGGTGATCGATGCTGCCTTGCGCATGTCGGCAAGCGCGTCGTCATCCTTGTGCAGTCGCATCTCTCCCAGAACGACGGCAGGGTCGCTCCAGTGGTCGGGCCCGTCCAGACCCAGCCGGGGCTGCAGTCGGTGGCGGCGAGCCGCGCGAATCACCTTCTGGTCCAGATCGGGGTCGCGACCCAGCGTGAAGCAAAACTGCTTGGCGTTTTCGCAAAGCCGCGCCAGCTCGACCTCGAAGGTATCGACCAGAAAGGCCTTGTCGGCACCGTAGTCGGCCACTGCGCCTTCGACTCCAGCCCGCCGGCCGGTCCACGTCTCGGCGTCGCGGTCGCGCGGCCGCACGAACAGCACGGTCTCCTCGCCTTCACGACCAGGAGCCAGCACGAGCAGGCTGTCGGGCTCGTCAAACCCGGTCAGGAACCAGAAGTCGCTGTCCTGCCTGAAGTCATGCTCGACGTCGCTGTTGCGCGAAACCATGTGCGCGCCGGGGATGACGAGGACCGAACCGGTGCCGTATGCGTCCATCAAGTGGCGGCGACGGCGAGCGAAGGGGGTGGACATGGAGACTCCTGTTGCGCTTTCGGTGCCGCGGTCGAAGTGGTTGGACCGGATGCGCGTTGCAAGGGCGTGGTAGTGCTTTCCGCGTCCGGACGCAACCCGGGGCGGAGTGGGATGGGGCCAGGTGACGGAACCGATGCGGTTTCCCCTGTACTTGGGGGTGCCGGACGTTGACTTGAGTCGGGTGTACTCCCATCATGCCCGGCTCGTGTGCGCGCAACAGCGTCTGCGCGCCAGGCAAGAGGCGACAATGGTCAGGTCGACGTTACAGGTGCAGCGACAAGGACTTGCGACGGGAGCCGGCCGACTGGCCTTGGCTGCGGTTGCGCTGGGTCTGTGGACTGCCTCGTGCGGTGGCGCGGGCTTTGAGCGGATGACTGCGAACAAGTACCGCTCGTTGCCAGTGGGCACCGTTGTACGCATTGCAGCGGCGGAACACGATCTGCCCCAGCCGACCGTCCTGGTGGGCGTGCTGCGCACCACGACCAAGGGTGACCCCGCAGACCGTCCGGCGGCCGAAGAGACCCTGAAGAAGTTTGCCGCGCGCTATGGCTGCGATGCGGTCGCCGAGATCGTCTCGATCCGCCGCGAAGTGAAGTCGACGCGCCGCAACAAGACGTTGGGGGCCAACGGAGTGCCGGTCTACATCGACGAGGTCGTGATCAACCCCGAGCACGACTGGGAAGGCAGATGCATTCGCACCGCAGACGCTCCGGTCGACCCCGTGACGACTCCCGGAAAGGCCCAAGGCACCCCCACCGGTGGCAAGTCGTCGGGCAACGCCGCTGACCGAGCTGCTGCCGAGCGCGCATCTGCTGACCGTTCCGCCGCACAGAAGGCTCTGGCCGAGCGCAAGGCAGCGGACAAGGAAGCTGCGGAGCGCGCCAGCGCCGACCGGGCCACTGCGGAGAAGGCGCTGGCCGACCGCGCTGCCGCCGAGCGTGCGCTGGCAGCCCGCGCTGCTGCTGAGAGAGCTGCTGCCGAAAAGGCCGCTGGTGACCGACCGGGCGGGCCGAAGGTGGACTACGCCGCAGTCGAGCGAGCCGCCGCTGAACGAGCCGCTGCCGAACAGGCTGCCGCGGACAAGGCAGCGGCGGAGAAAGCGCTGGCTGACCGCGGCCGCGGTGGTGCGTTGGAGCGCGCCGCGGCAGAGCGCGCCGCTGCCGAGAAGGCCGCCGACAAGACCGATGCGGAGCGCGCGGCTGCGGACAAGGCCGCGGCTGAGAAGGCTACTGCCGAACGCATCGCCGCTGAGCGGGTTTCGGCCGAACGGGCCGCGGCCGAACGCGCCGCCGCCGAGAAGGCCGCCGCTGCAGAGCGCCCGGTCGCACCACCAGCCGAGACGTATGACCCCAAGATCGCAAGTGAAGTCGCCCGCGCCTTCATCGCGTTCAGCGACTGGATGGTCCGGGCGAACGTGGACAAACTGTGCGCCGCCTTCGACGACACGGTGGCCATCGACATCACCGCCGGCCAGCCGAAGATGCGGATCAAGCAGGAGTTCACGACTGCCGAGGCCTGCGAGTCCGTGCGGAACGGAGAATTGGCCAACTATGTTCGTGACTTGGGGCCGGCTGAAGTGCACGCCGACGTGGCCACCCTGATCCCGACCTTGTTTGGCATCCACCGGGGCGCCTACCTGCGGTTGGACGACCAGCAACAGAAGAAGTATTCGGAAGAACTGACCAAGCAGCGTGAAGGCAAGAAACCGCTGGCTTGCACGATGTACAATGTGGTGCCGGCGGGCGAACTGTTCCGGGTGTCGCTGACTTGCACAGGCGTGGCCAACTTCCGCCTGCTGCTGCGTCGGGCGGCTGAGAACAACTTCAAGATCGTGCAGTTCTCGCACTCACGCCAATAGTCTCGGGTCCGAGTTTCCCTCCTCCATCGCCTCCATCGCCCTTGCACCGCATCGCCACCGATGGCGGGCGATGGTAGGCTCGTGCGACCACTCCACGCGAGGTCGCCCGTGTCTACGCGCCTGCACGGTTCCGCCGCCCGTCCCGCTCTGACTGCCCTTGCCTGCCTGGGGCTCGCCTGTCTTTCCGCCGTGTCGACCGCTCGCCCGGCCGACACTGGCGTGTTTCTGGCGGGAGAGACGCTGGCGACACCCGACGGCGCCCTCTCGCTCTCTTCAAACCCCGCAGGGCTGGTGGGGCCCTCCGGCTTCGATGCCCGCCTGCAGCTCAACACGGGGGGCGATCGACTGGGGGTCGCCAAGGATGCTGGTTGGGGGGGATTCTTCGGAATTCCCATCGGCCCGCTCGCGTTGGGTGCATCCGTCGAGCACGACGAGGACCCGCTGACGGCAGGGACGAGCCCGACTTGGTACAACGCCTCGCGCTGGTCGCTGGGCGCTGCGGTGGCCTTGGGAGAACGAGTCTCCGTCGGCTCTGTGGCGAGGTGGAGCGCGGTTGCGGGTGGCACGGACTTGCGTTCGTGGGACGTGGGGATTCTGTTGCGCCCGTGGTCCTGGCTGTCGGTGGGCGCTCGCGTGGCAGGTTTGGGAGAGGACGGCGCCATCGGCAGCGTCAGCCCCCAGCCGACAAGATGGGGGTGGGGCGTGGCGGTGCGGCCCTTGCGGGGCAGCGACCGCTTGACGCTTGCCGTGGATGCCGAGTGGCCGGACGGCGAGAATTTGTCGCGTACGTCTGCGCTAGTCTCGTCTCGCGTCATGGACGGCTTGACGGTGGCGGTGGAAGCGCGTCATGCGCGGGCCGGCGGTGGTGACTGGACGGCCCTGGAGCAGCAGGATCAGCGCATCGGCGTGCTGTTCCGCTTTGGTCTGGGCAACAAGGGCGTCGATCTCGCGCCCCACTACGGCCGTGCCGCGGGTCAGGGGAGAGAAGCTGGTCTGGCCGCAGGATTCCGCTGGTCCGGCGACGTCCCACACTCGATGACTCAGCAGGGGCCCACGGCCGTGCGGGTGGACTTGCAGGGGGCGCTGTCGGAGCGTCAGGACAGCGGCGAGACGCATTTTGGCCGTCTGATCCTCGACTTGGGCCGCATCGCCGCCACGCCGGAGACCCGACTGGTCGTGCTGCGCGCGCAGGGGATGCAGGCCAGCTGGGCGCAAGTCGAGGAATTGCGGAGCATCATCGCGCAGATGCGCGCGGCCGGACAGCGAGTGGTGTGGCACGGCGACGACCTGGACACGCGCGCCCTTGCCGTGGCAGCGGCGTGTGACCGGATCGCGGTGCCCGCGGCGGGAACGCTGTCGGCCCACGGAATCGCTTCAGACTACGTGGGGTTGCAAGAGGCGCTGGCCAAGGTTGGCGTCGCCGTGCAGGCGGTTCGCTTCGGCGCGCACAAGACGGCTCCCGAACAACTGACCGGGGCCACGCCCTCGCCCGAGCTGGTGGACCAGGTGCAGCACGCGATGCAGCGGCGCTGGCAGACCTTTACCGACGCAGTTTCGCTGGGTCGCCAAGTGTCGGCGACGGCACTGGAAGAGACCCTCGCGCGCGGGGCGATCTTCCCGCAGGACGCGCTGGAGGCCGGGCTGGTCGACGCAGTGGTCGAGTTCACGGATTTGGAAGACCGCTTGCGCGACTGGGACTTCCTTGCCGCGGGAGAGGACCTGCAGCCAGACCGACCCCAAGCAGCAAGGCGTTCCCGATGGGGGGCGCGCCCCAGCGTGGCCATCGTCGAGATCGAGGGCAACATCGCGGACCGGCAGGGGGGAATCTCGCCGCTGGGCAGGACGTTCGGCGGCGCGGAGATGGCCGCGACCATTCGAGAGGCGGCCAAGGATTCAGACACGGTCGGCATCGTCGCGCGCGTGCACTCGCCCGGGGGCACGGTGCTGGGCAGCGACCTGATGCGCGAGGCGCTGAGCAAGGCCAGTGAGGACATGCCGGTCGTCGCGTCGATGGCGGGCGTTGCAGCAAGCGGTGGCTACTGGCTGTCGCTGGGCGCGGACACCGTCTACGCAGACGCGGCGACGGTGACGGGGTCGATCGGGATCTTCGCAATGAAGCCGTCACTTGCAGACCTGTGGCAGCGGCTGGGCGTGACAGTCACGCCCTTCGGCATCGGCCCGCACAGCCACGTGACCAGCCTGAACCGGCCATGGACGCCTGAGGAGCTTGCGTCGGTGCGCAAGGCACTGGGCCGCTACTACGACTTGTTCCTCGACCGGACGTCGCAGCGGCGCAAGATCGAGCGCGACGCGCTGATCGACCTCGCAGAAGGGCGGATTTGGTTTGGCGACGAGGCGGTGGAGCGCAAGCTCGTCGACCACGTCGGCGGCCTGAGCGCGGCGATCGCCGATGTGGTGCAGCGCACGGATCTGGCAGAGGCTCCGACGATCCGTTTCCTGCCGGAACCCGGGCTGTTCCAGCAGCTGCAAGGGTTGGCGACCGGCGCGAGCACGGCGGGTCAGGTGACGGCGTCTTGGGTCAGCGCGCTGCGGCCGGCGCTGGGTCCCTGGCTGGACGCGGCATCCTTGGCCGCTCTGGCAGCTGACGGCGCGCCGCTGGCCTTGTTGCCCTTCGACATCGACGGCGACCCTCGCTGAGCACGATCCGGACGCTCGGCGATGGCGAGGCCGAAGAGCGCCGTGTATAGTCCCGACATGCGTGAAGAACCCGGCGAGGATCGATGACCAGCGTGGCGAAGCGTGGACGAAATTTGGCGCGCGCCATCGTTTGGGGGCTGTTGGTCCTCGCGATGGGGTGCTCCGACGGCACCACGTCCGGCTCGACCGGCACGGACGCGGACGCCTCCGACGCCAAGTCCGACAGCGACATCGGTACCCAGCCGCCGTCCAAACCCTTGTCCTTGTTGCAGCTTTCGCCTCCGCGCGGTCCGCTTGCCGGCGGGGGTGACGTCGACATCGAGGGCACCGGGTTCTCCGACGAGACACTGGTGTGGTTTGCCGACCAGCCCGCAGAGGTGCTGTATCGCGCAGGAGGCAGCCACATCTACGTTCGCGTGCCTGCGGGCAAAACGCCGGGGACGGTGGAGGTTCGTGCCAGAAACGGCAGCGGCACGCCGGTCTCGCTGCCGCACGGTTATGCCTACCTGACCGAAGTGACTGTGGATTCGTTCGAGCCGACGCAGGGTCCTGCGCTGGGAGGCGTGGTGATCACGGTGCGCGGCAGCGGCTTTCTGCCGGGCGACCGGATCCTGGTTGGCCTGGCCGAGGCGCAGTCGACTCAGGTCATCGACGGCACGACGCTGGTCGCCCTAACACCGCCCTGCCCGCTCGACGCTCCATCCGATTTGAGTCAGGTCCTGGTTTCCGTCAGGCACGGCAGCGGGTTGACCCATGCCGCCGGTTCGTTCACTTGTGGACGTGCACCGCGACTGGACCGAGTCGAGCCGGGTGTCGTGGGGCTGGACGGCGCCGCCGTGACGCTGAACGGTGCAGCGTTGGGCAACGTGACATCAGCGTCGGTTGGGGGCGGAGCGGTCGAACTGTCTCCCGGCAGTGCAGGATCGGTGCGCGGGGCGCAGGTGCCGGCGGTGTCGTCGGTGTCCCCGCAGGCCAAGCCGGGTCCCCAGGCGATGACGCTGGAGGGGCCGTTCGGCGCAACGATGCTGAACCCGGCGATCCTGTACGCGAATCCCAGCGCGACCCAAGTCAAGCTGCACGCGGTGGTGCCAGCGCAGGGCCTGACCTCGGGGGGCACAGCGGTCGCGCTGCTGGTCGACCTGCCGGACAAGGTAGCGGTCACTCAGGTGCGCTTCGGAGGCAAGGACGCGACGTTCCAGCAGACCGGGGGCGCGCTAGGTGCGCTGACGCCGGCCCACCTTGTGGGCGCCGTGGACGTCGAGGTCGTGACGGCGCAAGGGACCGCCAAGCTCGGGAATGGCTTCACCTACGCAGCGTCAGTCTCGATCACCAAGGTCATCCCGGATACCGGCCCTGTCGCGGGTGGCACCCCCGTCTCGCTGACGGGATCGGGATTTGTCGCGGGTTGCAAAGCAAGGATCGGCCTGTACTTGGCCTCGAAAGTGGTCATCGGCAACGGCGGAAAACTGCTGTCGCTCGTGACTCCGCCCGGCGCAGCAGGTGCAGCGGACGTGCTCGTCGAGTGCCCCGGCGCAACCGCGGTGGCAGAGCGTGCGTTCTCCTATACCCACGAAGGGGTGCGTCTCGACGCCGTCCTTCCCGCCAGCGGCGCAACCGGGGGCGGCCAGGTCGTACGGTTGCACGGCAGCGGCTTCCAGAAGGGCATGCAGGTCTACGTCGGCGGCAAATCGGTGTCTTCTCTCGTTGTTCTGAATGGCGGCGAGGCGGAGTGCAAGGTACCGTCCGGCCCGGCAGGCGTAGCGGACGTCGACGTCGTGCTCGGCAAGGCCAGCGACACGTTGTTGTCGGGCTTCACCTATTACAGCCCTGCCTACCCCGACGGCGGCACGTGGGGCGAGTCGGTCGCAGGTACGCTGAACGTCGCGGTCTTGAACATCTATACCCGCACGCCCATCGCCGACGCCATCGTGCAGGTGGGGCAACCCGGACAGGCAGGCTATCCGAAGTACCGGGGGCTGACCGACGACAAGGGACAAATCGTCTTCTCGGGCACGGACTTGGTCGCACCACTGACCGTGTCGGCGACCAAAGAGTTGTTCTCGGCGTCGTCCATCGTCAGCTTCGACGCGCGCAACGCCACGCTGCTGCTGTTCCCTTACACGCCCCCGTCGGAAGGCACTGGCGAACCACCCGCCGCCCTGCCTTGGGCGCTGCTGCGGGGCAAGGTGCTGGACGTGGACAAGTATCTGCTGGTCCCACCAACCAACTGCCTGAAATCCGGCGATTTAGGCGACAAGACCTGCGACGCGTGCAGCTCCGACGCCGACTGCCCTGGCGTCTCCGGTGGCGGCGGCGCATTCTCGTGTGTCGACAACGGCACAGCCGGCAAGCGCTGTCTGTCCGCGTGCGAGAACCACGACCAGTGCGGCACCGGCTTTCTGTGCGTCCCGGAACCGCTGGACCCCAACACCCGACACTGCAAGCCAACGCTGGGCATTCGCAAGGTATTTTGCTCAACCACAGTGCGCGACTTACAGAGCAAGGAGAACCCGCCGCCCACGCAGAACGCTCCGATCGGTTCCGGAGCGCTGCCTTGGCCTACCTCGCCCGTGGACGAGGGCACGGGCGTCTTCGAGATCACCAGTCGGCTCGACGAGCTGGCGATCCAGTGCGTCGGCGGCTACATCTCGAACGAAGACCAGCGGTTCGTGCCGATGGCCCTGGGTCTGCGCCGCCATGTCTTCCCGCAGCCAGGAGCGACACTGGACAATCTGGACGTGCATCTGGACATCCCGCTGCAGCGCACCCTGCCGATTCGCTTGGACCACCCGCAGAAGCAGTTCGGCAGCACGCCGGGCTCGCTGTCGCTGGATGCCTGGATCGACTTGGGTTCCGACGGCTACGTGCAGCTGCCCGGACACATCGCGCCGGGTGTGGCAGGAGTGATTCAGGGCGTTCTGGACGATCTCCTGTTGCAGTTTCAGCCCGTTGCGCTGCCCAAGGAGCTGGAGGACGCCTCGTACGTCTATTACGCGCGCGTCGGCTACGGTTCGGTCAGCGAAGACTTGGGACCGCTGACGGCGACCCTGCACTCGGGCATCGAAGCTCCCGGCGACGACAACGTACGCGTCCGCAAGCCCGACGGGACGTTCGTCGATTCTGCACTGGGCATCGACCAGGACCTGACGGCCGTGCTGGGCGGGGCCGACGGTCAAGTGCTGATCGTGGCACGCAACGGCCGTTTGTTCCGCGGCACGCCGGACGACCCCAAGCTGGTGCACGTTCCCCCAGTGCTGGATCCCTATGCCCAGCCCATTCTGGTGCTGGCGGCCGACGGCACACCCACCGACGCCACGCTGGTGGGCGAGATGGGCCTTGTGCAGCGGGTGACAGGCAACAAGGTGACAGACGAGAAGTCCGCGACTTCCAAAGAGCTTCACGCCGTCTGCAGCGGGCCGCTGGGGCGGGTGGCCGTTGGCGCGGCTGGCGTCGTCCAACTGGACCGTGGCGAGGGCTGGCAGGTCGTGTCTTCGGGAGGCGTCTCCACCTCGCTGCAGGCGGTCACCTGCACGGCGACCGGAGCGGTGGCGGTGGGCCTTCAGGGCAAGGTGGTGGAGGTCAGCCTGTCGGGGTCGATTCCCAAGGCAACCGCCTCGACGGTGGGTGGCGGTGCCGACCTGTTTGACGTGACGCGTGACGCCCAAGGCGACCTGTGGCTGGCCGGCGACAAGATGGCAGGCGGCGGCCCGGTGCTGATGCGGCGGATTGCGTCGGGCGACTGGCAGGACGCGTGGCCCGCGGGCGTCGTGACCCCGACGATTCCGGGACTGCGGGCGCTGGTGCCCTTGGCGAACGGCGCGTTGCTGCTGGTCGACCGCGAGGGTGTCGTGCGACGGCTGGATGCCACCGGGGTGAAGACCGAGTCGGCGGAGCGCAAGGACCTGCGCCCGCGAGACGGCGTTGCGCTGCCGGACGGGACGGCGGTGCTGGTCGGAGAACCCGGCCTGTGGCTGGGGCCGTTCCTGACCGTGCCGGCCATCGCCAAGCCCGACAACAGCAACAATCCCGCGCCCATCCCCGTAGAGTGGTCCAGCGCGCCGGGGCCTGAGCCGTCGTTCACCCGCGTGCACTTGGACGGCAACGGCTTTCCGTTTTGGTGGATCTACGTCGCGCCCGAACTGACGTCGCTGCTGCTGCCGGACTTCCAATCCACCGACGGCATCGAAGTCCTTCCGCTGGGTTACGACATCCAGTTCATGGCGCGCATCGACCGGGTGTATGTGCCTGGGTTCTCGATACACGGCTTCGGCACCTTTGACCTGGAGTTTGGCGTGTGGCGCTCGTGGGCCACCAATACGCGCACGTTCACGCCCTGAGGAGACCACGCCTTGTCGATCCGTGTCCTCTCCCCCGTCGACGCACGCGCACTCACCGCTGCCCAGAACGCCTGCGCCCTGTTCGGCCGGGATGACAAGGTCGCCGTGGTGGTGACCGGTTCCGACCGCGCCAAGCTGCTGCACAACCTGCTGACCCAACAGGTCAAGGACCTCGACGTTGGCGCGGTTCGCCCTGCCGCGCTGTGCGACCCGCAGGGCCGGATGCTGGCGGCCATGACGCTGGTCGTTCAGGCGGAGCGCATCGTGCTGTGGACGGCGCGCGCCCAGGCTGAGTCTCTGGCTGCGACCTTGGACCGCTACATCATCATGGACGACGCCGAAGTGAAGGCCGACGAGGACTTGGCACTCGTGACGGTGGTCGGTCCCCACGCGCTGACGACACTGGCTTTGCTGCAGGTCACGCCACCGGCAACGGGAGAGGCGGTGGCAGTGAACATCGGTGGCAAGGCAGCGCTTGCGTGGCTTGGAACGACCGGCGGCAAGGAGCACGCGCCTTGGGGTGCAGGACTGCCCGAGATCTCACTGCAGTTCGCGCGCGACGACTTGAGCGACGTGGCCGTGGCACTGATTCAGGCAGGCGTGGCGGTCGG
>JBMOIG010000028.1:0-40628 GCA_049317445.1 Myxococcota bacterium | reverse complement strand
ACTCGCCAACTCGCTGACGCCACAGAAGCTGACCACGGACGGAAGGGCCAGATGACCGTTTTCGTCGTGGCTCGGGGCTGCCCGCACGGCAAGGCCCGATGACGAAGCACGCCACCATCGTGTGCGCGGTCGCTCGCATTTTCGCCAAGACATGCGGGACGATGTCGTGTATAAGGCCGCGCGCCGCCCCCCCTCTCCCTCTGCAAGAGGAACGCCCTTGGCCGCCACCGTACGCCCAGGACCGTTGCCGCCGCTTCTCGCGAGATACGTCTTCTCGTGGGAGACGATGCACACGATCATTGGCGGTCGCTCGGCCATCGACCTGTCGCACCTGCGACTGTCGGGGGGACCGGAAGAGGCCTATCGGTTTCTGGCGCGCTACGGCTTCGACCTCAACATCCCCAGTCACGCCGAGGATGTCGAGCGTCTGCGCGTCGAGGCCTTGGGCTTCCTGCGCGGCGTGTTGCTGCCCGGGATGGACGACCTGACGGTCCCGCCTGAGCTCGACACGATACCGATCTTGGACCTACTGCGCCTTGCGGCGGGAGAAGCCGATCGCGCGCGTCCGGGCACCACAGCTGAGGCCGTGGAAGCCTATCAGCTGCGCATGGCGTGGGCGTGCTCGATCCTGCGCTGCATGCACACGATGGCCCATGCGGTCAACTACTTCCAGAACAACTTCTACCGCGAGATCCGCGACCGCATCCTCAACCGCTTCGTCGAACAGGTTCGTACGCGTGAAGACGGTTCGCAGTACCTGCACTGCTCAAGCTTTGACGTGCCGCTGGTGCGTTTCGAGGTCAAGGAGACCAAGCCGCTGCGGTCGGTGACCCTCAAGCTGCTGCAAAAGCAGGAGAATGTCGCCTACGACCTGTTCGACCATATCGGCGTGCGGATCATCGTGCCGCGGCCGGTCGATGCGCTGTTCGCTGTGCGAGCGCTTCGGGAAGAACACACGATCCTGTACCCGAACGTGAAGCCGACCCGGTCGCGCAACACGCTGCTGGACCTCGAAGCCTACGACACCCATGTGCGCGGTTGCCTGCAGAAGTTCCAGCGCGGCGAACAGGACGAGGCTGCGACGGTGGCGGCCATCCACGCATTCGAGCAGAAGCCGGAAGGCTCTGAACAGGTCGAGTGGAACCCGTACTCGTCGGACAAGTACCGCTCGATCCAGTTCACGCTGCGCCAGATGATCCGGTTCGCCAATCCCCTGTACCAGCGGCTCGAGCACGCCCAAGCGGTCGCGCGCCAGCACATGGCTGGACCGCCGCTCGACGAGATGCTGGCGGCCCTGTCCTTGGCCCAGGTCGATCCGGAGATCCAGTTCTTCTTTCCCTACGAAGTCCAACTGATGGACATCGCCAGCTACCGCGCCGCCACCGACGGCCGAGCCTCTTACAGTGAGTACAAGGCCCGGCAGATCGCGTCTGCGCGCCGTCGCGTGATGCCGCGGGTGCTCGAACTCACCGGCCACACGGAAGAATTGGCCGGCGACGAAGCCCGGGCGGCCAGCAATGGCGGCGGTGCACACCTGCCGATCCCGCTCAAGCGCACGCTTGCGGCCACGGGTATCCTGCCTCAGGCAACGGTCGACGAGCTCAGGGCCCTGTTCCAGCGGGACATGCCGTGACGACGTCGGGCATCGACGAATTCTCCCAGCAGCTCGGTACCTTGCACTGGCCGACCGGACCGTCGGCCGGCCCTGCCGTGCTGCGCTTGGGCGACGCCGAGGGCCTGTGTCCCTACGACCGAGCGCTGCGGGCGATGGAAGCGCTGGTCGAGCGCCCCGCCGATGCCCCCGACGTGCTGCTGCCGCTCCAACACCCGCCTACGCTGACGGTGGGGCGCAAGGGCGGCCTGCAGTACATCCACGCACGCACCTGGCTCCAAGACGGGAGAGAGATTCCCATCCAGATCCACGAGGTTGCGAGGGGCGGCTCTGTCACCTGGCACGCACCGGGGCAGCTGGTAGTCTATCCCGTCGTGCAGGTGGCCAAGCTGGAAGGACCTGTGGGGCGCGGTCCGCTGGGCGACCTGCCGGGCTTCATCCGCGTGCTGGAGCGGGCGCTGCAAGAGACGTGTGCGGCACACGGACTGGAGACCAGGACCCGTCGCGGCTACGCGGGACTGTGGCTCGACGACATGCGCAAGCTCGCAAGCATCGGCGTGGCTGTCCGCAACGGGTGGACCTTTCACGGTGTGGCGCTGAATGTGACGACGGAGCTGTCGGGCTTCGATCTGATTACGCCCTGTGGCCTTGCCGATGTGCGAATGACCAGCATGCGTGCCCAGTTGGGTGACCGGTGTCCCTCGTTGGCTGCTGTCGAGGACGACCTGATCGGCCGGATGTCGGTCGCGTTGCGGCGTCGCGCCTAGCTCGGCTGCTCTTCCGATTCCAGCGACGTTCCGCTGAGTTCCCCCTCGGTCACACCATCGCGCTCGGTCTCGTCCGGGCCGACGGGCACGCGGTAGTCCTCCGACAACCAAGCACCCAGATCGATGACCCGACAGCGCTCGGTGCAGAAGGGGAACGCGGGGTTCTCTGGGCGCGGTGCGGCGGGTCGGCGGCATTGCGGACATGTCGAGGGCATCTTCTTCCTCTTTCAAACAGCGGTTGGGGGGACTGGACGGCCGTATCAGCGGGCAAGCAGATAGCCGAATCCGACCAGATTCTGGTCGCCAGCGTCCGCAGTGCAGCTGCCCATCACGCCGCAGTAGTTGCCGCCCACGACACTGCAACCTGCGTCCCCGGTATGGCCATAACCGAGGAACGAGTCGCAGGAATTGCAGTCGTTCTCCTGATTGGTCAGGAAGCCCAAACGCACCGCGCGGCTGCCGCACGAGATGTTGAAGCCTTCACGGTTGCAGTACGGCTGTGCCGAAGAACCGGCGACCAAGGACTTCCAGGCCGCACGACCCAACGAGGTGTACGCCGCGGCACCCTTCATCAAGTCCATCAGGGACGTGCCGGTCTGCGTCAGAAGCAGCCACTTGGTCGCCCCCGCCACCTTCATGCCGACCCGCATCTGCGTGAACGGCAGCTTCACGAACGACATCAGCTTGGCCTCGGTGTCCTCGAATCCTGGCTTGTCCGCGTTCAGCACGTCGATGCTGGTCCACAGCGCCGAGTTGTAGCCGAAGGTGTCCTTGCTGCCGTCGATGCGCGCAAGCAAGGTCCAACCGCCGCCGTCGTTGGTCATGTCGCAGTACGCCTGATACGCGGTGGCTCCGCCTGTATTCAGCCAGTAGATGCCGTCCTTGGTGCCCGGCACCTTGGCAAGCAGCTCCTTGCAGCTGGCCACGGGGCTTTGCTGCGACCCGGGCACGGGGATGAACAGCTGCAGAGGGAAGTACTCCTTGCCGTTGCAGACGTAGAGCGAGGTGTCCTTGGGACTGGCGTAGGTCAAGCCGAATTGGGTCATGTCGCAGGGAACCGGTGCCGTGTCGGTCACGGCGAACTGGAAGCCGCCGGTCGCCGCGACCTTCTTGGACGACATTGTCTGGATGGCCACGCTCCACGCCTTCAGCTCGCCGTCCTTGGCGTTGTTCAGGAAGCCGGTGTCGACCACGCTGAGCGACCAACTGCCCTTTGCATTCTTGCCGTTCCACACCGCCAGATCGCCGCTGACAAGCTTGGTGGGCAAGGGCCAGGTCGTCTTGAGTGCGGTGCCGGCGCCGCCCTTGTCGTACAGCACGTAGGCCTTGGCGTCGGGGTCGAACAGGGTGACCTTGACCTTGGACAGGTCCGAGTTCGTCAGGTCGACCGACACCGTCAGCCCCTGCACCAGACCGACGTCGGGCACCACGATCGTGTCCGAGATGCCGACGGGATTGTTGTCCGAAATCGCCAAGGGAACCTTCGCGCTCGCCACCGTGTTCAGAAACTGGTTGGTCAGCAGGCCGTTGGAGACCTCATCCAAGCTGTCCTTGGGAAACCCCGCCGGGTCCATCGCCTGTACGCAGTCGTAGCTTCCGTCCGCCTTGAGCCCCTTCATGACAAGCCCCGTGCCGCAAGCGACGCCCAGCTCTGGACCGCCCGCGACGTCGGCGTACTTGCCGCTGACCGCGACCTTGGCAAGTGCGGCGGTCTTGGCATAGGCGGACAGGTCCGGCGCCCCCTCCAAGTCCGCATAGGCTCCGGTCGATGCCACCGCTGCCAGGGCCGCCAGCTTGGCGTAAGTGGTCAGGTCCGGCGCTCCGGTCAGGTCGCCATACGCCCCGCTCGACGCCACCTTGGCCAAGTCCGCAGTCTTCGCGTAGGGCGCGAGGAGTGCTGCATCCAGCTGCGCGAGCTTGACGCAGCCAGAGCAGTCCAGCCCCTCCGCCATCGCAGCACGCAGGGTGTAGGGGACCGATGCCAGCGACTTGCGCGGCAGTGCGGGGTCCGAGCCCACCTGCACCGACAGCCACGCGTTCTGCGGCCCGGCCAGCGCCGCCGGCGTCAACGGCTGCACGCTGCCCGCGACGTGGCTGAACTGGCCGCTCTTCACGTCCACGTCGACTGGGCCCTCTGACCAGACAGCCTGGCCGCCCTCTGCCGCGCCGAACAATGCGAACGTCAGTGCGTACTTGCCGTCGGCCGCCGGACCACCGCCGGAAGACAAGAGCAGTCCTTCGACCTGCACGCCGTTTGGCACCCCGGCCCATGCAGGCTGGACGCACAACAACCATGCAGCACCGGACAGCGCCATCGACAGGACGCGGATGCGGCTGAGCATAAGACCCTCCGGAGCGGTCGGACGTGGACATGCCGCTCTGACGCGAGCTTAGCCATCGCGCGCGGCGGCGACAATCGCGATCACACCTTGGGTTGCGTCTTCTTGTGCGCTGGCGGGCGCCGGGAATGCCGACGCACGGCGTGTGTTGGACGGCTTGCATGGCTGCACTGCTTCACTTTGCTGGGGAACGGTGCATCCGTGCCTGAGGCGCGAACCACCGCCTCCAGAGGTCTCCCGGGAGCGCAACGTAGCGATACGGGAGACAAACACGGGCGCTCGGGGTTGACAGCGGGGTCGCACGCCCCTACCGTTTCGCGCCCGTGCCCTCCCATGGCGCCAGTCGCCCTTCCCTTGGGCCCAAGCAAAGGACATCCGATGAAGAAGGAAACCGTTGTTCTCGTCGTCGTTGCGGCGGCGGTGATCGCGTTTGCTGCGGGCCGTTGGTCCGCCAAGGTCTCGACTTCCGACCCGACCGCGCCCGCCGCCGTCGCCAACGCGGAAGCCGCGACCGCGCTGCCGGCCGGTGGACTGCCCGCCCTGACCCCCGCGAAGGGTCCCGAGACCGCCCTGGTCACGATCGTTGAAATCTCTGACTTCCAGTGCCCCTTCTGCAGCCGGGTCGGCCCGACGATCAAGAAGCTGACGGAAGAGTACCCGAAGGACATCCGGGTGATCTGGGCCAACCAGCCCCTGCCCTTCCACGACCGCGCCAAGCCCGCCGCCATCGCCGCGATGGCCGCCCAAAAGCAGGGCAAGTTCTGGGAGATGCACGACAAGCTGTTCGCCAACCAGCGCGACCTGACCGACGAGAACTTCAAGAAGTTCGCCGCCGAGATCGGGCTGGACAAGGCCAAGTTCGAGGCTGACCTGAAGGACGCAGAGATCGTCGCCAAGATCGAAGCTGACCAGCAGGCCGCAAACTCGGTCGGCGCCCGCGGAACTCCCGCGTTCTTCATCAACGGCAAGCTCCTGTCGGGCGCCCAGCCGTACGAGGCCTTCAAGAAAGAAGTGGACGAAGCCCTCGCCGCCGCCAAGAAGCTCTCCGCGGAAGGCAAGAAGGGCATGGACCTGATCGAAGCCGCTGCGGCCGGTCGTGACGCTGCGGTCGGCCCCAAGGTCGTCGCCTACTTCATCAAGGGCGAGAAGGCCCCCGCCGAAGCCGCCGCGCCCGCTCGCGAAGAAGCCGCTGCCGACACCGGCCCGGCCAAGCCCGCCGCCGACAGCTACGAGATCTGGAAGGGCTCCATCGACGCCAAGGTGGACGCGATCAAGGGCGACAGCACCAAGGCGCTTGTGACCATCGTCGAATTCTCCGACTTCGAGTGCCCCTTCTGCTCACGCGGCGCCAACACCGTCACAGAGATTGAGAAGGCCTATGGAGAGAAGGTTCGCGTGGTCTTCAAGCACACCCCGTTGCCGTTCCACAAGAACGCGCGCCCGGCTGCCGCCGCCGCTGTCGCCGCCGGCAAGCAGGGCAAGTTCTGGGAGTTCTACGACAAGGCCTTCGCCAACCAGAAGGACCTGTCCGAAGAGAACCTGTCGGTGTGGGCCAAGGAACTGGGCCTGAACGTGGCCAAGTTCGACGCCGACCGCAAGTCGCCCGCCGTCGCCGCCCAGATCGAAGCCGACATGGCGCTCGGTCAGTCGCTTGGTGTGCGCGGCACCCCCGGCTTCCTGATCAACGGCCGCAAGCTGATGGGCGCGCAGCCGGCGCCGATGTTCAAGGCCATCATCGACGAGGAAATCGCCAAGGCCGAGAAGGCCGGCAAGAAGGGTGCGGCGTACTACGATGAGATCATCGCGAACGGCAAGGTGTTCACGGAGCTGTCGGACAAGGTGGCTGAGCTGAACCTGGACGGCCTGCCCTACATCGGCCCCAAGACCGCCCCCGTGACCATCGTCGAGTTCTCGGACTTCCAGTGCCCCTTCTGCAGCCGCGTCGGCGAGCCCGTGAAGGGCGCCGCCAAGATGCACGAGGGCAAGGTCAAGATCGTGTTCGCGCACTTCCCGCTCAGCTTCCACCAGATGGCACGCCCGGCGGCCACGATGGCGCAGGTTGCCTTCGAGCAGGGCGGTCCGGCGCTGTTCGAGACGGTGCACGACAAGCTGTTCGCGTCGCAGAAGGAACTGAGCGAAGAGAAGATCGACCAGATCGCCAAGGAAGCGGGCGTCGACATGGCGAAGCTGGCCGCCGCCAAGAAGGACCCGAAGTACGGTCAGCTCTTCGACAAGACGATGGCGATGGGCACCAAGGCGGGCGTCGAAGGCACCCCCACCATCTTCATCAACGGCCGCAAGTACGAGCCGGCTGGTGGCTTCTCTGCGGAGGCCATCGGCGGCACGGTCGGCAAGCTGCTGAAGTAGCTCAAGGTTTCGGAAAGTGATCGACGCGGGCCGGCGCTCCTCGCAAGAGGGGTGACCGGCTCGCGGCTTTTTGGGGCGGCGTGGGAAGGGGCAGGGGGGGCGGTTCAGGGCACCGGAAACAGCGTCTCGATGCGCACGGCAGGAAAGCCCCCGACCAGGTTGGTCAGAAGCAGCGTCGCCACCAGCGCGAAGGTGAACACCGCGACGAAGCCGACCACGTACTCGTCCCAGCGCCTGCCCTTGAACCAGACGGCCAACACCAGCACCGCCAGCGCCGCGCACAAGGCGAACAGCGCGGCCAGCAGACGAATGTCCAGCGTGAACCAGCCGGCGAAACGAAAGCTCTGCTCGGTCACGTGGTGGGGTCTCCGTGCGACGGGTAGCGGGCGAGTCTACGCAAGTTGACGCCGTTGACAACGACATGGGCCAGGGCTGACGGCGCGATCGACTGGTAGGTCTCCGCCAGCCCACCGAACGCCATGCCCGCCACCAAGGCAAAGGTGCTCCAAGCCAGATAGCGCCTCGACAACCCGCCGTGCAGCAAAGCAAAGCCCACCGACGCGAACACCACACCGACTGAGTGCTGCACGGGACCGCGAAACAAGGCCTCTTCGCAAACGCCGCTGAGCAACGCCAGCACGCCGACCCGCCACCAGGTCGCGGGCGCAACCATGGCCCCCAACTCGTCCTCGAGCCGTCGCAAGGTGACCGACCAGCGCTCGGCCAGCCACGTCCCCGCTACAAGCACCAGGCCCGTCCCCAGACCTGCCGCCCACCACGGCACGGCGAGGTCGCAAGGCGCTGCGACCACGAGGTCGATGCCGGGCGTCGTGAGCGCCGCCCAGCCCACCGCCAGCAGCAGTGTCACCAGATAGAACAGCGCAGCCATGCCCAACCCAAGTCGGGGCGCGCGGGCGCGGAACGCTGTAGTGGGCCGTTCGGTCTGGCTCATCCGCAAACGCTCGAAAAACTGGCGGCGTGCAGGCCCGGAGGTAGGCTTCCCGCGGGAGGTAATGCACATGTGGCGCCCGTCTCGTTGGATGGCATGGTTGCTCGTTGGCCAGTTGGGCGGCGGACTCGTCTTGGGCGGTTGCGACTCGCTGCAGGACCTGAACGGCTTGTCCGACAAGGTGTTGCAGGCCGGCAGCGGCACTGCGTCACGGACAACCGTCCGCGGCGTACGCCCCTCGCGTCCCACTGCGGCCATGCATCCGGTCGCCATCGAGGACGAACGCTACATGGGTGACATCGCCCGCCAGCTGGGCGTCACCGTCGACAGCATCCTGCGCGACAACGGCCTGACGGACAATACGCTCAGCCCCGGCATGGTCCTGCAGATCCGCACCAGCAAGGATTTGGTCGATTCCTTCATCGCCCGTCGCGATGCCCGCAAGAAGGCAGCCGTCGAAGTCGCCGCCGCCAAGGTGCGCGCCAAGCTGAAGGCCCAAGCCGACGAGCGCGCCGCCAAGCGAGCCGCCCGTCTCGCCCTCAAGCGCGGCCGCGGACACAGGCCCCCCGTGGCCGCCCCTGCCGTCGCCGGACGCAAGCCGGTCGGTGGCAAGTCCGCGGTCAAGCCCGGTGGCCCCGCGGCCGCGAGGATTGCACACCCGGCCAAGGCGCCGCAGGTCGCGCGCCCGGCCAAGTAGTTCCCTTTCATTTCAAGCGGTCTACGGGGTGACTGCCTAGAACAGGCTGCCGCCGCAGGATCCCTGTCCGCCGCCAGCGCTGGGCATGAAGCAGCCCAAGCCCATCGAGCAGGTCTGTCCGAAGCAGGCCTCGTCCGGCTGCGAGCCGCCGGCGAGTGCCGCCATCATGCAGGCGATCGGGTCCGTTCCCGTGCTGCCGCCGCTCTGCTGGCAGCAATCCCCGAGGATCATGCTGGTGCAGTTGGCGTTGGTCGGGTCGGTCGCGCAGTTGCAGTTCTTCAGGGTGGGGTCGAAGCCGGCAAGCAGAGCGCACTCCTGCTTCATCGTGTAGCCGCTGCTGCCGCCGGTCGTGCCGCCGCAGGTGCACTTGCCGTCGAGCGGCCCACCGCCGCTGGGCAGTCCGCTGCCGCCGGGAATCGGCAGGCCGCCAGCACCACCCGACATCATGTCGGTCAGCGACTGACATACCGAGCCCTTGCCCGCGTTGCAGAAGGCCGTGACGTTGTCGCAACCGCCCGCCTTGTCATAGCAAAGGCCGGTCTTGGTGTCGCACGCGAGGTCAAACGACGTCGTGCCAGTGTTGACGCAGTCGGCGTCGGACTTGCAGTCGCCGGTGGTCTTGCCAGGACCGGCGACGGTGCCGGAACAGGTGTAGGTCTTCGCTGAGCAGGTGCCGGCGTCCTTGGCCTTGCAGTCGTCGTCGGTCGTGCACTCGACGCAGGACCACGTGCCGTTGATCTCAACGCACCCTGGGTAGGCACCGCCGCAAGCAGCGCATTCGTTGGAAGCGGTAGAGGCCTCACACTTGTTGGTCGCCGCGTTGCAGACTGGCGAGTTCGCGATGCCCGAGCAATGGGTGTTGTTGGTGCACTGCACGCAGACCCCGGTGCTGAGCTTGATGGGAGTCTCGGACGGGCAGGAGCCGGCCGTCGTGCAGCTGTGCGAGGTCAGGTTGCAACTGCCGCCCGTGCAATGGCTGTCCGCGGTGCAGTCGACGCACTTGCCGGCAATGCACTTGTCGGCCGAGCAACCGGTGCAGGATACGGTGCAGGTCGCGCCGTAGCAGCAGGCTGCCGACTGGAAGGCGCAGGCCTTGCCAGGGACGCCGACGAACGAGGTGCAGGTGCTTTTGTCGGGGCAGACTTGGCCGTTGGAGCAGTCGGGAGCGCAGACCTTGGACGAACCCTGCTTGACGCAGCGGAAGCCGTTGTCGCAGTCCTTGTCGAGTTGGCAGTCCTCGCACTGGGCCTTGACGGCACCGCACACGGGCGGGCTGACCTTCAAGTTGCACTTCTCGCCCGCGCCGCAACCATCCACTGCGCAGCCGGCGCAGTCATACGACGGAAGGACGCAGTGCTTCTGGGTCGACGAGTCGGCGCTGACCTTCTCGCACGTGTAACCCGAGGTGCAGTCGTTGAATTCGGTGCACTTCTTGACGCAGTAGAAGCCGCTGAGCAACTGGATGCACTGCTTGTCGGCGCCGCAGTCCTCGTCCTTCGCGCAGGTCGAGCAGCTGTTGTCCGGGGGCGTCACAACGACGTCGCTGCCGACCGGAACGTCCTCGACGGTCTCGGCGGTGTCGGCCGCGGTGGAGTCGCCCACATCGGTCACGTCGGCGCCGCCGAAGTCGGGCACGCACGCGGCGTTCACGCACTTCTTGCCGTTGGGGCACTTGGGGCCAACGACGTCGTCGCACGTCAGTTGGGCGACACAGACCTTCTTGACCGGGTCGCAGGACCAGCCGCCCTCGCAGTCGGAGGCAAGGTCGGGATTGCAGGTGACTTGGGCCGCGGCCCCGCCGGGAGTCGCAGATTCGCTGCACGCCGCCATCCCCACGGCGCCCAGCAACACCAGCACCACACTACAATTCGCAAGCAGTTCTCGCAGCATGTTCCCCTCCGGACCCGAAAGTCCAAGCGCGCTACTGTAAGGGGCCAGCGCTGCCGATGCAACCGTAATGACGCAATTGACGCAGTGCGGCAGGGGCACGAAGACCACGGTCTGCGTCATTCGTGGGTCGCGGAGGCCGAGCTTGCGCGGGGATGGTGCTGGTCTGTTGCCACGGGCCGAGGCAACTGCGACGCCAGCGTCAGCGCACGAAGATCCAACCGTTGCCTGCGCCCTGACCGTTGTCGTTGCCCCACGCCGGGGTCGACCCCATCCAGTATGCACCGTTGAAGTAGCCGCCGCCGGTGTTCTCGCCACCGCCGTTGATGCTTCCGTCCCAACACCCCCCGTACCACCACGGGGTGGCGCTGTAGGTGCTGGCGCAACTGCCCGAACTGTCGTTGTTGTAGGTGCTGAACGGCCGACCGTTGTGGTAGCTGACCAGGCCTGGTACCGCGGAGCCGATCAATTGGCTGCAGGCGCTGAACGAGAGGGTGTACGAGGCCGCGGCATTGAGGTCATAGGTGCAACGGTAGCTCTGGTCAATGGCTGAGCCGTTGTCGTTGGCCCACGAGTACCGCAGCTGCTTGGTCGGGGACAGTCCGGCCCAATGCTTCAGGCCGGTGTAAACGGTGAACGCCTCGAGGTTGTCGCCCAGCGTGCCGGTGAACAGCGGCGCTGTGTCGATGGCCTTGACCCACGGCATCGAGGTGGTCGGCTTGCCAGAGCCACCGCGGGTGTTGCTCCAAACGAGTGTCCAGCCACCGCCGTCGGTCGTCATGTCGCAGTACGCCTGAAAGGCAACGCCTGCGCCCGCGCCGTCGGGGTCCAGCCAGTAGACGCCGGTCTTGGTCGTGGACTGCTTGGTCAGCAGGTCCTTGCAGCTCAGCGCAGGATTTTCCTTGGTCCCAGGGACGACCAGCGAGATCTGGGTGTAGTCGGTCCCGTTGCAGATGTAGACCGCCTTGGTGGCTGGGTCACCGTACATGAACCCAAAATTCGCGGCGTTGCACGGAATGTTCTTGGCACTCGCCAGCGGCAGGCGGAAGCCTCCGGACACGAGCAACACCCCCTTGGACTCCGTCTTCTGGTTGGACAGCGTCGAGACGTCGATGCTCCAGAACAGCACCTGGCCGTCACTGGCGTTGTTCAGGAAGCCCGTGTCGATGACCGTCAGGCTCCACTTGCCCTTTGGGTTCTTGCCCACCCAAGACGTCAGATCGCCGCTGACCGTCTTGGTCGGGTCAGGGAAAGTAGTCTTGAGGTCGGTGCCCTTCGAACCCTTGTCGTACAAGGTGAACGGCGCTCCCGTCGGGTCGTAGACCACCAACTTGATCTTGGAAATGTCCGAATTCACCAGCGAAAGTGTGATCGTCAGCTGCTGCGCCGTCCCCAAATCCGGGACGTCGATCTGGTCGCTGGCGCCCACCGGGTTGTTGTCGGGGATGGCGAACGCCTTGGTGCTGCCCGCGACGTCCTTGAACTGGTTGGTCAGCATTCCGTTGGAGATTTCGTCCAAACCATCGGCGGGCAGAGTAGTCGCCTGACCGCACTGCAGGCTTCCGTCGGCCGCGAGCCCGGTGACCACAAGTCCCGTTCCGCACGCGGTGCCGATCTTGGCGAGGACCGGAGGATCCGCCAGATCCCCGTAGGCTCCCGAAGTCGCGACCTTGGCCAGATCGCCCTTCTTCGCAAAGCCAGTCAGGTCGGGAGCACTTTCCAAGTCCGCGTAAGCACCTGTCAATGCCACGGCCGCCAGCGAGCCCGTCTTGGCGAAACCGGACAAGTCCGGGGCTCCCGAGAGGTCGGCATAGGCTCCGGAGGTCGCGACCTTGGCGAGGTCCGCCACCTTGGCAAAGGGAGCCAGCGCCTGTGGATCGATCTGCCCCACGCCCACACAACCGGAGCAATCGAGCCCTTCCGACAGTGCCGCCCGCAGTGAAAACGGCACGGAATGCATGGGCTTGGCGGGAAGTGCCGGGTCCGAGCCGACCTGCACCGACAGCCAAGCCTCGCCGCCAACCAGTGCCGAGGCGGCCAGCGGAACCTTGGTGCCCAGCGCGTAGGCGAACTGACCGCCGGAAACCGTCACCGTCACGCCTGGTTCCTGCCAGAAGGGCTGGGCGTCGCCGGCCTTCTTGAACAGCTTGAACGCCATGGTGTAGTCGCCGTCCACCGCGGGACCGCCGCCCGTCGCCAGCAGCGCACCTTCGATCTGCAGCGTTGCTGGAGTGGCCGCCGTTGCCAGCGACGCCAAGAGACACCCCAAGCTCATCAGGAACACGTGCAGGTACGCGCGCTTGACCATAGTCTGCCTCCATCCGCCGACGAAGCGATCGCTGACGAACTGAGCCTAGGGGGGGCCGAGACAAAGGGCAAGACGGAGTTGAGGTGGCGGGACCGGAGTCGCAAAGTCGTCGGACGCGCCGGAGGGCTACTGCGCCAGAACGGTCGCCGGGTCCAGCTTCGACGCTCGCCGCGCCGGTCCCAGTGCCCCCGCCGTGCAGAACACCAGCGCGACGCCCAAGGCCAAGGGTGTGGTCCACCAGGGAAATTCGAAGAAGCCCTGCGGAACGAGCGGCACGTCCTGCAGCGCCTGTCGAGCCACCATGTCGACGGCCCAGGCCGCGCCGCGCGCCAACCCAATCCCCAGCAGACCGCCAACTGCACCAATGACCGCCGCTTCGCCCAGCACCAGCACCAGAATGTCCGACCGAGCGGCGCCAACCGCGCGCAAGATCCCGATCTCCCTGCGCCTTTCGTGCACCAGCATCGCGAACGTCTGGGCGATCTGCACGGCCGCCACAAACAGGACGACGGCCGCCAGCAACAACAGCGCAAGGGTGGTCACAAAGACGACGGTGCCAAAGGTGCGCGCCGCCCGCGACTTGCGCGACAGCGAGAAGCCCGCCTGCTCCGCGCCGACGATCACTTGCGGAATCGACTCGTTGCTCGCGGTCTCGACCAGCACGGCGTCGTAGGTCTGGGCCGACTCCGGACCGCGGTAACGCGCGTTGAAATGACGCACCACCGGCAACGGCAAGGCCACGCCCAACTCTGGCGCTTTCCGGGAGAATCCGACGATCACCGCCTGCTTGTACTGCTGTCGGGCGCGCGCTGCGTCCTCGCTGAAGTAGGAGTCGCCAAACGCCACATGGAACCGGATGCCGTACAGGGCCGCCACCGAAGCAATCGGTGCCGCGCCCAGCGACCGTGCCATGTCGCTGTTGAACACTTCGAGCAGCAACGGGTTGATGACGGCAGGCAGGGGCTCCTCGCACCAGCCCAGCGTCGTTTCGGGATGGTCGCCGGCGCAATATTGCGTTGGCGGACACGTGCCCTCGCCGGGACACCACCCGGTTGGGTCGGCACAGGCGACGGCCAACACCCCGTGCTCATTCTCGAACACCAGATCGCGGCCATGACCGGCTGGGGCCGCGAGAAGGCAACGCTGGAGTTCGCCAGCTTCGCCACCCGCCACTTGCCCTGCACCCGCAAGGACCCGGCAGCGTCCCGCCTTGCAGGTCGCGCCCTTGGCACACTCGGCGTCGGTCGCGCACGGCAGTACGATCAGCGGGTCGGCACGGAACCGGTCCGCCCACACAATCACTTGGCACACACCTTCGCGACACAGCTGGCCGGCACGACAGTCCAAGTCGACGTCACAGCGATCGGGCTTGCGCCGGGCGGCCAGCCGTTGCTTGCCCTGAACGTCCTCCAGCTCCTCGAGCTCCGGTCGCACCATGTCGACCGGCAGGCCGTCGAAGAACGCTTCGGTAAACAGGTTGTAGCCGATCAGTTCCTTGCCGCCCCACAAGCGGGCGGGAAAGCTGGACTTCTGTTTGCCGAAGGCTCGCACGACCCCTTTGAGCCGAGCCACCTGCTGCACACGCGCGTCGTCCAACGGCTCCTGCCCCACCACCTGTTCGATGCCGAAGATCTGCACGGCCCGCGGCTCGATCTCCAACTGGTTGACCGGGAAGATCTTGTTCAGCACCCGCTCGCGCAGGCCTTCACCAAGGCCGACAAAGAACACCAGCAGCGCAGTGCCCACCACGATGCCGACCATCGCCAGCAGCGCGCGCACGCGGCTTGCACGCAGGTTGCCCCCGATCAGGACGACCAGCCGACGGATCCTCATGGCGCCGCCTCCGTCGCTGCGGGGTCCAGCAGCAGCCCGCGGTCCAGCGTCACGACCCGGTCCGCCATCGCCGCTACCGAAGGGTCATGGGTCACCAGCACGAGGGTGGTGCCAAAGCGCGCGCGGATGTCCTGGAGCACCCGAAGGATCTGCCGGGCCGTGTGACCGTCCAGACTGCCCGTCGGCTCGTCGCACACCAGCAGCGGCGGCTCCAACAGCAGCGCACGCGCGATGGCCACCCGTTGCCGCTCGCCGCCAGACATCTGCATGGGACGCTGGTCAAAGCGGTCGGCCAGGTCCATCTCCCCCAACAACCGCCGCGCGCGCGCGCGCAGCTCGACGTCGTCCAGGTCGGAGCCGAACGAGCCGGGCAGCAGGATGTTGTCGCCCACGCTCAGGTTGGGCAGCAGGTTGAAGGCCTGAAACACGAAGCCGATCTGGCGATTGCGAAAGCGGGCCAAGGCGCGGTCGGGCAGCAGGCGCACCTCTTGACCAAAGACCTGCAGCTCGCCGCCGTAGCCGCGGTCCAAAGCGCCAATCAGGTTCAGCAGCGTGGACTTGCCGGCACCGCTGCGCCCCATGACCGCCACGGCCTCACCGACGCGTACATCCAAATCGATGCCGCGCAGCGCCTCAACAACGCGATCCTCGGACTGGAACCGCCGGGTCAGACCGTTGGCGCGAATCGCCGACCTCGCCGCTGTGGCGCCGTCGCTGACCGACTCTGCACGTGCCAGCCGAACGGCAGGTGGCAACGGGGAGGTCATGGGGCCTCCGCGGGCGTGGCTGGCTGCACCTCCAGCTCGGCAGGACGCAACTGCACGACAGCCTCCACACCGTCCGACCCCAGCTTGACGGCCACCGACACTGCCGCAAGAGACGAAAGCATCTGCACGAAGTGGTCCGGAACGCCGCGTCTTCGCAAGGATCTCGCGATGCGCGGGGTCATCGCACTCGCCCCCGTCCACCAATCCTTGCCTTGCACCAGCGCCTGCTCCAGCTCGCCCGTCGCGGCCTTGCCCAAGGTTGGGAACTTGCCGCCGGCAGTGCGGGCCAGGTCCTCGCCCACCCCCTGACCGGACAGCACGACCACCTTGCGGCCATCGCGCAGCAACCACCAAGGCGCCTCTGGGCCGTCGACCGTCAGACCGGTCCAGCGGCCGAATTGCGCAGGCGGAGTTGCCACCTGCAGCGACCCAAGCGCCGCCCGCACCTGCTCCACGAATGCGAGCGCTTGGGTATCGGTGGTGAACGACACAGCCACGAAGCCTCGAAGGACCTGTCTGGCGGAGAGTTGCGTCCAGGCCCGGGGATCCAGCGGCACTTCATCCGCCACCCCCAGGAGTCCTGCCGCCAGTTGGCCGTCCAGAGCCCCCAGCAACGCCGTACGCGCGTCGACGCCCGACAGCGCCGGGTGCAGCACCGACAGCAGCGATGCGGGTAGCACGCGGTCCTGCACGAACGCGGGAAGCACCTTCCACGACAAGGGATTCAGCCGAGTGCGCGCCAGCAAGACCGTCTCATCCGGCAACAGATCGCCCAAGTCCAGCAGCGCCGCGGGGCCGCCTTGCAGGTAACGGAAATGGTAATCGGCGATGTCCACCGTCGCCCCGGGCTCTGACTGCAGGACCACCCGCAGCTCTGGCCAAGCTGTGTCGACGCGCAGGTCGGCCTGCACGCGGCGCGCGCGGTCGACCAGCGACCCAACCAGCAGGTTCGCGGGACCCAACGCCGCGCGGGCAGCTGTCGCGATCTCGCCATCGGCAGATAGCTCTGCGCGCACATGAACTTCGCCTTGTCTTGCCTTCAGCGTACCGGCAGGCAGCCGCGGCGAGATACGCCAAGCATGCCAGAGCTGCTGAACCTGCTGGGGCGTCGGAGGCGTCTCTGCCGCGCCGGGATGCCACCGCGTCACGATCGCATCCGGCAGCTGCCACAGATGAAGGGCCTCGCGCTTCGCGTTGCCACGTGCGGCGACGGCGTAGTGGCGCAGGACTCCGTCCAGCGGTGCCAGGTCCAGCCGGGGCTCATACCCGCGCTGCCGCAGCACCTTGAGCAAGTGCTCGACGGCATGGGGTCCACGGACCGGCAACACGAGCCACACAGCGTTCTGGAACCGATAACCGACCAGACCCGCATCCATGCGAAACCCGGCAGCTTCCACGGCTGCGGGGTCCAGGACGTCCAAGCCCGCCGTCAACGCCAGAGCCTCCTGGACGCCGCGGGCGCCAGGCACGCGGTCGACAAAGTGACGCACGCCCCGGGCAACCGGCGCCAACTCATCCAGCCAAGCTACAGGCCCCGCGTCTCGGGGCGTCCAAGCGTCCAGCGAGAAGTGTTGGGGCGCAGGCTCCGTGCCTGTCCATACGCCGACCATCACTGCGACGGCCACAACCAGACCGACGCCGCCAACAAGCCAACGGCGGCTGCGTTTGCGAGGAGTCGCTGCGATGGCCACGGTCACGGCATCTCCTGTCCCGAGCGCGTGGGCTCGCTCGCCTCAAGCAGCGTCTGGAAGCCAGCGCAAACGACATCCGCAACGCGCTCAGCGGCCTTGCCGTCCCAAAGCTCAGGAATCCGGCCACCCTTTGCTCGTCCAGCCAGAACCTCGTCAACGGCAGGAGCAATACTGCGCGGGTCCATGCCCAGCAGCGTGTTCGTCCCCTCGGTGACGGTCACCGGCCGCTCGGTGTTGGCCCTCAGCGTCAGACAGGGAACGCCAAGTGCGGTCGTCTCCTCCTGAATCCCACCGGAGTCGGTCAGCACCACCGCCGCGTCGGCCATGACCCCAAGGAATTGCAGATAGCCCATGGGGTCGACCAGCTGCACGCCCGTCGCCACGGGCAGACCAGCGGCCTCGATGCGCGCGCGTGTCCGCGGATGGACCGGGAACAGGATCGGCAGCTTGTCCGCGGTCTGTCCCAAGGCGTCCAACAGTGCGGCCAACTGAGCAGGTTCATCGACGTTCGAGGGTCGGTGCAGCGTGGCCACCGCGTAACCCTTCGGCTTCAGCCCCAGCGATTGCGGGGTGTCCAGCGAACGAGCGCGGTCCAAGTGGGTGCGCAGACTGTCGATCATGCAGTTGCCAACCCGCCGGATCCGCCAAGCCTCTGTCCCCTCCGCCAGCAGATGCGCGTCGCCGTCTGAGGAAGGGGTCAGCAGCAGGTCCGACACCCGGTCGGTGACCACGCGGTTGATCTCCTCGGGCATCTGCCAGTCGCCGGATCGCAGCCCCGCCTCGATGTGGCCGACGGCATGTCCTCGCTTCGACGCCACAATCGCGCACGCAAGCGTCGAGTTCACGTCGCCCGCCACCAGCACCAGGTCTGGCCGAAAGGCGTCGCAGTCCTCGTCAAACCGCGTCATGACGCGTGCGGTCTGCTCCGCATGACTGCCAGAGCCCACGCCCAAGAACGCATCGGGTCGCGGCATCCCCAAGTCATCGAAGAACACCGTGCTCATCTTCTCGTCGTAGTGCTGGCCGGTGTGAACCAAGCGCACTTCGAGCCCGCGTCGGCGCAACGCCAGATACACGGGGGCCACTTTCATGAAGTTGGGGCGAGCACCCACGACACAGCAAATACGCTGGGCAATCATCGGCTTCGGCTTCCTCTCGGGCCTTGCGGCTTGCGCGGGGGACTACCAGCGCCGCGGGTCGGTCGCCGGGAATCGGAACGAGGATCGGACTCGGATCGGGACGGTCGGCGCGTGGGCGCACCTGCAGCGGGTGCACCGCTGGGTCCCGGACGACCCCGAGCGGGCCGGCGACCTTCGGGGGCAGGCGCGCCAGCAGAGCGACTGCGAGGCGGCCGGCGGGTCGCTGGCGTTGCGGCACCCTCGGTACTGGGTCGCGCGCGGGACGGACGGCGGGTCGGCGGCGCGGCGCTGCCGTCGACGCGCGGACGGCTGCGGGGGCCGGCTGCTGGACGAGCCGCACCGGTCGCGGGACGGCTGCGCGCAGGCCGCCGGTCGTCCGACGGCGGCAGGGCGTCGTTGCGTGTCCGTGGGGCTGTCGAACGACTGCGCGGCGGTCTGGGGTCGCCGCGGGGGGCCGCAGAGGGTCTACGCGTCGGCGTCCGCTCCACAACGACCTTTTCGGGAGCGGGCTTTCGGCCCTCTTCAATGCGGGTGCGGGTTCCCCCACCCCGCCGCGGGTCGGGGGGCATCTCGAACCCGCCCACGTGACCGCGCCCCTCCAGTTGCTCGATCTCGGCCGCGTCGAGCATCCGCCACTCGCCCGGCCTGAGGCCCTCGACCGTCAGGCCGGCAAACGCCACGCGGCGCAAACGCACCACAGGATGTCCCACGCGCTCCATCAGCCGACGCACCTCGCGGTTGCGGCCTTCGACCAGCACCAAACGCACCCAGGCGTTCTGCCCTGTCGACTTGACCACTTCCGCGCTCTCTGCCCGCGCCGGACCGTCCTCCAGCCGCACGCCCCGACACAGGGCGGCCAGCACTTCCGGGGTCGGCACGCCGCGCACCCTGGCCTCGTAAGTGCGCTGGATGCTGTAGCGGGGATGGCCCAGCCGCTCTGCCAGGTCGCCGTCATTCGTGAAGAGCAACACCCCCTCGGTGTTGAAGTCCAGACGGCCGATCGAGCGCAGCGCCAGGTCCTTGGGCAACAGCCGATACACCAGCGGCCGGTTCTCCGGGTCACTCTGGGCGCTTAGATAGCCAACAGGCTTGTTCAGCAGCAGCACAACGCGACGCGCCACCGGCCGCAGCCGCTCACCGTCCAGCCGCACCTCGTCCACGTCGGCGTCGACGCGACGTCCAGGCTCGGTGATCAACTCGCCGTTGACCTCGACCCGCCCTTCGGCGATCAGGTCCTCGGCCGCACGACGGGACGCAATCCCGCACCGCGCCATGTACTTCTGCAGGCGCTCGCCAGCGGGTTCGGCCGGGGGCCGGGGGGTGCGCGGCTGGGTCATGAGGTCCTCCGTCCAGGTCAAGGGGGCCGGGCTCCTAGGCCAGGTCGGTTCTCGTGTCAATTCGCGTGCGTCGCCGACCCCGCACGGCCAGTGCGGCCGCCATCAGGGTCAAGCCCCACATCGGCAGGTCGCCCCACAGACGGTACGGGCTGGTCAGGTCCTTGACCTGCGCGTCGCAACGCAGGGTCGCCTCTTGGAACGTCGGCGTGCGCTGCAGCATCCGGCCATTGGCGTCGAAACAGGCCGACACGCCGGTGGTCGTGCTCCGCAGCAGGGGCCGCCGCAGCTCGATGGGCCGCGCCTGCTGAACCATGAGGTGCAGTTCTCCTGCCGGAGGCGGTCCGAACCACACGTCGTTCGTCAGATTCACCAGCACGTCCGCGGTCTTCCCTTCGATGCGCAGGAACTCGCCAAACAACGCCTCGTAGCAGATGTTCACCAAGAGCCGAACGCCCGCGACCTCGACCAGCCCCGACGTCGCACCGGGGGTCATGTGCGACACGCCGGGGATCGCCTCTGCAAGCGAGGGAAACAACTGCGTTCCCGGCAAATACTCGCCAAATGCCAGCAGGATCCGCTTGTCGTAGGTCCACAGCCGTCCATCGGGCCAGGCCAACAGCGCCGCGTTGCGCGGGGGTTCGCGCCACATCGGGTCCGTGCGCCGCAACGTTCCGAACAGCATAGGGATCTGCAGTTCCTGCACCAGCTTCAACTGGCGGCGCTTGACGTCCCGCAGGATCGGCGGCGCTCGCGAGGGCTTCACGGGTCGGTCCGGGTCCTCCGGCGGCCAGAAGAACGGCATCGTCCCCTCGGGCCACACGACCAGATCCACGCCGGCGCGATCCGCCTGCCGGGTCAACCGCTCCACGCGGTCGAGCATCGGCAACCGCGCCGCCCCCTCGGCCAGCTTCTCGGCCACCGTCGCATTGCCCTGTACGATCAGGGTCTTCAGCGTCCTCTGCACAGGCGCGGCGTCCACCTGGGCCATCCGCCACAGCCCATAGCCCGCCCACACCACCAGCACAGCCGCTGTCGCCGCGCCAAGCCTGACCCGCAGCCGCGGCCGCACCACCGCCTGAGCCACCAACGCATTGACCGCCATCGCGAGCAGACTCACACCGGCGACACCCAGCAAGTCCGCGGGCTGCATCCACAAAGGGTTGGCGTAGAACGCGCTGGCCAGATACCACGGGAACAGGTACGGCACGGCGAATTCGACCGCCGAGAACAGCAGCGCGACTTCCGCCGCACGCCGGACCGCCCGCCATGCGCCATCGGTCCCGGAAGTGCTCGTCCGCTGCACCAACGCAGCGAAGATCGCCTGATGCAGCCCCATCACGAGCGCGTGGATCAACAGCACCGCCCATGCCAACGGCGGCGGCATCCGGCTCATGTGCTGCATCGTGTAGGCGAGGAAGCCAAAGACCCCCAGATGCAACAGTGTTCCCGTCAGCCAACCCCACAGCGCCGCCTGACGGGCAGAGGGCCGGCGCAGCTCGATCGCGACCAGCAGTGGAACGTAGGCCACCAGCGCAAGCGGCCACAACCCTGCGGAAGGATAGGCCAACCACGCCAGGACCCCGGACGCGCCACCGGCAGCCAGTCCCCACCACCGCCCCTCGTTCGGCACGACAACGGTTCGACCCGCTGCTGTTGCCGCAGTCGGTTTCGTGTTGGGCTTCTTGTGGGAAACGCGAGACATGGGTAGAGACCTTAGCACAGGGACGCCGCGGCCCCAATTCGGTGCCCGCACCCCGCGCCACCGGGGCCGCCCGCGCGCGCCCGCGAGGCTAGAATCGTGAAGAAGATCTTCCTGTTCACGGAGTTGGCTGAACGCTCCCCTCTTCGAGTCGCGCTGCACGGCGGCCCGTGGCAGATCGTGGTCCGCACCCTGCGCGGCACTTGGCTCGACTGCCCGATCTCGATCCCCCCCGACTTGGTGCTGGTCGAGCCATCGCCACACCGCAATGTTCAGGCCCTCATCCCCGTGGTGACGCAACACCCGGTCGTGGGTCGCGTGGCATGGCTGCTCGTGCTCGACCCCGAGCGCGTCCACCAGGCCGCCGGATTGCCGTGCCACGACTTCCTCGTGCGGGGCTTCTCTCCGGCTGAGGCGCTGTCACGCGTCGAGCGTCTGCTTGAGCACCGCCCCGATCGCGAGTCGCTTGTTCGATCTGGCCCGGTCACCATCGACCTGCGCGGCAGCGAAGTCCGCCTGAACGGAGGAACTTTGGCGTTGCCGAACCAAGAGTTCGCGCTCCTTCGCCACTTTGCGCAGAACCCCGGACAGGCTTTCGGCCGCGACGCACTGTTGGCCTCGGTCTGGGGTCCGGACTATCGGGGAGGCCACCGCACGGTCGACATCCACGTCCGTCGCCTGCGCGCCAAGTTGGGCGACGCGGCGGGGTACCTGCAGACGGTGCGGCAGATCGGCTATCGCTGGGCGGCGCCATGACGCGAAGGACGGTCGGGCGGCCGGCGGCTCAGCAGCGCGGCAAACTCAGGGAACCAACTCGATGACCGCCTCAGGGGCGGCGTCACCGTGACGGGGGCCAAGCTTCATCGAGCGGGTGTAACCACCCGGGCGGGTCTTGAAGCGCGGGCCCAACTCCGTGAAGAGCTTGGCGACCAGGCCGTTGTCGCGCAGCTGAGCAAAGGCCAGCCGACGATGGTGAATGGTGTCTTCCTTGGCCAGCGTGATCAGGGGCTCGACCCAGCCGCGCAACTCCTTGGCCTTGGCGACGGTGGTGGTCAAACGCTCATGAGTGATCAACGACTTGCACAGGTTGAGCAACATGGCGCGCCGGTGCGAACTCTCTCGGCCGAAATGGCGACCGCTCTTCAAGTGACGCATGGGGTCCTCCAATCTCTCTTCGTCGGGCGCTCCGCTCGATGCGGAGCTCCGGCGCGTGTCAGCGCCGCTCGAAATTCAGGTTCAAACCGGGTGCACGGCAGCCGGCGGCGGCCGATCGGGGTCGAAGGCCTCGAGGTGCATGCCCAGACCAAGGCCCATCTCACTGAGGATGTCCTTGATCTCCTTCAGCGACTTGCGACCGAAGTTCTTGGTCTTCAGCATCTCGGCCTCGGACCGCTGCACCAGCTCGCCCACATAGCGCAGGTTCGCGTTCTGCAGGCAGTTGGCTGAGCGCACGGACAGCTCAAGCGAGTCGATGGTGCGCCACAAGTTTTCATTGAGCGGCTCAACCGTCAGCACCGGGGTCTCCGAGGTCGTCTCTTCGACATCCTCATCCTCCTCGAAGCCCACGAACACCCGCAGCTGCTCGCGAATGATCTTCGCCGCGATGCTGACCGCCGTCTCCGGGTCAACCGCACCGTTGGTCCAGACTTCCAGCGTGATCTTGTCGTAGTCGGTGCGCTGCTCGACGCGGGCGTTGGTGACGCGGAAGTTCACGCGACGCACCGGCGAGTAGATGGCATCGATCGGCAGCAGGTCGACCGGCGAGTCCTGGTCGTTCACATCGCGGGTGGCGGGGACGTAGCCAACGCCCTCCTTGACGGTCAGTTCCATCTCGATCCGGCCGCCCGGCTCGATGGTCATCAGCGGCAAATCGACGTTGAGCACCGTGATGCCGGCGGGAACCGTCAGCATGCCGGCCGTCACTCGCAGCGGCGCGCCACCCGCAGGGGCCTCCGCCACCAAGTGCACGTACTCCGGACCCTCGGAGTCCATCCGCAGATTGACTTCCTTCAGGTTCAGCACGATCTCTGCCACATCCTCGACGACGTCGGGAAGCGCCTGAAACTCGTGCAGCGCGGACTGCATCTGCTCGACCATCCGCCGCTGAGTCTTGCCCTTGCTCGACTCGTCCTCGCGCACCACCCGACCCAATGCCGCCATACGCACGCCAGTGATGGCGGCGCCACGGATGCTCGACAGCAGCACGCGACGCAGGCTGTTGCCCAACGTCTGTCCGTAGCCGCGCTCGAGAGGCTCGACCTGGAACTTGCCGTACGTGTCGGACAGTTCCACGACCTCAAGGGCCTTCGGGCGGATCAGGTTCTTCCAGTTCCGCTGCATGCTTCCTCCAGTTCCGGATCGGGCCCACGCTTGATGCGCTGTACGGCCCAGGTTCGCCACGGCACGAGGCGCTGTCGCCCCGGCTCCAAGCAGTCGGCGGGGCGATGGCCAGCTCGGCCTCCCGCGAGAGTCGGTCTACTTCGAGTAGAGCTCGACGATGAGGCGCTCTTCGATCGGCATCGTCACGTCGGCGCGCGTCGGCAGGGCCGCCACGGTGCCCTTCATGGCCTTCTTGTCGACCGACAGCCAACCGGGCACGCCACGACGGTCCACGCTCTCAAGCGCCTCGACCACGCGGGTGATTTCCTTCGAACCGTCATGGATCTGCACGACGTCGCCCGGCTTGGCCATCAGCGACGGGATGTCGCAGATGCGGCCGTTCAGCAGCACGTGACGGTGACGGACGAGCATGCGCGCTTCCGGCCGACTGGCCGCAAAGCCCATGCGGAACACGATGTTGTCCATGCGCCGCTCGAGGAAGCTCAGCAGGTTGTCACCCGTGACGCCTTCCTTGCGGGAAGCCAGCGTGTAGTAGCCGCGGAACTGCTTCTCGACGAGGCCGTAGATCCGCTTGACCTTCTGCTTCTCGCGCAGCTGACGGCCGAACTCCGACACCTTGCCGTGACGCGCCTGGCCGTGCTGGCCGGGGATGTACGCGCGTCGGTCGATGGCGCACTTCTCGGTGTAGCAGCGCTCACCCTTGAGGAACAACTTCAGTCCCTCACGGCGGCAGAGTCGACAAACCGGTCCGATGTAACGAGCCACGGGAACCCCTTGGTGGCACTTGCGTGCCCTTGTCCTGCGGCGCTCCCCGTGCCTGTTGCGGGTGGGGTTGGCGCCCTTCGTTGCTTGCCGCTGTTCAGAGCGGGCTTTCTGTCCCTATCGACTACACGCGGCGACGCTTGGGCGGACGGCAGCCGTTGTGCGGAATCGGCGTCACGTCGCGGATCGTCGTGATCCGGAACCCGGCGTTGCTAAGTGCCCGCAGCGCAGCCTCGCGGCCCGTGCCCGGACCCTTGACCAGCACCGACACGGTCTTGACGCCGTGCTCCTGAGCGCGCTTGGCCGCGTCTTCCGCCGCCATCTGGGCAGCGAACGGCGTCGACTTGCGCGAGCCCTTGAAGCCGCGGCGACCGCAGCTGGACCAGGACAGGACGTTGCCGGAGACGTCGGTGACCGTGACCATCGTGTTGTTGAAGGTCGACGAGACGTGCACGACGCCCGACTGGATGTTCTTCTTGACGCGCTTCTTTGCGCGGCCAGCGGCCTTGGTGCTTGCAGTTGCCATGCTTCGGTTCTTCCTTGCAGAAGTGTCGTTCTCGAACTTGGAACAAGAGTCCCTGCGCCGCGATGCGACTCAGGAGGAGTGGCGGGTCCTGCCGGCTCAAGCCGTCAGCCGCCAGCTCACTTCTTCTTGATCGCCGTGCGGCGCGGACCCTTGCGGGTACGTGCGTTGGTATGCGTACGCTGACCTCGGGTCGGCAAGCCCTTGCGATGTCGCAGGCCGCGGTAGCAGCCCAAGTCCATCAGGCGCTTGATGTCCATCGCCACCTGGCGGCGAAGGTCACCCTCGACCTTGTACTGGTTTTCGAGCACGTCACGAATGCGGACGATCTCGACCTCGCTCAGCTCATCGCTCTTGCGATCGAGCGGGACACCGGCCTTCGTGCAGACGTCGGTCGCGACCTTGGGGCCAACGCCGTAGATGGCGCGAAGCGCCACATCCATCCGCTTGTTGCGCGGCAGGTCCACACCTGCAATACGTGCCATGACTCACTCCTCGTTCGTTCGGTCCACTCGCCGCCGGTCAAGAGCCGACGCGATCGTCTTGGGCGATCTTAGCCCTGGCGCTGCTTGTGCTTGGGGTTGCTGCAGATGACCCGCACCACTCCGCGTCGCTTGACAACAGAGCACTGGTCGCAGATGGGCTTGACGGAAGCACGCACTTTCATTGTAAAACCTCTTCTCGACCCGAAGCGTTCCCTGCTACAGGACCTAGGGGGCGGGGAGTATACACGCAAACGTCACTTTGCGCGATAGGTGATTCGACCTCTCGTCAGATCATATGGGCTCAGCGCCACCTTGACCCGGTCGCCCGGCAGGATGCGGATGAAGTGCATCCTCATCTTCCCCGAGACATGCGCGAGCACCCGGTGACCGTTGTCGAGCTGCACGCGGAACATGGCGTTCGGCAGCGGCTCAAGCACCGTCCCTTCGACTTCGATGGCATCGTCTCTCGACATCCACACTCCCCGTCGCAACCGTAGCGCGCCCTGTTGACGCTGCTTGCCCAGACCCGCCGCTGACTTCAGATCAAAGCGGACCCAACCTTTCCCGACAGGCGCTCGACCACCGTGGCCAGCACCACGTCGGCGGGCATGCTGCCGTCGACGCGCTCGATCTGGTCTCCGTACCACTCGACGAGCAGCTCAGTCTGCGACGCAAACGCCGCGAGGCGCCGTCGGATCGGCTCCTCCTGGTCGTCCGGCCGCTGCACAAGCTTCACGCCGCAGCGATCGCAGACCCCCGCCACCGCTGGTGGAGCGAACTCCACGTGGTGCGGGTTCCCACACCCAGGGCACGTCCGTCGGCCGCAAAGCCGCCGCACGATGACGTCATCATCCACTTCGAGGTAGATGACGACCTCTGGTGCCAACCCGTTGCGCAGAAGCGCCTCGGCCTGCCCGGAGGTCCTGGGAAAACCGTCCAACAGAAAGCACGGCGTTCCATCCGGCAGCCTGCAGTCGGCCTCCTGCACGCGGTCGCGCAGGAGCTTGATCATCGTCTCGTCCGGCACTAGATGCCCCGCGGCGAGAATCGACTGAACCTCTTGGCCCAGCTGGGATCCGGCCGCGACAGCCTTTCTCAAAATGTCGCCGGTCGACACGTGGGTCAGCCCGAATCGGTCGCTCAAGCCCTTGGCTACAGTGCCTTTGCCGGCACCAGGAGCTCCAAGCAGCATGACGCGATTCGCGCTGGCCACAGTCATCGCCGTTCCCCTGTGCCTACGCAGTGGCGCGACGCCCGCGGATGCGCGGACCGCCTGGCCCACCGAAGCCCTCGTAGGACCTCGTGATCAGGTGACTCTCGATTTGGTTCGCAGTGTCCATCGCAACGCCCACCACGATCAGCAGCGCGGTGCCGCCGAAGTAGAAGGGAACGTTGAAACCGGCCTGCAGGTAGGAGGGGAGTACGCACACCGCGGCGATGTACAAGGCGCCGCCGAAGGTAATGCGAGACAGAACGCGATCGATGTACTCCGCCGTCTTCTTGCCAGCGCGCACGCCAGGAACAAAGCCGCCGTTCTTCTTCAGGTTGTCTGCGACATCGACCGGATTGAAGGTCACGGCAGTGTAGAAGTAGGCAAAGAAGACGATCAGGGCCACGTAGAAGAAGTTGTAGAGCAAGCGACCCGGAACCAGCGAGCTCACGATGCTCGACACCGCGGCCGACTTGGGCATGAAGTTCGCCAAGGTCGCCGGGAACATCAGGATCGACGACGCAAAGATCGGTGGAATCACGCCCGCGCTGTTGACCTTGAGCGGCAGAAACGAGCTCGCGCCCTGCATCATCTGACGTCCCACGACGCGCTTGGCGTACTGCACGGGAATCCGGCGCTGCGCCCGCTCGAAATAGACGATGATGCCGATAACCCCGACGATGATGGCTGCGACCGCAACCAAGCCGGCAAAGCTGATCATCTTGTCAGAGAACAACGAGAACGTGTGGCCAACGGCTCGCGGAAGTCGAGCAACGATGCCGGCGTAGATGACCAGCGAAATACCGTTGCCGATGCCGCGGTCACTGATCTGCTCGCCCAGCCACATGATGAACACGGTGCCGGTCGTCAGCGACAGCACCGTCATGATCCGGAAGCCCCAGACCGCGCCGACATCGACGGCACCGACCTGCGCGTTCAAGGACTGCAACCAGACGGCCATGGCGCCGCCCTGAATGACCGACAGCAGCACCGTGCCGTAGCGCGTGTACTGGTTGATCTTCTTGCGGCCCGCGTCGCCTTCCTTGTTCAGCCGCTCGACCGCCGGAACGACGACCGTCAGCAACTGCAGGATGATGCTCGACGAAATGTACGGCATGATGCCCAAGGCGAAAATCGAGATGTTCTCGAGCGCGCCTCCGGAAAACATGCTGAAGAGCCCGAGCAACCCGCCACCGGCTGCGGAGCTGGTGACGTAGTCGAAGATCACCTGACGGTCGACGCCAGGCACGGTTACGAACACGCCCACCCGGTACACCGCCAGCATCGCCAGCGAGAACAGGATGCGGTTCCGCAACTCGGGCACGCGACCGATGTTCGCGAGAACGTTCGCCACGACTAGACCTCCGCGCCGGACGTCTTCTCGACCGTACCGCCCGCGGCCGTGATCTTCTCTTCGGCGGTGCGAGTGAACTTGTCGGCCACCACGGTGAGCGCGCGGTCAAGGTCGCCGTCGCCCAGAATCTTGATCGCGTCGAAACGGCCCTTGATCAAGCCAGTTGCGCGCAGCAGCACCTCGTCGACGCGAGCGCCGGCGGGGAAGCGGGTGAGCTCGGCGACATTCACGGTGACAAACTTCTTGGCGAAGATGTTCGTGAAGCCGATCTTGGGCAGGCGCCGCTGCATCGGCATCTGACCGCCCTCGAAATACGTGCCCACGTCCGGGCTCTTGCGGGCCTTCTGGCCCTTGTGGCCCTTGCCGGCCGTCTTGCCCAGGCCCGATCCGACGCCCCGGCCCAAACGCTTGCGGGTCTTGGTGGCGCCGCGCGGAGGGCGAAGATTGCTGAGTTCGTTCATGACACACGCTCCATGGGACCATCGGCGACTGAAATCGCCCACCCTGCAGGCCTCGCCGCGCGCTTGGCGCAACAGCAGCCGGTATCTCGTGCACTATTTCAGCGGTCCGGGCGTTGGCCCCCCAGGGCTCGCAACCGAACGCCGGGGGGTGACAGCGTGCACAAGGACGCCGAAAGGCGTCGCAGGCTAACTGCACTCCCACTCTATTGCAACCCCCACACCCGCGGTGTGAAGGCTCGTAACCCTTGTCCGGCTGCCGGGTTTCGCCCGATGGCGGTCCGACGGCCGCTGCCGGCTAGCCCCGCAGTTCCTCGATAGACTTGCCGCGACGAATGCTGATCTGGTCGGCCGTGCGCAGCTGCCGCAGGGCTGCCATCGTCGCACGAACGACGTTGTGCGGATTGTTGCTGCCGATGCACTTGGTGACGACGTCGCGGACGCCTGCCTGCTCGAGCACGGCGCGCACCGGGCCACCAGCGATGACGCCGGTACCGCGGCTGGCGGGACGAAGCATCACTTCGCCAGCGCCGTAATGGCCCATGGCGTCGTGCGGAATCGTGCCCTTGACCAGCGGCACGGCGAACATGTTCTTGCGAGCCTGCTCGGTACCCTTGCGGATCGCCTCGGGCACTTCCGAAGCCTTGCCCATGCCGACGCCAACGAGACCCTTGCCGTCACCCACCACGATCAGCGCGGAGAAGGAGAACCTCCGACCGCCCTTCACGACCTTGGCCGTGCGGTTGATGGCGACGGTCGCGCTGCCAAATTCGTCGCGATCGGCTTCCGGTGCCGGACGATCCCGACGCGGTCCGCGCGAATCCCTCTGGCCCTGACCCTGGCCCTGACCCTGCCTGGTCTGCTCTGCCATCGCTTACTCCTGCTCGCCAGCGGGCTCGGCTGAAGCCGCGCCGGTGTATCCTTCCTTGCTCAGCAACCCCATCTCGTGCGCGACCTTGGAGATCGCCGCAACGCGCCCCGTGTACCGGAACCCGTTGCGATCGAACACGAGGCGGTGGATGCCCTTGGCCAACGCCCGCTCGGCGGCCAGACGACCCACGGCTTCGGCCTGGGCGGTCTTGGTTCCCTCGAACGTGCGCAGCCCCGGCTCGACCGTCGAAGCAGCGGCCAGCGTGTGACCGCTGTCGTCATCGATGACCTGTACGTAAATGTGCTTGCTGGAGCGGAAAACGCTCATGCGCGGACGGTCGGCCGTCCCCTTCAGCGTGTAGCGCTGGCGAACCTTGCGCTGCTCGCGCGGGTCCAGCTTCTTCTTGCCCAACATGGCTGCCTTCCTTTCGCTCCGGAGTCTCCTCCGGCTCGCGACGGGAACACCCTTGTTCACCGTCGAACGCTTCCATCACGCGCGAAGCTGGCCGTTTGGCCTGCGCCCCCCGCGCAACGGGGCTGTCTACTTCTTCTTGCCGCCCTTGCCGCCGGCCTTGCCAGCCTTCTGGCGCACGACCTCACCGGTGTAGCGAATGCCCTTGCCCTTGTAGGGCTCCGGCGGACGCAGCCCGCGAACGTTCGCAGCGGCCTGACCCAGCATTTCCTTGTCCACCGAGGTCAGGATCAGGTGCGTCAACTTCTCGACAACGCACTGGACCTGAGGTGGGAAGGTGAAGAGGACGGGGTGCGAATACCCGATGCTCAGGCGCAAGGTCTGGCCGGCGAGCTCCGTGCGGAAGCCCACGCCGATGACGTCGAGCTCTCGCTTGTAGCCAGCGGACACGCCCTCGACCATGTTGCGCAACAAGTTGCGGCCCAAGCCGTGAAGCGCCTTGCCCTTGCGGGTGTTGTCGGCGGGGTGCACGACGATGACGCCGCTGCCCTGCTCGAAGGTGACGCCGACGAAGGTGCGCTCGAGCGCGCCCAGCGGTCCCTTGACCTTGACGTGGTCGCCCTCGATGGTGACCGCGACCTTCTCAGGTACGATGACCGGGGCCTTGCCCACGCGCGAAAGAATGATCTTCTGTTCCGTTGCCATGATGCTCTCCCGGACGCTCGCGCGACTCACCACACCGTGCAAAGCAGTTCACCGCCAACGTTGAGCAGACGGGCCTTGTTGCCCGTCATGATGCCGCTCGAGGTCGACAGGATCGCGATGCCCATGCCGTTCTTGACCCGCGGGATGCCGGTGACGCCGACGTAGCGGCGCTGGCCGGGACGCGACATGCGACGCAGACCGCTGATCGCGGCGGTACGGTCGGCACAGTAGCGAATCTGCAGTTTGATGCTGCCCTGGGCAGTCTCGTTGTCTTCGGTGATCTCGCCGATGTATCCCTCCTCGCGGAGGATGTGGGCGATCGAACGGATCGAGTTCGAAGCCGGGCAGCTCACGTCGGCATGACGCGCCATGATGGCGTTGCGCACCCGAGTCAAGAAGTCCGCGATGGGGTCAGTCGTTGCCATTTGCACTCTCGAGTAGCGCGCTCGTGCGCGCTGGGTTTGTTTGACGCCGTCCACGCCGCCGACGTAATCGCCGGCCGGTTTCGGCAGTCCCCTACCAGGAAGCCTTGGTCACACCGGGCAGCTCGCCGCGCACGGCAAGGCCGCGGAAGCAGATGCGGCACAGGCCGAACTTGCGCATGTAGCCCCGCGGGCGCCCGCACACCTTGCACCGATTGCGGTGGCGGATGGCGAACTTCGGGGTGTTGTTCGACTTCACGATCATGCTGGTCTTGGCCATGGGACCCTTCCTGTCCTGCCGGTCGCTGCCGTGGGCGCGCCGGGATGCAACTTTTCGCGGGGCAACCCCCGCCCGGAGTCTCGGTCTACTTGCGGAACGGCATGCCAAAGTAGCCGAGCAGCGAGCGGCTCTCAGCATCGGTCTTGGCGGTCGTCACGACCGTGATGTTCATGCCCCGGACCTTGTCGACATTGTCGTAGTTGATCTCGGGGAAGATGATCTGCTCGCGGATGCCCAGCGTGAAGTTGCCGCGACCGTCGAAGCCCTTGGGGCTGACGCCACGGAAGTCGCGCACCCGCGGCAGAGCCACGGTGACCAAGCGGTCCAGGAACTCGAACATCCGGTCGCCGCGAAGGGTAACCTTGACGCCGATGGGCATGTTCTCGCGCAGCTTGAAGTTCGCGATCGACTTGCGAGCGCGGGTCACCACCGGCTTCTGGCCGGAGATCTGCGCCAGCTGGTCAACGGCCTTCTCGATCACCTTCGGATTCTGAGTGGCCTCACCCAAACCGAAGTTCAGGACCACCTTCACCAGGCGCGGAATCTCCATCACGTTCTTGTACCCGAACTCTTTGACGAGCGAGGGCGTGATGTCGTTCACGTACTTGTCTTGCAACCGAGCAGCCATCCTGGGCCTCTTTCTTGGGTCTGCGGAACGAACCAGCCTGCGAGCCTCCACCTGAGGCGCTACCTATGGCTGGTCGAACTCAACTACACCTTGTCCAGTACTTCGCCGGTCTTGTGAACGACGCGAACCTTGCGGGACTCGCCACGAGCATTCTCGATCGTCTTGAACCCGACGCGAACCGGCTTGCCGGTGGTCGGGCTGACGAGCGCGACGTTGCTCGCGTCGATCGGCGCTTCCTTCTCGATGATCCCTGCCTCGCGACCCTGGCGATTCGCCTTGGTGTGCCGCTTGATCAGGTTGATCTTCTCGATGACGACGCGCTTGCCGTCCTCGACGACACGCAGGACCTTGCCGGTCTTGAGCGCGCCGCGGTTGAAGTCCTTGCCGGCGATAACGGCAACCAGATCACCTTTCCGAATCTTGCGCATGACACACCTGAGAGCGCGCGGGGCGCGCTGTGGTGGAGGACCCGTCGACGGCTACAGGACCTCGGGGGCCAGCGACACGATCTTCATGAACCGCTTGGCGCGCAACTCGCGGGCCACTGGCCCGAAGATGCGGGTGCCGACCGGCTCCTTCTGGTTGTTGATGACGACGGCGGCGTTGTTGTCGAACTTGATGTACGACCCGTCGTCGCGGCCGACTTCCTTGGCGGTTCGAACGATCACGGCCTTGACCACGTCGCCCTTCTTCACCTTGGACTTCGGCAGCGCCTCACGGACGGAGCAGACGATAATGTCGCCTACCGACGCGTACTTGCGCTTCGAGCCGCCGAGCACCTTGATGCAGCGCAGCTGCTTGGCGCCCGAGTTGTCTGCTACCGTCAGATAGCTCTCGCTCTGGATCATCGCACCCTCCGAACCCTCGATGCTTCGTCAGCGGTCCCTCCAACAGGGCACCACGCCAGACGTGCAGGGCAGTCTCTCAGCTCTGCTTCTTGCGAACGATCTGCTTCAAGCGCCAGTTCTTGTGCTTCGACAGCGGCCGGCATTCCTCGATGACCACCTGGTCGCCGAGGCCACACAGACCATGCTCGTCGTGCGCCATGTAGCGCTTGGCCCGCCGGACGTACTTGCGGTACTTCGGGTGCAGGAACACCCGCGTCACCGACACGACGGCGGTCTTGTCCATCTTGGTCGAAACCACGATGCCGTTCGCAGTGCGGCGGCGGCGCAGTTCGGTAGTCTCTCCGTCCAGCTCGGGAGGAGCGGTCATCGGCTCGATGACAATTTCGTTCTCGGTGACCATGTTCCTAGGCCTCCTTGGCGGCAGACGCGATACCCAGCTCGAGGGCGCGCAGACGGGTCAACACCTGAGCGAGCTCGCGCCGGGAACCCCGAAGCTTGATCGGGCTCGCCAGCTGGCCGGTGTGGTGCTGGAAGCGAAGACGGAAGATCTCGTCGCGCAGCTCGGCTTCCTTGCGCTGCAGCTCGGCGACGGTGAGTTCGTTGACCAGGCCCCGCTTCATGCGATTTCTCCCCGGGCGATGACGCGCGTCTTGATCGGAAGCTTCTGCGAGGCAACCTGAAGCGCCTCGTAGACGAGCTTGGTCTCGGTCGACTGGATCTCGTACAGCACCGTGCCGGGCTGAACGATGGCGACCCAGTGATCCGGTGGCCCCTTTCCCTTACCCATGCGGGTTTCGGCGGGCTTCTTCGAGATCGGCTTGTGCGGAAACACGCGAATCCACACCTTGGCGTCACGCTTGACCTTACGGGTCATCGAGACACGGGCCGCCTCAATCTGGCGGCTCGTCAGCTTGCCGCACTCGGTCGCCATAAGCGCGTAGTCTCCGAACGAGACTTCGTTGCCGCGGTAGGCGAACCCGCGCATCTTGCCCTTTTGGACCTTGCGCCAGAGCACTCTCTTGGGAGCCAGCATGGCATCCTCCTTTCCCTTCGGCCTGTCCCGTCACTGCGGGCTGGGCCGATCACAGATTCGTCAAGCCTTGGCGGCCGTGCGCTCGGGCAGGATGTCGCCCTGGTAGATCCAGGTCTTCACGCCGATGCAGCCGTACGTCGTGTGCGCGGTCGCCTCGCCGTACTGGATGTCAGCACGCAGGGTGTGCAGGGGCACGCGGCCCTCGCGATACCACTCGTACCGACCCATCTCGGCTCCGCCCAGACGCCCCGAGCAGGCGACGCGGATACCCTTGATGCCAAACTTCTGCGCGCTCTGCATCGCCTTGCGCATCGCCCGGCGGAACGCAACGCGGCGCTCGAGCTGGGTGGCGATGCTCTCAGCGACCAGCTGGGCGTCGGTCTCGGCCCGGCGGATCTCGTGGATCGACAGGACGATCTCGCCCTGCGCGATCTTGGCGAGGCTCGCCTTGAGCTTCTCGGCTTCCTTGCCCTTCGGCCCGATCAGGATGCCGGGACGCGCCGTGTGGACGCCGATCCGGATCTGACGCGCCCGGCGCTCGATGTCGATCTTGGCGATACCGGCATGCATCATCTTGGTCTTGATGAGCTTGCGGATCGTTAGGTCCTCGTGCAGCCAGCGGCTGTAGTTCTTCTCTTCGAACCACTTCGAGTTCCAGGTGCGGATCACGCCAAGGCGCAGACCGTTCGGATGGCTCTTCTGTCCCACACTGACCTCCTGACCCTGCGTCCTGCCCGTCACCGGGCGCCGCGTCTGTTCTGTCGCGATCGACTCTAGCGCTCGCCCAGCACCAGCGTGACGTGGCTGGACTTCTTGATGATCTTCGTCGCTCGACCCTGCGCGCGCGGGGTAAAGCGCTTCAGGCTCCGAGCCTGATCGACATAGACGGACTCTACAAACAGTCGGTCGACGTCCATCGCATGGTTGGTCCGGGCGTTGGCGACCGCGCTGTCGAGCAGCTTGCGGACCGGCTCAGCACCGAGCTTGACCGTGAACGACAGGATATCGAGCGCTTCCGCCGCGCCCTTATTGCGGATCTGGTCCACGACGACGCGCACCTTGCGGGGTGCGATCGGCAGATTGCGGAGGTGGACCTTCGTGTTCTTCGTCTCCATGGCGGCTCCCGTTCGCGCGCGCGGTTCCAGGACCGGCGCACTTCCGTCTCATGCCCGCGCTTTCACGCGGCGCGCATTTAGCGCTTCTTGACCTTCTTGTCGCCCGAGTGGCCGTGGAACGTGCGGGTCGGCGAAAACTCGCCGAGCTTGTGCCCGACCATGTTCTCGGTGACGAACACCGGCACGAACTTCTTTCCGTTGTGAACCATAAAGTTCAGGCCCACAAAGTCCGGGAAGATCGTCGACCGGCGCGACCAAGTCTTGATCGGACGCTTGTTGCCGGTGCGCACGAACTCTTCGACCCGGGTCTTGAGGTGATCGTCGACGAAGGGTCCTTTCTTGATCGAACGTGTCACGGGTTCCTCTCTTCTTGCCGGCACTCACGTGCCCTCGGGTGCGCGGCCTGTGCGGCTCGCGCCTGACCAGCTCAAGCCTTACTTGCGGCGGCTCACGATGAGGTGATTGGTACGCTTGTTGTGGCGCGTCTTCGAGCCCTTGGTGGGCTTGCCCCACGGGGTCACCGGGTGACGACCACCGGACGTACGGCCTTCTCCACCGCCCAAGGGGTGGTCGACCGGGTTCATCGCGACGCCACGGACGTGCGGGCGAATGCCCAGCCAGCGCGTGCGGCCGGCCTTGCCCAAATTCTGCTTGTCGTGGTCGGTGTTGCCGGTCTGGCCGATGGTGGCCCGGCACTCGACCGCGACGCGGCGAAGCTCACCGGAGGGCAGACGCAGCAGGGCGTGCTTGCCTTCCTTGGCCATCAGCTGGGCAGCGGTGCCGGCAGCGCGGCAGAGCTGAGCGCCCTTGCCGATCTGCAGCTCCACGGCGTGCACCATCGTGCCGACCGGGATGGCCTGCAGCGGCAGCGTGTTGCCAGGCTTGATGTCCGCGTTGCGGCTGGAGATGACCACGTCACCGACCTTGACACTCAAGGGAGCGATGATGTAGCGCTTCTCGCCGTCGGCGTAGTACAGCAGCGCGATGCGGGCCGACCGGTTGGGGTCGTACTCGATCGTGGCCACCGTCGCGGGGACAGCCACCTTGTCGCGCTTGAAGTCGATGAGGCGGTAGTGCCGCTTGTGGCCGCCGCCGCGCTGATACGACGTAATCCGACCGTAGCTGTTGCGACCAGCGGTCGTGGACAGCGGCACGCACAACGACTTCTCGGGCTTCGTCGCGGTGATGTCCTTGAAGTCGTCGAGGGCGAGCTGCCGGGTGCCTGCGCTGACCGGCCTGTAGTGCTTGATCCCCATGATCTTCTCTCTCCAGAACTGAAGTACGTTCGACGGCTGGGCCACTCAGGGTCGTGGTGCCTCTCAGCACCGACCCGATCCGTTCAGACGCCCTTGAAGAAGTCGATGGTCTCGCCGGCTGCGAGCTTGACGACGGCCTTCTTGGTGTCCGGGCGGAAGCCCGACCACTTGCCGACGCGGCGCGCCTTGCCCTTGTGATGAATGGTCCTCACAGCCTCGACCTTCACCCCGAACAGTTGTTCGACGGCGTCGGTGATCATCGGCTTGTTCGCGGCCTTGTTGACCTCGAAGACGATCTCGTTGCGCTCTTCACGTCCGAGATTGTTCTTCTCGGTGATGAGCGGCCGGACCAGAATTTGCGTCAGATGCAGTCCCATGGCTTCTACCTGTTCCCTGCTGCGGTCGTTCGACCTGGCCTCGCGGCTAGCCCTGCAGGCGCACTTCGAGCGCGCGCGCACCCTCGACGGTCAGCACGAGCTTGTCGTACTTGAGGACGTCGAAGACGTTCAAACCCTCGGCGCGGATGTACTTGGCCGAGCGCAGATTGCGCACGGACAGATGCAAGTTCTCGTTCTCAACGCCCGTCACGACCAGTGCCTTGTGGGCTCCCAATGCGTTCAGGGCCTTGGCCGCGCGGCTGGTGCGGGCCTTCTCGAAGGACGGGTCCTCGATGACCAGCATGTCGCCACCGGCGAACCGGGTGCTGATGGCCGAGCAAAGCGCGGCGCGGCGCACCTGCTTCGGAACCACGTAGCTATAGTCGCGCGGGTGCGGACCGTGGGCCACACCGCCACCGACGTAGACGGGGCTCTTGCGCGAACCGTGACGCGCGCCGCCGGTACCCTTCTGACGCACGGCCTTCTTGGTCGTGCCGGATACCGTCGTACGGGTCTTGGTCGAGTGCGTACCAGCGCGGCGGTTGGCCAGCTGGTTGCGCACGACTTCCCAGTGCAGGTGGGGCTTGATCGTGGCCGCGAACACGTCGTCCGCCAGCTCGATCTCGCCCACGCTCTGGGCCTGCTCGTTGAGTACGTTGACCTTGGGCATCACACCCTCCGTATCCTGTCAGTGCGGCGTCCCTGCTTGGGTGACGCCAGTCGCGTTCTTGCCTGCTCGCTTCCCCGCAAGGGGCGGCAGATCAGGTCTTGATCTCGACGGCAACGCCGGCCGCCAGGTCCAGACGCATCAGCGCGTCCAGAGTCTGCTGGGTCGGGTCGAGGATGTCGATCAGCCGCTTGTGCGTGCGGATCTCGAACTGCTCACGGCTCTTCTTGTCCACGTGGGGCGAGCGGAGGACCGTGTAGCTGTTGATGCGCGTGGGCAGCGGAATCGGACCCGCGATGCGCGCGCCGGTGTTGCGCACGGTCGTGATGATCTCGCTGACGGACTGATCCAGGAGCTTGAAGTCGTATGCCTTCAACCGGATGCGAATGCGCTGGCCTGCCATCGTCGTCTCCCTGTTCTTGCGAACCTCGAACCAGAACTCGTCACTGTCTCGACTGGTCGGTGTCTCGACTGGTCGGTCTCGGCGCTCTAGGACGCCGCCTTCAGAACTTCGGTCATCAGCGCCTGAGGCGCCGGCGCGTAGTGCGCGAACTGCATCGTGTAGGTGCCACGGCCTTGGGTGCGCGAGCGGAGGTCCGTCGCGTAGCCGAACGTCTCGCCCAGCGGCACCGTGCCCTGAATGACGCGAACTCCGCCGCGCTCGTCCAGGTTGTTGATGCGGCCACGGCGTGAGTTCAGATCGCCGATCATGTCGCCCAAGTACTCTTCCGGCACCAGAATCTCGATGTCGAAGATGGGCTCGAGCAGCACTGCCTTGGCCTTGCGCTCGCCCTCCTTGAACGCCATCGAACCAGCGATGCGGAAGGCCATCTCGCTCGAGTCCACATCGTGGTACGAGCCGTAGGTCAGCGCCACCTGGAAGTCGACGACGGGGAAGCCGTACACACCGCTGGTGCACGCCTCCTGAATGCCCTTGTCGACCGCCGGGATGTACTCCTTCGGAATGACGCCGCCCTTCGTCTCATCGACGAACTCGTAACCCTGGCCGGGCTCGCGCGGCGTCATGCGGATGACGACGTGGCCGTACTGGCCCCGACCGCCCGTCTGCTTGGCGTACTTGTGGTCGATCTCGACCGTCTGGGTGATCGTCTCTCGGTAGGCGACCTGGGGCCGGCCGACCTTGGCGTTCACCTTGAACTCGCGCTTGAGGCGGTCGACGATGATCTCGAGGTGCAGCTCGCCCATACCGGCGATGAGCGTCTGCCCGGTCTCTTCGTTGGTCGTGATGCGGAAGGAGGGGTCCTCGCGGCCCAGCTTGGCCAGTCCGAGTCCCAGTTTCTCTTCCTCAGCCTTGTTGTCCGGCTCGATGGACACCGCGATCACGGGCTCGGGGAACTTCATTTCCTCAAGCAGGACGGGCTCTTTCGGGTCGCAGAGCGTGTGGCCCGTGATCGTGTCACGCAGACCAGCCACCGCGACGATCTCGCCGGCGAACGCTTCCTTGATGTCTTCTCGCTTGTTGGCGTGCATCCGCATGATGCGGCCAATGCGTTCGCGCTTGCCGGTGTTGGCGTTCAGCATCGCGTCGCCAACGACCATCGTCCCCGAGTAGATCCGCACGTAGGTCAAGTGACCGACGAAGGGGTCCGTCCAGAGCTTGAAGGCCAAGCCGGAGAACGGCGCGTCGTCTTCGGGCTTGCGCACCAGCGGGTTACCTGCGTTCTTCTCGCTGGCGGGAACCTTGCCGACGAGCGGCGGGATGTCCAGCGGCGAGGGCAGATAGGCCACGACGGCGTCGAGCAGCTGCTGCACACCCTTGTTCTTGAAGGCGCTGCCGCAGATGACCGGGATGCAGGTCAGGTTGATGGTCGCGGTCCTGAGCGCGCGATGGGTCTCTTCGACCGTAATCTCGCCGCCGTTCAGGTAGCGCTCCATCAGCTCGAGGTCGCTCTCGACGACCTGCTCAAGCATCACGTTGCGGGAGGCCTGAGCCTCTTCGACCATGTCAGCCGGAATATCGACCACGTCGAAACGGGAGCCCTGGCTGGCCTCGTCGAACAACATGCCCTTCATTGAGATGAGGTCGACCACGCCGCGGAAGTGCTCTTCGGCACCGATGGGCAGGAAGATCGGCACCGCGTTGGCGCCCAAGCGGTCGCGCAGCTGGCCGACGACCTTCACAAAGTCGGCGCCGGTGCGGTCCATCTTGTTGATGAAGGCGATGCGCGGAACCTTGTAGCGGTCAGCCTGGCGCCAGACGGTCTCGGACTGGGGCTCGACGCCACCGACGGCACAGAACACGGCGACGGCGCCGTCCAGCACGCGCAGGGAGCGCTCGACCTCGATGGTGAAGTCCACGTGTCCGGGGGTATCGATGATATTGATCGTCTTGCCGGCCCACTGGCACTGCGTCGCGGCTGACGTGATCGTGATGCCGCGCTCCTGCTCCTGCTCCATGAAGTCCATCGTGGCTGCGCCGTCGTGGACTTCGCCGATCTTGTAGAGGCGACCGGTGTAAAACAGGATCCGTTCCGTGGTCGTGGTCTTCCCGGCATCAATGTGGGCCATGATGCCGATGTTGCGGAAGTTTTGGAGCGGTTGACTACGTGGCACTTTGCATCTCCAGGAACAGTCGCCGCTCTTGCCCAGGAACCTCAGGAACCGAATCAGGCGGACAGCAGGTGTTCACACGGCCTCTCACCGGGGCCCTTCGGATGGAACTCGTTGGTGTCGAACGGCCTACCAGCGGTAGTGGGCGAACGCCTTGTTCGCCTCGGCCATGCGGTGCACGTCCTCACGCTTCTTGACCGCGGAGCCGCGCATCTGCGAGGCGTCCAGAATTTCGCCGGCCAGCTTCTCGTCCATCGACTTCTCGCCGCGGGCGCGGGCGCTGGCGATGAGCCAGCGAATCGACAGGGCGGTGCGCCGCTCGGGGCGAATCTCGACCGGGACCTGATAGTTCGAGCCACCGACGCGGCGCGACTTGACCTCGACGGCCGGGCGCACGTTCTCGAGGGCCATCTTGAACAGCTTGACCGGGTCGTCCTTGCCACGCGACTCGACCTTCGACAGCGCCGCATACAGCAGGTGCTCGGCAGTCGACTTCTTGCCGTCGTACATCAGGCAGTTGGCGAACTTGGCAACGAGCAGGTCACCATACTTCGGGTCCCGCAGGATGATGCGCTTCGGTACTTCGCGGCGACGAGGCATGTTCTCTCTCCAGGCCAACGCACAGGCGCCGGCAATTCCCTCTCTCGGTCAGACTACTTCGGGCGCTTGGCGCCGTACTTCGAGCGGCTCTGCTTGCGGTTGGCCACGCCGGTGGTGTCCAAGCTGCCTCGCACGATGTGGTACCGCACGCCGGGCAGGTCCTTCACACGGCCACCGCGGATGAGCACGATGCTGTGCTCCTGCAGGTTGTGGCCGACGCCGGGGATGTACGACGTGACTTCCATGCTGTTCGACAGACGCACGCGGGCGACCTTGCGCAGTGCCGAGTTCGGCTTCTTGGGCGTGGTCGTGTAGACGCG
>JBMOIG010000027.1:0-40862 GCA_049317445.1 Myxococcota bacterium | reverse complement strand
AATCGGCTGATCGCCTCGCGCGCCGCCAGCAGCAGCCCGGCCCGCCCCCAAGCCACGGGGCTGCGGTTGCCGTCCAGCGACGCCGGCAGGCAGATCCGCTCGATCCCGGCAAACCCCGGGTCAACACACAGCTCGCGCAGGTTGCGCAGCACGATGGCGTCCGTGTCCAGGTACAGCCCGCCCAGATGCCACAGGATGCGCAGCCGCCACAGGTTCGAGCGACTTGCCGGGCGGTCCAGCAGCTTGTCCAGCTCGTCGAGCGCGCGAATCGTCGGCTCGCCCAGTCCCTCGCCACCGCCATCGTCCAGACCGGACAGGCGGAACCCCTTGCGCGGCATCAGGTCCGCGACCAGCGGGTCTTGCTCCAGCTCGGGACGGTCGACGTGCAGCACGACCTCATCCAGCCCGCTGCGGTCCAGTGCCGACCGCACCGACAGGTAGCCCAGCGCATTGAAGCGCGGTCCCAACCACACAAAGCGCGCCACGCGAGGCACCTGACGCTCTTGCGGCGTGGTCACATGGGCTTGCGCGTGGGCGTTCGGGTCCAGCGAGGGCATCGCGTCACTCCGCCTGGGCCGACTTCGGCTCGGCCACGGGCGTGGCAACAGGTTCCGGTGTCGGCTCGGGCAGGGCGTCGATCTTCACCTTGGGCATCGTGTAGCCACCGGTACCGCGTGTCGCGCCTACGGTGACCAGTGCTGAATGTTGGAGCGTCCAGGGGATCACGTGATTCCACGCACGGTGCCACTTCGCCGCCACGCTGCCGGGCTTGCGGCGCACCGGGTTGTCCCGCAGGTGGTCCCTCGCGACGGAATAGGCGTGCTCGTAGGCCGCATACACCACCTCCGGGGCTACGCGCGTGCGCGCGCGCTCAGCTGCCCGCCGCCCCATCGTGCGACGCATGTCGTGGTCTTTCAGCAGCCGGACCGTCGCCTCGCCCAGATTCTCCAGCAACTTCGAGTCGTTGGGCACGAGTACGCCGTCCTCGCCGTTCCTGACCTGAAAGGCGACGCCCATCCCGTCGTCGCCCGCGGCGACAGGCACGCCGCACCACAACGCCTCGCTGATGACTTGGCCGTACGTCTCGCTCATCGATGCATAGGAGAACAGGTCTGCCCAGCCGTACCACGTGCGCAGGTCGCGGTGGGGCTTCTCGCCGGGGAAGTCGCAGCGCTCTCCGATCCCAAGCGTCTGGGCCAGCTCCTTCAGCACCCGGTGCTCCTGCCCGTCGCCCACCATGGTCAGCGAGGCGTGGGGAACGGCAGGCAGCACGTACTTCTTGAAGATGAACAGCAACTTGTCCAGGTCCTTCTCCCGCGCGTGGCGACACACGACGATCACGCGCCCACCGCGCTCGAAGTCGGGGCGAAACGGGTCGGGACCCAGCGGCTGGTCGAAGATCTTCACGTCGATCGGCCGAGGGATCACGTGCAACGGCACCTCGAGCCCCTTCTTCTTCCAGTAGTCGGCCAGCGTCTGGCACTGCACGATCAGGCCGTCACCCGCGTTGTAGACCGACGCGAACGACCGCTCGACGGTCCACGACAGCCCCGACCAGAAGTTGCGCAGCGCCTCGATCGAGTACAGCTGGTTGGGCAACAGGTGCTGGGCAAAGGCGGGCAGGTAGATGGTGTTGGTGGAGACGCACGGGATGTTGTGCTCCTCACGCATCATCGGCGCCCAGTGCATCAGCAGGCTGTTGGCGTGGGAGTGCACGACGTCAAACCCCGGGTGGGCAAACGCGGACTTTGGCCACGGAAACGGGATGCGGACACCGGCATGGGCTCGGAACGACACGGCATTCAGCAGCACGGCGCCTGGATGGGCCAGCGGCTCGTCGGGCCCCGGGCGAGGGCCGACCAGTGCGACCTGATGGCCGCGACCCTCGAGATTTCGCTTCAGCGCCTGGGTGGCGAGCGACGGCCCGTTGGCGAAAGTGACGACTGGGTAGTCGGTCAGGATTCCGATATGCATGCAAGGGCCTCGCGATAGGACAGGGCGGTGTGGGTGGTCAGCCAGCGCTCGACGACGCGGCCAAGCGTGTCGACCAAGCGGCCGTACAGGTAGTCGTTGGGGTGGGCGGCCAGACGGACGACGCGGCCGGCCGTCAGCGTGCGGCTGGCGACCTCAGCAAACGCCATCGATCCCCAGCGGCGGCCGAACGAGCGGGACGCCAGACTGAGCACGGGGGAGAAGATCGCGCGGTTGTGGGCCAGATCGTGCACGCGCAAGTGGTCCTCGCACCAGTCCAGACCGGCATCGCGAACGGCACGTGGCGTCTCGGTATTGTCCAGCCACGCGGGGGCCACGAAGCCTCGCGGCCGCACGCCCAGCGCGTCCTGCAGCACTTGTAGGCCGTCCTCGATGCGTGTGCGCGCCTGGTCGTAGGACAGGTCCTGAAACTCGCCCTCGCCCGCAGTCATGACCGACGCCACCGCTTTCTTGCCTGCCGACCGCGGCGCTTGGTCCGCCACGTGCCAAAAACCATGCAGCGCGATCTCGTCGCGGGGGCCCAGCACCTTCAACAGTCGCCGACAAAACTCCGCGTCCTGCGCCAAGTGCCCTTGATGGTGGAAGTCCGGCACCACCAGCAGGTTCAACGCTTGCACCCCAAGGCCGCGCAAGTGGTCGATCGCCATGAAGATGCGGTCGCCATGGGCAGGCGTGACGTCGTGCAGGGTCACGAGTGCGATGCGGGGGTGAGGTGTGGTCATCTTGGGAAGTTCGGTGAGGAGGAAAGCCAGTGTGAGGGCAGGTCGAGCCCAAAGGGCCCTCCGCACGATCCGTGCCAGCGTCGCTTACGATGGAACACCATGCAAGAAATGGCGAACTCGCAGGCCCCGCAATGGCCGAAGTGGAGTACGCATCGTCCACTCTCGGCGCATTGGACTAAGCGTGCTCCGGTCCCCGACGCGGTTCAGCCGCCATCGCCGCGTATTGACCGCTGGGTCGGTTGCCGCATGCTTCCCGCGCCGCAAGCTCAGGGTGAATGGCCTTTTGCTGGTCGGCGTTACACGCGGTCACCCGCGCCCTTCGTCGCGTATCAGGTTGAAAGATGTCGGATACTCCCGCAACGTTCGAGCACCGGTCCGAGCGCCTCATCTACCGCTACTCGCACTGGGCAGCCTCTCGTCCGGTTGCGTTTCTGGCCGTCGCGATCCCCCTCATCGCGTTGGCTGGCTGGTTTGGTTCCGGCATCCGGATTCGCTCGAACATCGAGGATCTGTTTCCTGAGAATACCGCTGTCGTTCTGGCCGCCAAGGAGGCTCGCGAGACGCTGAAGTCGTCCAGCCAGCTGACGGTGGTGTTCGGCAGTCCGGATCGCGAAAAGAACCGTGCGCTGGCCTCGGCATTTTGTGACCGCGCCGCCAAATGGCCTGAAGTGGCGGCCGTGCAGTGCCGCCGTGACATCGACTTCTTTCGCCGCAACGCTGCGTTGTTCCTGTCGATCAAGGAGTTGGAGGACATCGACCAGCAGGCCCGCGACGCCATCAAGCGTGCGACGGAAAAGGGGCTGGTGGGCGACGAGCTGATGGCGGGACTCGACGAAGACGAGCCGGCCGCCGTCCCTGCCACGCCGACACCCACCGCGGTCGCCGCGACTCCGGGTGGCACGGCGACTGCAGATCCGGGTGAAGCAACGGCCCCCGCCAAGCCCGGCAAGCTTCGCGTGCCCACCGACGAAGACCTGCGCCAGCGTTTCCGCGCTGACGACATCCGCGAGTGGAACGAGAGCCCCGATGGCACCGTGTTGGGCATCAAGCTGTTCCCGACCGTTTCGCCGTCGCAGCTGGACGAGAGCGCGAAATTTGTCGGCAAGGTCAATGACTTGCTGGCCGAGCTCCAACCCAAGACGTATCACCCGGACATGACCATCGACATGACGGGCGACTACGCCGAGATGACGGCCGAGATCTCGGAGATCAAGAACAGCCTCACCCTCACTTCGGTGATCGCCCTGTTCGTTGTCGGGCTGATTCAGGTGCTGCATTTCCGTCGTTTCCGCGCCCTGATCCTGATGTCGCTGCCGCTGCTGGCGACCACCGCGTTGACCCTCGCGTTCGCGCGCGTCGCGATTGGCTACCTGAACATGATCACGGCGTTCATTTTCGCCTTGCTGTTCGGGATGGGTAACGACTTCAACATGTACGCGCTCAGCCGCTATCAAGAGGAGCGGTCGACGGGGGCGAGTCCCAAAGAAAGCTCGGCCGTGATGACCGCGTCGCTGTTCCGCGCGCTGAATCAGGCAGCCCTGACCACGTCGGTGGCGTTCTTTGCGCTGGTGGTCTTGGACTTCCGCGGTTTCTCGCAATTTGGTCTGCTGGCTGGCGTGGGCGTGGAAATCGCCCTGGTCGCGACCCTGATGTTGTTCCCGCCGATGATCATGGCGTTGGATCGCGTCTGGCCCGATCGTACCGTGTCCGCTGCACAGGCGGAGGGCCTGCGTTGGCTCGGCTGGTTCGCCAATCGCACGGTGGCGCGTGTCACCATCTTTGCCGGGACCGTCCTGTTCATCCTGTCGGCGTGGGCGGCGACCGACATCTCGTTCGAGACGAATCTACGCAAGCTGCGCACACCGCCTGCCTCGCGGGAAAACACGAATGCGCTGGCGAAAGCCAAGCTCAGCTACCGCTTCCGTTCTGAGGCAGAGGCCCGCTCAGATTCGCCCGTTCTGGTCGTGACGGACTCGGTGGACGATGCCCGTGCGATCCACGACCAGCTCGAGAAGAACCACGACAAGCTGACGCGCATTCGGCACTTCGTGTCGATCCACACCTTCGTTCCGGCGGCGCAGGAGGAGAAGATCGCGATCGTGAATCGGATCCGCGACCGACTGAACGCCAAGATGGACTCGCTGGAGGGCGACGACCGCAAGGAGGCTGAGCGCGCCCTGACCTTCCTGTCGCCGCAGCTGTTTCACGCTCAGGACCTGCCGGACTTCGTCAAGAACCGCTTTCTGGACAAGGAGAATCAGCTGGGGCGGTTCGTGCTGATGTACGCCAACGGCAATCTGGCGGAAGCAAGCTCGGTGCAACAGGTCATCGACCAGGTCGGGTCCTTCTCCGTGCGCCACTACGACAAGAGCAAGCCCGGCGTCGCTGCAGTGGAGGCGGGCATCAACGGCATGGGCCTGGTGCAAATGGACGAGGTGCGGCAGTACTCGTCGACCGGGTCATTCTTCATCCTGGCAGAGGCCGACCGCATCGTGCGCAAGGAGGGTCCGATCGCGGTGCTGTTGGCCGCCATAGCCACCCTGCTGGTGGTCCTGTGGCACTTCCGCAACTGGCGCTTGACGTTGTACGCCTTCATCCCACTGACGGTCGCCTTCGTCATGTACCTGGGGGCGGCGCGTGCGATGGGGCTGACGCTGAACCTGTTCTCGGTGACGGCCTTGCCCGGTGTGCTGGGCATCGGCATCGACGGGACGACGCACATCCTTCACAGGTTCTGGGAGGAGGGGAAGAAGGCCGATCTGCGCGCCATTCTTCAGCAAGTCGGCGGGGCTGCGTGGGGCGCGCTGCTGACGACGATGGTGGGTTTCGCGGCGTTGCTGTTCCAGCCGAATCCGGGCTTGCAGGGCATCGCTTGGTGGGCGCTGCTCGGCTTGCCGGTGGTGGTGCTGGTGTCGGCGGTGTTGGCGGGAGCGGTGCTGGTCCTGTGGCCGCCGAAGCTCAAGGAGCACTCGGCCGAACCGCACAAGTAGTCGGAATCAGTGCTGGTAATACGGGTTCGACCCGGTCGCGTGGTCGGTCACGTCGATGACCTCGCCGATTTCGGGGAACTTGTCCTTCAGCCGCTGTTCGACGCCGTACTTCAGGGTCGCGCTGGACGCCGAGCAGCCGTGGCAGCCGCCGCCGAAGCGGACCAGCACGTTTCCGTCCTGAATGTCGACCAACTGCACCTGACCGCCGTGGCCCGCAACGCCGGGATTGATCTCGGTGTCGAGGACCCACTGCACGCGTTCAGCCAACGGAGCGCTGTCCGTCGGGCCGGTCGGCTTGTTGGGGTTGTCGAAGTGAAAGCCTGAGAATTCGGGGCTTTCGATGTAATCGATGGTGCCCTCGCCGAAGCGATCCCAGCTGGCCTTGTCGACGAAGACCTTCAACCCGTCGGTCTCGAACACCTGATCGCCGGGCTTGGCCGCGGTCTCGAAGTCGAGGTCGTAGTAGAAGCCTTCCGCACCGCCCAGTTCGACGATGACGCGCAGGCCGAAGGCCTCGGGTTGCTGCTTCTCTCCCAATTCGCGGACTTTCTGCACGGCCTTGCTGGTGACTTGCATGTCGCTCCTGTGGTTTCCCTTGCTGGCGTCGGCGGCCAACGGTCGCTGCATCGTAGGTCGCAGCCTCGCCGTGTCAACGCCGTGCTGCGTCCGCCGCGGCCAACTCTGGGTGGGCTGGAGGGTTTCTTCGTCGCGGCTCTGGCGGGGTCGGCACTTGCGTCACGGCGTTGGGGTGCGTACCGTGCACGGGCCCGGCCCCTTTTGCCTTTCCCCCGGTCGGATCTCCTGGAGATGACGATGCGCCTCGTGCTGTCCCTGTCGTTGATGGCCCTGACCCTTTCCCTCTTCGCCGGTTGCGAGGCGCTGGTCGCCAGTGCAGAGCAGTCGCTGCAAGGCACCGCTGCGCCGCTGAAGGAAGCCGACCTGCCCAACACGTCGCGGATGCTGAACTGCTGCGCCAACTTGACCAACCGCAGCGAGACCAAGAGCTTCGTCGAGTCGACCTGTGCCACCATCACGCCGCAGATCGGCATCGTGGTCGCGAAGTATCAGGCGGGAAAGAAGGCGATTCAGGACGATACGGTCCTCAACGCGCAGGCCAAGGCGCAGTCGCTCGCCGAGCTGAAGCAGACCTCGCAGCAGACCCTCGAGCCCGCGGCGCGTTGCCTGCTGCAAGAGACGATTGGCAAGGTATCGCTGAACGGCTTCCTGTCGCCTGCCGACTGCGAGGCGGTGACGACCGTGGGCGCGCTGCCCGCCGGCAAGCAATGCTCCGATGTCACCGACGCGATCCTCACGGCCAAGTAGAACGCCGTTTTTGCATGGGTGGGTGCACCCTGCCGCAGCGGTGCACATCATCCAGCCGTCGGCCTTGGCTCCCTGGCCACTGGTGGCCGGAGACGTCTTGGACCACGCGATATTGTCGTCGCCATCGATGCTGGTCGCTGGGTGTCGAAACGGTCCCGCCCCCCGGTGGAGTCCGGCGAGACGCAAGACACGGACGATTCCGACCGCAACGGCTCACTTCAAGGGTCAAACCGAGCGTTGCCCATGTGCCCGCGGCCGCGCCTTGACCCCTTCGGTGCCCGCAGGCAAGGTCACGGTCGGCGCGGGCCGCTTGGTGGCCCAAAGGACTCCTCGTGAAGCCCAGTTGGCTCTTGATCGCGTCCGTCCTGTCGCTGGGTCTGGCGGTGATGTTCACCTGGACGTGGCGCGACCAGACGAAGCGGCTGGCGATGGGGCAGTGGTCCCGCGTCCAGCTCGAGGTCGTCCGCACCGACTATCGGGCGCGCGGGAATCAGGGCGGGCTGCTGTTCGTCCGCTGGACCGACCCGACGACGGGGCTGCTGCAGGACGGCGCGGCGCTGATCGGCACGTCTGACGTGCACTCGGCGGCATATCGGTCCGGTCGGCAGGTGGAGGGTTGGGTTCACCCCGGGTTCGGGCGGCCAGAGGTGGGGACGAAGATGCCGAACTTGGCGCCAGACCAGTCGTTTCTGTTTCCGGCGGCGCTGGCGGCGGCCGGGCTGGGACTGCTGCTGCTGCTGGTCGCGTGGAAGACCGGGCGGTGGTGGGCGGTCTGATCCAACCTCAAGCCAGAGCTACGCTTCCGGCGCAGCGGTCGGTGTCTGTGGCACCTCGGGCGGTTCCATCAGGGGCTGCACAGGCGTGGACGGCTGGGGCGGCGGTGTTGGCGGCTGCGGTGGCCCGGACCGGTCGGACCTGAGCTCGCGGCCATCAACCTGCAGCTCCTGCGCCCGGCGGGTACGGGTCTCGACCAGCGCGTTCAGACGTGTCTTGAGGCGGCTCGTCTCGGCACCAGCAGGCGCCCCCGCCAGCTGCTGCGAGGCTTGGTCCAGATCCCCTTGCTCCATCAGCAGTTCAGCGAGTCGCAGGGCTCCAGGCGCGCTGGAAGCGAGGGGCCGCACGCCGGGGCGCACCTTGGGCCACACCGACGACGCCGGTGCGATCAGGGCCAACTGCCCCCGAAACCGCGGTGCCGGCTCGATCAGCACCACGCCTCGCGGATCCACGGCCACCAGCCGCATCCCGTCGGGCGTCCACGGCGGCGACTGGCCGGGCAAGTCCCCGCGCGCCACCTCGACGTTGTCCGGCAGGTTCCATTCGTCCCAGCCCGGCGCTGCGCTGGCCTGCGTCGGGCGGCGATAGAACCGCATGCCGATGCGATGGCTGCATCCCGCCTGCGCCTTGCGCGGCCACGAGACGGCCACACCCAGACTGTCGCGCATCCACTCCAGATCGTTCGCAGCGACAGGCACGGGCGAGCGATGAATCCGCTGGTCGCCACTGCCGAAGCGCCCGGCCGCCGTCAGGCCGCCACCCGCAATCGCCAAGCGGTACTTGGTGTTGGGCGACACGGCGGCGGTGCGGTGAGCACTGCTCAGATCGGGCCAGCCGTCCTTGGTCTCCTGACGACCGGGCCCCTTGGCCCCCGGCGCCTTGCGGACCACGACGCGACGCTCTGCTTTCCACTGGCCGCAGGTCAGCGGGGCCGCAGCGGGTCCCACGCCCAACAGTACGGTCGCAGCGAGCTCTTCTGCCCCGCCCAAGCCAACCAGCTCGACCACGACCTCTCCCGGTCCCAGCGTCAGCTTGCCCATCGACTCGGTGTTGGCGCGGTCGGCGTTCACCGCCGTCAGTTCGCCCGTCGCCTGTGCCACGTAGACCCACGTGCCGTCGGGAGAGAACGCGACGGCGGCGATGCCGGGAGCCTCGAACACCCGGCGTCGTTCCAGCGTAAAGGCATTGGTGATCAGGACCTTGTCGGCACTGGTGGTCACCACTTCGATGCGGTACGGCGCGTTCTTGACCATGTCCGACACGGCGCTGGTTGGCTTCTTCTTCGGCTTGCCTTCCTCTCCGATGCCGCGCCAGTCGGGCTCGCCGGGCTTGGCGACAGGGGGCGGCGGCGGCGGGCGGACGCCGGGGGCGACAGGCGTGGCCGGACGGGGGCCGGCGGGTCTGGGCACGATGGGCTGGGCAAGGGCCAGTGACGCGAAGGTCAGGGCAGACAACGCCAGCCAGGGCGCGAACTTGGAGGGAAAGCGGGACATGCGGGGACTCCGGAAGGCGGTCGGTCGGTCGGGGGGGCGCGGATGCTAGGCCCAGCGCGGCGGTTCCTGCAACGCGCGGGCGGGCCGAGTCATTCGGGGACGGGTGTCGATCAGGGCGGCCAACCCGGCGGCCCGGGCTTGGGCGGCGGCGTTTGCTGGCCAGGACTTTGCTTGGGGTCGATCTTCCACGACGACGGCTTGGTGATCTGGTCGTTGGGCTGCAGCACCGAGTTCACGTTGTAGGCCCAGGACGTCCACGACCACATGTTCAGCTGCTTGCTGTTGAAGTGGTCGATGTCCAGTCCTGAGGTCAGCACTCGCCACACCCGCACGTACACGGGGCCGGGCGGCACGGGGTCGAACTTGCCCAGCACCTGAAAGTCGGGCAGGGCGACTTGGGTCACGCTGCCGCGCACGAAGATTTCCCATCTCGTCGTGTACTGGCTGTCGGCGATGCGCACGATGTTCAGCGTCGGCATCACCCCCGGCGCCTGAGTCCAAATGACCTTGTCGCCCAAGGGGCTGGCGGGTTTGGGCTCCTGGATGTACGGCATCTCCAGATAAGGCCCCATCACCACTACGGGCTGCCCCGCCGCCACCCAACCGCCGCCTGCCGTCGGCACCACACCGCGCAAGTCGGCTCGCAGCAAAGGGGTCGTGGCGTCCTGCACCTGAAACGGCCCGTCCGGACCAGGCGACGTCACCCGCAGCCACGTCCCTTGACCACCCACCACCTGCAGCGCTTGGCCCGCCTCACCCCGGATCGCGTACAGCGGCTGCTCGACCCCCGTCACGACCCACTTCAGCCCCTGTCCGTTCCAGTGGCCCAGCCGTCCCTTGTCGCCGGCCACCCAAACGTCGTCTTCCGTCGTGCCCCAAATCGCGTGCAGCGCGTAGGGGTTGGCCGGGGCCAGGGCGGTGACGCTCAGGGTCAGCTTGCCGCTTGGCGTCGTCGTTGGGGTGCCGCGCAGGAACGCGCCCTGATCGCCCACCAGAAAGACGGTCCCGGTGGGTGCCTGCCACACGCCGCGCAGGCGATGGGGCGGAGCCTTCAGCGGGCCATTCGCGTCGGGGGGCGGGACTTCTTTCCACGGTCCAGCCACTTCTGTCCACTGCAGGCCATCCCAGTGCGCCAGACGGGCCTGCTCCGCCACCAGCCAGGCATCCTCCGCCGCTCGACCGTGAATGGCGGCGACGTCGTCCGGAGCCAGCTGGGGCCACGCCTTCCACCCCAGACCGCCGAATCGCGCCAGCACGCCGGCCTTGCCCCCGAGCCAGCCGTCCTTTCCGGCGCTGGTTCCGCCCGGCAGCCACACGGCGCGCAGGTCAAGTTGGGTGGGCGAGGCCTGGGGCGTGAAGCCGTAGCTGCTCCAGGTCAGCACGCGCCCGCCCTCACCCACGGCCACCCGCAGACCCCCTTGCGCGTCCATGGCATCCACGCGACCGATGGGGTCGGTGCTCTCGATCGGCGTGGCGTCGCTGGGCGTCCAGCTGGCGAAGTGGTCCAGACCCCGGACGTCCATCTGCACGCCGACAGCGGTGGAATTGGGCGGTCCGCCCCACAGGTTGGCGACGCCACCGTACAACTCGTAGCGGATGTCCTGGCCGTCGCCTTGGAACAGCGCTCCCGACGGCTGTGCAAGGAACTCGAGGACGTCGGTGGTCGCAAGCGTTTCCACTGTTCCCATGGGCACATAGCCTTCCGCACCCAAGTCCAGCCCTGCCGTCATCGACCGCCGGCCCCCCACGGCGTCCGGCCCCATCGGAATCGACTGCATCCGCACCCGCAGGCGTCGGTCCAGCGGCGTCTTCAACGGCACCTTGACGCCCGTCAGCGTCTGACCGGGATACACGAACAGCTTGCGCGCCAGGCCCATGACCAGCGGCACGAATTCACCAGTCGCCGCGTCCACATAGCCCGACCAGCACACGACGGCGACCTCGCCCGGCCGGGCCACGATCGAGAAGGCATCGCTCGCATCCACCGTACCGCCGGGTCCCACAGAGGGGTTGCCGCCGAAGATCGAGGTCGCGGTCGTCTCGCACTGCGTCTCGGGCACGCCGATCTGCGGCACGCACCGATAGCGCGGCATCTCCAGCAGCCCGGCCAGCGATCGGCACTCGTAACCCTGCGCACAGTCTGTATTTGACGTGCACGGTGCGAGGCAGAAGGCGGTGCCGGGGGCGTAGCTGGGCGTCGGGTCGCCGGGCAAGGGCAGGTCGTCCGGGCCGGTCAGCGTGTGGCTGGTGCCCTGCGCGTGCAGCTGCTCGCACGACGTCCCGCCCGAGCACTCAAGGTCCTGCGTACAGGGCAGACACAGGTCGCCCAGCACCGGCTGCGTCTCGCACGAGCCCAAGGGCAGCTGCGTGTACTTCGCCGCGTCGATCACCACGCCCTGGATCAGACCGTCGGGCAGCGGGGGCTCCGGCTCCTGCCCGTCGCCTCCGCCGTTGCCACTGTCGGCAGGGGGGAATTCCTGAAGGCGAATGGTCACGTTCTCCACATTCAGACCGATGTACGACCCCGCGCTGTGGCCCGCCTTGGCCGCGTGGACATGGACGGGGCCCTGCAACCCCGGGGCCGAAAACGTGATCTGCCCACGGTCGTCCGTCAGTCCTTGAAACGGTGTTTTCGGGTCGGCGCCAAGCGTGACGAAAGCGCCGGAAATCGGGGTGTTCTTGCCCTTGGCGACGACGGTGACGTTGACGGTACCGTCGATGGTCGGCCCCCAGGTGCCGGCGTCGCCTGCGACGGGGTCAAAGTAGGTGAAGGCGGCGGGCAGGACTTGTGGGAAGGGCAGGATCTGGAACGAGGCGATCAGGTCGGCAGGACCAGGTTCTCCTTTCGGCGTACGGAGATAGGCGAGACCTGTGTCCACCACTTGCAGCCAAGGCACCTGAGCGCCGCCCAGCTTCAGCTCCGTCAGTTCGTCCAGTCCGCTGCCGACCGCTTGGACCCAGGTGCCGCCGGCCTGTGCGCCCGTGGTCGGCAGCAGCACAGCGACCTCTCGCTTTTGGCTGCGGAATTCCACCGCGCCGGGGGCGGTGATCGACTGTCCATTGGCGAAGAACAGCACCAGGTCGGCCCTGCCCGGGGCCCCCGGAGGCGCAACCCCGCCCACGCCGCCCGTGCCGTCCGGCAGCGCGAACGGCTGCACCTGACTGGCCATCGATGCGCCGACCCGCAGAGCCGTGACGGCACCCCAACCGGTCGGCTTGGGCGCATAGCGAACTTGCAGCGAAGTGCCTCCGCTCGAGCTCAGCGACTCCGGCTGCACGCTCGTGACGACCGGGGCAGCCGGCAGCCACGTGAACCCCTTGACCTTGGTGGCCTTGGCAGAGCCGAAGGTCACCTCGACATCGACCGGCACCGTTTGCGTCAGGTTGCCCATCGCCGCGGGCAGCACGCGCAAGGTCGCTCCCACGCTCCATTTGTCGGCGACGGCGTCCAGCACCTGCGCCGGCTGACCGCCGAACTTGACTTGTGCAGTGCTGATGGCCGCTGCTGCCGTCGCCCCCCCCACGGCAACCATGACGGCGCGGGGCTGGTTCGAGGGCAGGGCGCCCGGGGCCACCGCCAACACCGACAGCGCCGGTGACGCGCCATCCACGTAGGTAAATGCCTGAGACAGCAGCGCTTCGCCGTCCGCATTGGTTGCGGCCAGGTCCCAAGACCCGGCCTCGCCCGTTGCGGGTGCCGTCACTTGGGCAGAGGACCCGTCGGCGGCGATCGACACCGGCTTGGCGAGGACTTCCGCCGGTCCGCGCCGCAACGTGAAGACCGTGCCGGGCGTAGCCAGCGCCGCTCCGGTAACTGTCAGGACGGTGCCGCCGGTGACCGGTCCCAACCCGGGCTGCACGCTGTCGATCTTGGGCGCAGCCCGGTAGGTGAACGCCTTGGTCTTGACCCCGACGCCGTCGTCGTTGACGGCCGCGACCGTCACGGGGCCGACCGCGCCAGGCGGCGTGACGAAGGCGGCGGTCTCGTCGTCCAGCACCACGGGGTCGATCGCCAGCCTTGCGCCGACGACAAAGCGGGTGCCGGGCACAAAGCCCTTGCCCTTCACGACCAGCGGCGTCCCTCCCGCTGCTGCGCCTGAGGTCGGACTGACCGAGACCACCGCAACCTGCGCGATGTACCTGAAGCCCAAGGGAAATACGGCGTCCGGTCGCTCCACGGACCGCACCGTGACGTCCACGACGCCGGATGGACGGGGCGGCGAGGTGGCGACCACCAGCTCTGGGCTGACGGCCTGAACGGTCAGCGCCGGCGACTCGCCGAAGTACACCTGCACAGCCGCGTCGAGGGCCAGTCCCTTGATCTGCACCTGCGTCAGGCCGCCCGTGGACCCGTGGTCGGGCTCGATGGCCAGGATGGTCGGGTCGCCTTCGGACGACACCCCGTCGCCGGCGCCGTCTGCGTCGGTCATGGTGGCGTCGCCCGCGGGTACGACGTCGTCCGTCGAGTCTGCGGTGATGGAAGCATCCGTGGCAGCTGGGGAATCTGCGGCAGGCCCGACGTCGCCGCAAGCGCTCACGGTTGCCGCAAGGGCCAACAGAGCGAGCGAGCGCAGAGTTTGTTGGATCGGCCGGACCATGTCGCCTCAGCTGGAAGCGGAGAGAATAGCAGAACGCAAGGGGGAGCGAACGCCAGTCGTGCAGTCCGGTGCGGACACAGCGGATTCGCTTCGGAACTTGCCCGCGTGCCGGGTGCGTCATCGGCCCCAGTTGCAGTCCGCGTCATTTCTTGACGCAGCGTGTCAAATCCGCCTTGCCAGCCCCTGTGTGGCATGCCAACCTCCCCGGCGACTCACCCGGTCTGGAGGCTAGCTGCATGGAGTCCGACTCCCCCGTCCAGTTGACGCGATACGCAGCGACGGCCGGTTGCGCCGCCAAGATCGCCCAAGTCGACCTGATCGAAGCGCTGTCGCACCTGCCCGCCGCCCACGACCCGCGCTTGATCGTCGGTCACGACACGGGTGACGACGCCGCGGTGTACCGCTTGACGGACGATCTGGCGCTGGTCGAGACGGTCGACATCTTCACGCCCATCGTCGACGACCCGTTCGACTTTGGCCGCATCGCCGCCGCCAACGCCCTCAGCGACGTGTACGCGATGGGCGCCCGGCCGATCAGCGCGCTCTCCTTCGTCGCTTGGCCGATCGACACGCTAGGTACCGCCACGCTCGGCACCGTGCTCTCGGGCGCTGCCGAAGTCTGCCGTCAGGCTGGCATCGTCATCGCCGGCGGCCACTCGATCACGGACAAGGAACCCAAGTTCGGTTTGTTCGTCACGGGCTTGGTGCACCCAGACCGGGTCGTGACCAACGCGGGCGCGCAGCCGGGCGACGTGCTGGTGCTGACCAAGGCACTGGGCACCGGTGTGCTGACGACGGCGGTCAAGCGCGGCCACCTGACGGCGCAAGGGCTCAGCCAGGCGGTCGCTTCGATGACGACGCTGAACCGCGCCGCGGCCGACGCGATGACTGAGGTCGGCGTGCACTCCGCCACCGACGTGACGGGCTTCGGGTTGCTGGGCCATCTGGGCGGGATGCTGCGGGCCTCCAGCAAGGCGGGTGGCCGGCCTATCGGGGCTCGCCTGCAGCTTGACCGCATCCCGTGGCTCGACCGTGCCGTCGAGTTCGCCGCTGCGGACGTCTGCCCGGGTGGTTCGCGCCGCAATCTGGCGTTTGCCGCGCCCAACACTCGATTTGCCAACAAGATTCCGACGCACATGCAGCTGTTGCTCGCCGACGCCCAGACGTCGGGGGGGCTGCTGATCGCGGTGGAGCCGGCCAAGCTGCCGGAGCTGCTTCAGGCCCTCGCCCAGCGTGAGGTCGCCTATCAGGCGGTCGTGGGAGAGATCCTTGCGACTGACGTCCCAGGCGAGATCACGGTCGTCTGACCGGACCGCCCCGTCAGGACCCGCCACCCCGTCCCGTTCGGTGCCAAGCGCCGTGTTTACCGGAGGTTCCAATGCCCGCGAAGAAGCCCGCCGCCGCCCCAGCCGCCCCTGATCGCGACCGCATTGCCATTGTCGCCGGCCTGCGGACCCCGTTCAGCCGCTCCTGGACCGACCTGAACGACGTCGACCCGGTCGAGCTGTCGACCCAAGTGGCGCGCGAGCTGCTGTTCCGTCTGGAGATCGACCCCAAGGATGTCGACCAGGTGGTGTGGGGCACCGTCGTTTCGGTCACCCGAAGCCCGAACGTCGCCCGTGAAATCGCCCTGAATCTGGGCATGTACCACGCAGCCGGATTCTCGGTGTCTCGTGCGTGCGCCTCCGGTTTTCAGGCCGTGGCGTCTGCGGCAGAAATGATCACGACGGGGCAGGCTGACGTGGTGTTGGCGGGCGGCGTGGACGTGCTCAGCCACGCACCGGTCACCTACAAGAAGCGTCTGGTCGACTCGCTGCAGAAGGTGCAGAAGGCCAAGGGTGTCGCCCTGTTGCGCGAGCTTGCGACGATCAATCCGCTGGACCTGCTGCCCACCCCTCCCGCCCTGACGGAGCGCTACACGGGCCGCACGATGGGAGAGCACGCCGAGGAGATGGCGCAGAATTTCGGGATTCGCCGCGTCGACCAGGAAGCGCTGGCCATCGAGAGCCACCGCAAGGCCTCCGTTGCGTTGAAGTCCGGCTTGCTGGCCGACGAGATCATGACCGTGCAGACGCCGAAGGGGCCGGTCTCCAAAGACAATCTGGTGCGCGAGGACATGGACTCAGCGTCGCTGGCCAAGCTGCGGCCGGTGTTCGACCGCAAGAACGGCACGATCACGGCGGCGACGTCCAGCGCGTTGACGGACGGCGCGGCCTGCGTGCTGGTGATGCTCGAGTCGAAGGCCAAGGCCCTGGGCTACACGCCGCTGGGCTTTGTCAGGTCGTATGCCTTCACCGGTCAGGACCCTCGCGAGAACATGCTGTTGGGCAACGCGTACGCAAGCCCCGTGGCCCTTGAGCGGGCCGGATTGCAGCTGGCGGACATCGACCTGTTCGAGATTCACGAGGCATTCGCAGCGCAAGTGCTGTCGAACCTGAAGATGCTGCAGGACCCAGAGTTCTTCCGCACCAAGCTGAAGCGAGACGCGGCGTTGGGGGCGATCGATCCCGCCCGCATCAACGTGCGCGGTGGCTCACTGGCGTTTGGTCATCCGTTTGCCGCCACCGGTCTGCGACTGATCACGACGCTGCTGCGGACGCTGAAGGACCAGGACAAGAAGCTGGGACTCGCCACGGCGTGCGCCGCCGGCGGTATGGGCACGGCTATGGTGCTCGAGCGCGACTGAACCCCCTCCACCCGCACCGAATTCTCGTACGGCCCCCCAACGGAAGGTGACCCATGACGACGCAGGAAACCATGCGCTTCGACGCTGCCTCCAAGTCCGCTCCCGCCGCACTTCGACTCGAAGCCCCCGACGCCCAAGGCATCGCGGTGCTCTGGATCGACGTCCCCGGCAAGAAGGTCAACACGATCAGCGCCTCTCTGCTGCCAGAGTTCGAGACGGTGTTCCGCCAGCTCTCTGGCCAGACCGCCGTCAAGGCCTTGGTCATCGCCAGCGCCAAGGAGGCCGGCTTCATCGCGGGTGCCGACATCGACGACCTGTCGACGGTCAAGACCGCGGCAGAGGCCAGCCGTCTCAGTCGGTCCGGACACGAGGCCATGGCCCGCATCGAAAGCCTTGGGATGCCCACGGTTGCGGCGATTCACGGTGACTGTCTGGGTGGCGGGCTGGAGCTCGCGCTGTCCTGTACTGCACGGGTCGTCAGCGAGCACCGCAAGACCAAGCTCGGCCTGCCTGAGGTGATGCTGGGCCTGTTGCCGGGCTCTGGCGGCACGGTGCGGTTGCCCAAGCTGATCGGGCTGGCAAACGCGCTGGACATGATGCTGACGGGCAAGAACATTCGCGCTGCCAAGGCGGTGAAGCTGGGCCTGGCGACGCTATCGGTGCCCCACGGGCAGTTGCTGGACGGCGCCAAGAAGCTGGCGGCTGACCTGGCGGCAGGGCGCCCGTTGCCCACGCCCAAGAAGCCGCCGATCCAGCAGGAAGTGCAGACCATGCTGCTGGAACAGAACGCTCTGGGTCGCAGGGTGGTGTTGCACGAGGCACGCAAGAAAGTGATGAAGCAGTCGCGCGGGCTGTACCCGGCTCCGCTGGAGATTCTGAACGTGGTCGGCAAGGGCACGTACGAGGCCGAGGCGCTGGCGTTCGGCAACCTGCTGATTTCGCCCGAGTCGGCCGGCCTGCGTCACCTGTTCTTTGCGACGACCGCCCTGAAGAAGGACAACGGCCCCGGCACCGAGGCCATCAAGGCCCGGGACGTCGCACGTGTCGGCATTCTCGGCGCCGGTCTGATGGGCGCGGGCGTCGGCACCGTCCTCGCCGACAACGGCTGCACCGTGCGGTTGAAGGACCGCGACCACGCCGCCATCGGCCACGGTCTGGACTACGCTCGCAAGGTCTACGGCAAGGCGCGCAAGCGCAGGATCTACGGTGAGGCCGGCTACATCGAGCGGTTCTCGCGCCTGTCCGGCGGCACCGACTACGCCGGCTTCGGCCGCTGCGAGGTCGTCATCGAGGCGGTGTTCGAGGACCTGTCGCTGAAGCAGAAGATGGTCGCGGACATCGAGGCCGTCACCAAGGTCGAAGGCATCTTCGCCAGCAACACCTCCAGCCTGCCGATCGCCGACATCGCGGCCAAGGCGACGCACCCCGACCGCGTCATCGGCATGCACTTCTTCAGTCCCGTCGAGAAGATGCCGCTGGTCGAGATCATCGTCACGCCCAAGACCTCGCCCCAGACGACGGCGACGACGGTGGCGGTGGCGCGCAGGATGGGCAAGCACGTCATTGTCGTGAACGATTGCGCGGGGTTCTACACGACCCGGGCGCTGGTGCCGTACATGGCAGAGGCGTTGTTCCTGGCGACCGAAGGTGTCCCGCTCGAGTCGATCGACGAGGCGGCGATGGGCGTCGGCTTCCCCGTCGGCCCGGTCACGCTGATGGACGAGGTCGGCATCGACGTCGGCGCCAAGGTCATGAAGGTGATGAAGGAGCACTACGGCGACCGGATGCAGTTCCCGCCAGACGTCAGCGCGAAGCTGATCGAGGAAGGGCGTCTGGGCCGCAAGAACAACAAGGGCTTCTACGTCTACGAGAACGGCAAGTCGACGATGGTCAAGGGCCACAAGGTCATCGACGAGACCGTCTACAAGCACCTGCCGCGAGGTCGGCGGTCCGAGCCCAACCTGGCCGAGATGGGCGAGCGGATGGTGCTGGGCTTGGTCAACGAAGCCGTGCTCTGCCGTCAGGAGAACATCCTGCGCGACGCCTACGCGGGCGACGTGGGCGCGGTGATGGGCATCGGCTTCCCACCGTTCGAGGGCGGTCCGTTCCGCTACGTCGACAAGCTGGGCGCGGCGGGCGTGGTCGAGCGTCTCAAGGCGCTGGAGCTGCGCCACGGCAAGCGCTTCGCCCCGTGCCGACTGCTGCTGGACATGGCGCGCAAGAACGAGAAGTTCTTCCCCGAAGAGTAGTTGCGACTGGCAACGGTCACCTTGCGCGGCGAATGCGGCTCGCGCGGGGTGGACGTGTCGCTGCTTGCGGAAAGGGATCGGGCGTTAGCCGGGACGGACGGTCGACGGGCCACCCGCGGCGGCCTTGGCGTGCCACCGGAAGGCGTCGATCAGCACGACCGAATCCAGGATGTGATCGCCCTCGTCGAACACGATGAAGCGCAACGTGATCGTCTCACCGGGTGTGACGGGGGAAGTGGTCGTCAGCCAGCCGGTGCCGCCGCCGATGCCGCCCTCGTAGCCGGTGCCCTGCAGCTCAGCGTCGCCCAGCTTGCAGCCGGTGCAAGAACTGAAAAGCGCGTTGTTGATGCTGATGCAGTTGCCGTTGGCATCGAACGAGATGTTGCCCTTGAACTTCTGCGAGTCCATCACGGCCAGGAACTTGTCGTTGTACTGCGTGCCGACCCACTCCGGGTACTCGGACGACATGAAGTTGAAGTCGAACGAGAACGCCTGTGCGTTGGTGGGCACCTTCAGCACCAGCTTCCACTCCGTGTAGTCGTACACGGTGCCTGAGTTTTTGCAGGAAACGTTGGGGTAGGGGGCGGAGTTCGAAAACGCCGTGCCCTGCTGCGGCGAGACGTACCCGGCCTGACCCTTGGCCGCCGCGACGCCCGACGAGAGCACCACGAAGTTCGGCGGCAAGTGCGCGGTGTTGGCGGGGCCGAAGGAGGTCCGGATGGCCCGCGCGCTGGCCGAGGCGACGACGGGGAACGTGGACTGGACGACGCCGTAGCAGATGTCGGCGGCCGGCGCATAATCGTTGGTATTCGCAGAGTTCAGCGCGGCGTTGTCGCACTTGACCGGGGCTTCGTCGGTCTGGCCGCTGCAGTTGTTGTCGACCAAGTCTGCGCCGTACTCGAGGGCCCCCGGGTTGACGAACGGGTTGTAGTCGTTGCAGTCGGAGCAACCGGCGTATCCGTCCTTGTCGCCGTCTTCCTGCGCGTCGATGGTGCCGCTGCAGTCGTTGTCCTTGCCGTTCAGGCAGTTGCGTGACGCAATCGGATTGATGGTGATGTCGGCGTCGTTGCAGTCGTCCGAACAACCGCTCCAACCGTCGCCGTCGTCGTCCTTGTCGTCGGTGATGCCGTTGCAGTCGTCGTCGATCTGGTTGCACACCTCGAATGCGCCTTGGTGGATCGCTGCGTCTCCGTCGTTGCAGTCCTTGCAGCCCGGAACGCCGTCGCTGTCGCCGTCGAACAGCGCATCCAGAACGCCGTCGCAATTGTAGTCCTTGGTGCCGCTGCACTGCGTCGGTGCGCCGGGGAAGACCGCAGGGTCCTTGTCGTCGCAGTCGTTGCAGGCAAAGACACCGTCCTTGTCGTCGTCCTGCTCAGCGTCGATCTGCCCGTCGCAGTCATGGTCCAGACCGGTCGAGCAGTCGGGCTTGGCGCCGGGAAACACGGTCTTGTTGCCGTCGTCGCAGTCGACAAATGGTCCAGGGCACGACGAGAAGCCATCGCCGTCGTTGTCGCGGTCGTCGGTCTGGCCGTTGCAGTCGTCGTCGAGCAGGTTGCACGACTCTTTGGCCTTCGGGTTCACCTTGGGGTTGCCGTCGTCGCAGTCACCCTGGGCAGGCGTGAAGCCGTCCTGGTCATGGTCCTCGTTCAACGAGGGGTCTCCGATGGTCTCTTCGGTGGCGTCGGAGAGCTCGGTGTCTTCGTCGACGTCGCTGGGCGTGGCGGTGTCACCCGGATCGACGCCGTCCGTCTTGATGCCGTCGCCCTTGGTGTCCTTGACATCGATCGAGGTGCCGTCCGGATTCCAGTAGCTGACGCCGGGCGAGGTCGACGTCGTCGAGCACGCCGCCAGCAGCGCAAGCAGGCCTAGCAGGGGGAGGAGGCGAGAAGCCATCACCGGACTCCACGGGCGGCAGAAGGCGCCCGAACCCAACAGAGTACCGGACCCTAAGGGGCGGGACAAGGCGCAGTCGCTTGCGTCTGGGCCCCCCTTGTTCTTTCCGGACTCGCAACGGTCGGCGGCGTGCGCTAGGCTCGCGAATCCCCGGAGGTCATCCCATGTTTGCCAATCCGACCCAAGATCGTTTGCGGTCCCTGCTGGCCGAAGCCCGCACGATCGCGGTGCTGGGCGCCCACCACGACGAGGCGCGCCCAGCCTTCTATGTCCCCGAGTATCTGGTGGCCCAAGGCTATCGCGTCCTGCCAATCAACCCGGCCATGGCGGGGCAGACGCTGCTGGGTCAGGCGGTGCGCGCCACGTTGGCAGAGTTGCGGGAGCCCGTGGACGTCGTCGATGTGTTCCGCCGCGGCGATCTCGTCCCGCAGCATCTGGACGACCTCCTGGCGATGCAGCCGCTTCCCAAGACGGTGTGGCTGCAGCTGGGCGTGCGCAACGACGACGTGGCCCTGACGCTGCAAGGGCGCGGTATCGAGGTGGTGCAGGACCGCTGCATGTTGGCGGACCACCGCAACATGGGCGTGGGGCGGGTAGCTTGAAGGCCGTTGCGGCTGCCGCTGTGGCCACTCGCTCGCGCGTGGCGGTCCTCATCTCAGGGGCAGGCTCGAACCTTCAGGCCCTGATCGATGCCTGCGCGTCAGGCACGCTGTCGGCGCAGGTCGTCGTGGTGGTCTCCAGTCGGATCGATGCCGGCGGCCTGTCGCGGGCGCGTCTGGCCGGAATTCCGACCCTAGCTTTGCCGCACTTGGACTTTGCCGACCGTGACGCCCACGAGCGCGCGCTGGTCGCGGCGCTCGAACCTTGTCGGCCCGACCTGATCGTGCTGGCGGGGTGGATGCGGGTGTTGGGGTCGACGTTCCTGACTCGGTTTGGCTCGCGCACGATCAACCTGCACCCCGCACTTCCCGGAGCCTTTCCCGGCCCCAACGCCATCGCCAGAGCGTGGGCGGCGTTTCATCGCGGCGAGGTCGACCGCACGGGGGTCATGGTGCACTGGGTGGTCGCTGAGGTGGACGCGGGACCGGTGGTCGCGGTGTGCGAGGTCGCGCTGCTTTCCGGCGAGTCGCTGCCCGACCTGACGGCCCGAGTGCGTGCTGAGGAACACCGCTTGCTGGTGGACGCCGTCGGCCTCACACTGACCGTTGACCCACCTGATTGCTGAAGTCGGCTGCTTGAGTTGAGTGAAATCGAGAGAGAATGTGTGCGTGGCGTTCGCCGCGTGCTTCCCGCTCGGACTTCCGGCAAACTACCATGGCACGCCGGTGTTCGGCGTTCCGGGCTGACCCGTCCATGTTGCGTCGGAACCGACTGATCGCATTAGTCTTTACGGCCCTACTGGTCGGCATGGCGGCGTGCGGCGATGTCGCACCCTCAGCCGACCCGACGATTGTCGAGAGTGACACCTCCGCTGACGGCGACGCTGCCCCCGCCCTCGATGCGACGGCCACCGATGCCGAGCAGGATGCGACTCTGCCGCCGGATCTGGAGTCGGACGCTGATTCGGAGATCGCGCAAGACACCGCTCAAGATTCCGCGGAGTTGCCCGACGCGCCTGCGCCAGTCTGTCCGGGTGACGTGGGCTGCCCCTGTCAGGACGACGGCGACTGCCCGACCGACAGCGGCTGCGGCAAGACGGCGCAGGGCAAGCGCTGCCTGATCCCGTGCCTCAGCGGCGTGCCGTGCCCCGACGGCCAAGTCTGTGCGGCGGTGTCAGGCGACGGGTCGAATTCCCTTGCGCCACGCCCCCTTTGTGCCCCCAAGTTCCCTACGCTGTGTGACCCTTGCTCTGCGTCATCCGACTGCTCGACCCCCGCCAATCCCGGCGCGGCGTGCCTGACTTCGGGTGACCCCGCGGGTGCCGACGGGGCCTTCTGCGGCGCGGCGTGCAAGGTCGCCGGTCAGTGTCCAACCGGGTATTCCTGCAGTGTGGTCGAGAACATCGAGCACGGGGTCGGGTCGTACTGCGTTCCGGACAAGGGGCAGTGTTCCTGCAGCGCGTCCGCAGCAGAGGCGGGTCTGCAGACCGCGTGCCTGTTGGGCGCAGGCCCCGGCACGTCGGGCTGTATCGGCAAGCGAACTTGTGGTCCGCAGGGCCTCTCGGCCTGTATCGGTGCCATGCCTGCCCCTGAGGCCTGTGACGGCACCGACAACGACTGTGACGGCGCCACGGACGAGCAGGACGGCCTGTTCCTCTGCGACGACGACAACTTGTGCACGGCCGACAAGTGTGCAGACGGCCACTGCTCGTTCCAACCGACCAGCGACGCCTGTGACGACGGCTCGAAGTGCACCGACGCCGACACCTGCAAGGGCGGCTATTGCGTCGGGAAGTCCTTGGGTTGCGACGACGGCAATCCCTGTACCGGCGACTCGTGCAATCCCGCCAGTGGCTGCGTGTTCACGCCCAACAAGGCCCCCTGCGACGACGGCGACGTCTGCTCGGTCGGCGACCAGTGCAACGCCGGCGTGTGCGTGCCGGGCAAGTCGGTGTGCACGTGTCAGTCAGATGGCGACTGCGCCGGGAAGAACGACGGCAACGCCTGCAACGGCAACCTGTTCTGCGACAAGGCGGTGACTCCGCCGGTGTGCCACATCTCCCCCTCATCCGTGGTCAACTGCCAGCCGTCTGCGCCTGACGCGTGCTTGGGCTTCCAGTGCGACCCCGCCGATGGCAACTGCAAGCCCATGGCCAAGAATGAGGGCAAGGCGTGCAACGACGGTTCGGCGTGCACCGTCAACGAGTCGTGCTTGGCCGGTTCCTGCGCCTCGAAAACGGCGCTGATTTGCGACGACGCGAATTCGTGCACGGCCGACGCATGTGACAAGACCGCAGGCTGCACGCACGCCGCGCTCGCCGGTGCATGCCTGGACGGGGACGCGTGCACCACCCAGGACCACTGCGAGGGCTCCACCTGCAAGGGCCTGCCAGTCCTATGCGACGACGGCTACTTGTGCACCGACGACGTGTGCAAGGGCGAGACCGGCTGCGTGTTCACGCCCAAAGCCGACGCCACTTGCGGCGTCGTGCCTCTGCCGTATGCCCAGGACTTCTCTTGCGGGTCGGGTGGTCTTGCCTACTGGCAGCGGTCCGGCGGCGCGCTGGCGCCGAAGTCGGTGCGGTGGGAGTTCGACCAGACGCCCGCGCTGTCGGGCTCGCCGTCCGGGGCGTGCACGCTGAACGTGAACAACGGGCAGGATCTGGTGTGTGGCGCGGGGCAGAACGCGATCTCGGCGACCGCGGACTCCCCATGGATCGACGCGACGGGTTTGGCCCCCGGCACCCCGATGCGGATGCGGATGCACGTCGCGGGCACGTGGCCGGCCACTGCCGAGGCCGCCGTGCTGGTGCGGGTGGGCAAGGGTGAGTTCGCCAAGCTGGCTACCCTGAAAGCGCCGGGAGGCTGGCAGGCGCTGGTCATCCCGTCGACGGCCTGGGCGGGGCAGCTCTTGCAGATTCGCCTGTCTTTCTCGGGACCTTGCGGGACACCCGGCGCGGCGATCGGGTGGTTTGTCGATGACTTCCTGATCTACGAGGACAAGTGCTCCGTCAACGCGGGCGGCTGTCTGGCCGGTCAGATCTGCTCTCAGGACGGCGGCGGCCCGGTGACCTGCACGGCCTGTCCGGCGGGTCACCAGCTGGTGAGCGGCCTGTGCGTCGACATCGACGAGTGCGCCCAACCCGGCGCGTGCGCTGCGCAAGCCACGTGCAAGAACACCGTCGGCGGCTACGAGTGCACCTGCGCGGCTGGCTGGGTGGGCGACGGCAAGACCTGCACCGACGTGGACGAGTGTGCGACGGGTCAGTCGGCGTGCTCTCCGCTGGCCCAATGCACCAACACGCCCGGCAGTTACACCTGCAAGTGCGCGAACCAGACGGTGGGCGACGGCTACATGTGCGCCAAGAAGGGCAGCGCGCAGAGCGTGCCGGCCGTCTCGTGTCTGGAGGTGCTGCAGCTGTACGGGGACTCCACCGACGGCAACTACTGGCTCGACTTCGACGGTTCAGGCCCCAGCCTTAACCAGCAGTACTATTGCGACATGAAGAACGGCGGGTGGACGCTGCTGTTCTTCAACGACTTCGAGAATGGCGACAAGACGGGGTGGAGCCACGGCAGCGTCAACGGTTGCGACAGCTTCTCCAAGATCTTGGGTGGTTACGACGACTTGGGCAAGGGCGAGACCGCCACGCGCACGGTTGGCATCACGCCGCCGCACAATGCGGCGCGGTACTGGCTCGACTACCTGCGCATCGACAGCTGGGACAGCGAGACCGGTTGGGTTCGCATCGACAACAACCAGGTCTGGTCGCAGAAGGGTGCGTACTGGAACGGCAAGGACCAGTGCGGCGACGACTGGAAGGACGAGAAGTGGTCGATCGGCTGGTCCGGTGGCCACGGCGGCGGGTCGATCAGCCTCACGGTCGGCGCCAACTTGGACGAAGGCGCGAAGAACGAGAGCTTTGGCTTGGACAACGTCTCGCTCTGGGTGAAGTAGCCGCTACTTCGGCACCACGAAGCTCTCGGTCCACTTCGGCTGCGCGGGCGACGTGCCATCCTTCAGCATCCCCTCCCAGTCCTTGTCCGACAGGCGCTTGATCTCCTTCACATCGACCTCGTGGTAGCGGAAGACCGGTCCCACAAACGTCTCTGCGCCGTCGCACGTGTCGGCCGCCAGCACCATCAGGTCCACGCTGCTGGTGGCGACGTGCAGCACGTCCGGACCCGGCAGCGGCCCTGCGTTGGGGTTGGTGTGCACGTCGGCGATGGTCGGCTTGAACTCCGCCACGCGCTCGGGGTTGAAGAACAGCGTCGGGTACCACCCCGAGTAGACCGGCGCGCCGCAGCCCATTTGCGCGACGATGACGGTCGTCAGGAAGCCGACTTCGTCCGCGCTGAAGGAGTCGCCGGCCAGCTCACGCTCTGCCAGCACCCGCAGCTGGCCCATCCGCAGCTTGAAATTGGTGAAGTAGTTCTGAAGGCTTGTCTTCAGCCACGCCTGCTCGCCCGTGAACGGCAGGTTGACCAACGCCTGGCCGCCGACATCGGCAAACGTCTCCAGCCGCGCGAAGAACTCGGGGTAGGGCTCGACCCAGCCGTCCGGGTGCTCGCACGACACGCCGCCGGTGTAGCTTTGCTTGGCATACAGGATGGTGTCGTGCCGCAGCTGTGCCCACGACGCCAACTGGGTGCGGGCGGTCTTGTCGCGCCACGCAGGAGTCCGCATCGGCTGCGGGAACTTGGCGGCCGTGGTGGGCGCATTCAGCGCTCGCAGCGAGTGCAGCCACAGGTTGTACAGGTTGTCCTGCCAGAACGAGGGCTCGTAGCTGTCGACCAGCCAGCGCAGCGTGTGCAATGCGCCCCAGTACGGGTGCTTGTCGAACTCGGGCGCCAGCAGCGGCAGCACCTGGTCGTTGCCCAGCACGAACCACGCGTCCAGCGGCGCCGGCAGCACGCGCTGGACCTTGGCGCCGTTGTGGACCACGCGGTCGTACACCACGTTGGAGAACACGTGCGAGTCGACCACGAACCGCTGACCCAGGAAAGCGAACGACGGCGGCAGCGGCGTGGGCTCGGACGACAGCGGATTGGTCTCGAGGTAGTGGCTGGCGATCTTCTGCGAGCCGTAAGTCCCCGCGATCATGCGGGCAATCATGTCCTCGAGGGCGGCCTTGTCCAGCGTCGCGATGTCGGAGGCCTTCTGCCACTTCTGTTCGGTCACCAGCTTGCCCAAGCCCGCGAAGTCGATGTAGTCCACCGGCCCCACCATCAGCGTGATCACGTCGTTGGCTTGCGTCCACTTGGCCATCGCCTGGCTGCCCGCGTCCACCGCCTGCTTCAGCAACATCGCCGCCATCACCTGACGCGGTCGGTAGAGCCACTGGTTGGTCTGCGCGTCGAACTCGACGAAGCGCAAGTCCGCGCGACCCAACAGCATCATCATGCGGAAGTACCGCTCCAGCAGCGGGTCGCCCTCGTAGTGTCCGCGGGGCTTGAACTGGCTGAAGTCCATGGTGCGGACGGTGCCGAACATCTCCACGTCCGTCATCTGCAGTCCGGCCACGAACCCCAGGAATTCTCCAACCTTGGCGTCCACCGCGGCACCCGTCAGGCTGGGCACCGACTGGCCGGCCAGCAGCGTGCGGGCCAGCGTCAGGTAGAAGTCCGCGTCGACCTTGGCAGCCGCAGCAAGCGGGTCGGCGCCGGGGTCGACCTTGGCCAGAGCGACGTGGGACTGGGCCAGCACGTCGGTCATCAGTCCGATCAACACGGTCTTCTCCAGCGTTTGCAGGATGTCGTCGTAAGAGGCGTGCAGCGCCTGCAGCACCATGTCGGTCGTGATCAGCACCGGCATGTCCTTGGCGTACACATCGACCAGCGCCTGGGCCATCGTCGGGTAGTTCAACCGCTCGGACACGACAAAGCCGTTTTCGGCGACCTTGGCCTTCTCTGCCGCCGTCAGCTTCAGCGCCCCATCCACCACGTCGAAGTACTTGGCCTGCAACGGGTCGTAGGTCAGCTTCAGCGGCACTGCGGCATCGGCCTGAGCGTGTGCGGCCAGAAACTCCTCGCGCGTCATCGACTGTGACTTGTCGATCACGGGGCTCAGCGCGGCCTGAAACTGCGAAAACTCGGCTGTCGGCTTGGGCTTGGTGGCCACCGTCTGGGTGCCATCCGATACGTGGGACGGCGGCTGCTCGTCAGTCGAACCGCACGCGCCCAACAGCGCAGCGGCAAGCAGCAGGGCGACGCGGAAGAGCCAGGAAGTCGGGGTGAACATGGCAACACCTCTCGGGGGCAAGGGGACCCGCAGCAGGGTGAAGCAACTTGCGTGCCAGAACAAGGGGAGGTTGCAGCGGACGGAAACGCTTGCAACTACAGTGGTCTACGTGGCCTGCCACACAGGAGGCGTGCGGCTGGAGTGTGGGAAATTTCTACATGTGGGACAAGTCGACAAATCGTGCTTCTACGGAACAAGCGGGGCGACCACCGCGTGGCGCTTGCCCTGGAACGGCTGACCCAGCCGCGTCGCCTCGCTGTACGCGGGCAGCACCGCCTTCTGGAACTGCACGTACTCGCGAATCACCTGCACCCACGGGCCCTGATTCTGGCAGCCGAGCCTGCGCTTTTCCTCAGGGTCCTTGCCGAGGTCGAACACCTGACAGCGCTTCTCCGTGATCGACACCTGCACCTTCACGCCCGCTTCCGTCCGCGCAGTGATCATGCCCTCGTTGCCCCAGTGGAACTGCACCGTGCGGCGAAACGCCTTCTGGAACAGCGACTCGCCCTGCAGCAGCTGGTCGTCGTAGGGCAGGTGCAGCGCGTCCAGCAGCGTGGGCAGCAGGTCGACGTGGCTGGTCTCACGCGTCTCGACCTTGGGCGGAAACAGCTTGGGTTGCCACAGGATGGCTGGGGTCTGGAAGTTCTCCTCGAAGCTGCCGCGCGCGTGCGCCCAATTGCGCTCGTGCTGTCCGAAGGCCTCGCCGTGGTCGCCGACGAACACCAGCACGGTCGAGTCCAGCAGCCCGTCGGCCCGCAGCTGCTCGACCATGCGCTGGATCTGCTGGTCGACCATCCACAGGTTGTCGTGGTAGTCGCCGATCATGCGCGGGTCCTTGTACTTGTCGTACTTTGGCCCGTAATTCGTGTACTTCCAGTGCGGCGCGTAGGTGTAGTAGACGGCGGCGAACGGCGGTTTGGCCTTGTGCAGGCGCTGCAGGAAGAAGCCGACGACCTCGGTCTCGTCTTTCGACAGCCCCTCGCCACCCGGATTCTTGGTCACCGGCACCTCGTCAAAGCCCCACAGCTCGCGCAGTCCGCCGTGCGCCAGAAAGTCGCGGGGAAAGAAATAGGTCAGCTTGCCCGGCGTGACGAGAAAGCTGTCGTAGCTGGTGCCGAGGAAGCCGAACAGCGTCGGGACGTAGTTGTCCTTGCTGGTCGAGAACATGCGCAGGGTGGGGCTGGGATACAGGCCGCTGAATTGGGCAAAAATGCTGGTGGCGCTGGAGTTGGACGGCGACCGGTGGTGCGACAGGTACCAGCCCTGGTCCGCCAGCCCTTTGAGGTACGGCATGGGAGGGGGGGCATTCTTCAGCGCCTTGCCCTCGAAGTAGCGCGTGCCGGTCGACTCCAGCACCACCCAGACGATATTCCATGGTTTTAATGACTTGGGCGGAAGGTCGCGCGCGACGGGTCCCGGGCGCGCCATGCGGGGGTCGGTCAGACGCAGCACCTGGGGCTCTGGAGCCGCACCGGTCGGTTGTCCAAACGCGGTCGCCCCCAAAGTCTCGGGTGAGGCCGGCGGAGTCGGTCCGTCAGCACCAGTTTCTCCAGCAGGCGCAAGCGGTTCCGTCCCCGGCAGCCCCGCCAGTTCATCCCCGGCCCCCAGATCGCCGCCTCGCTCGATCCAGTCCGAGAAGAGGAACCAGACAGGCGATTCCCCCGTCTCGACCGGCAGACCGTGGGCACCCGGCGCCGGCACCAGCAGCGAAACCGCCGCCACGCCCGCCGCCATCACGCCTGCAAACCCGACCACTGCGCCCGGCACTTTCCGCAGCAGCCACAGGCAGATCAGGAACAGCACGGTGGGCGCCAGCACGGGGCCGAAGTCGGCTGGACCGGCGTTCTGCAGCACGCCCATGACCTCGCCCGACTGCAACGTCTCCCACAGCAGCGACGACGTCAGGCCCGTCTGCAGCGAGAACAGCAACCGCAGGTGTGTCTGGTGCACCATCCCAAAGGCCAGCAGAAACGGCACGCAAAGCACGGCGCCTGCCGCCCGCAGCAGCCAACGCGGACCGGGCAGGGCGCGCAACGCCAACGTCCCCATCAGCAGCGCGGCCACGGCCAGCGTCGCCGCCACCGCCACGTCGACCCAAGCGTGGTGCAGGGCGAGGCGAAACACCGGCTCTGGCGTGCCGGACTCGGGCGCGGCGGCAAAATCCACAAGCTGGGCAAGCAGATCGGCGCGATAGGCCCACGACGTCGCCACCAACGCGGCGAACAGCGCGACGGGCACGACGGGCAGGCGGTCGGGCGGTGTGGGCTGGGCAGAAGACGGCATCAAGGCATCAAGCGGCGGCACGCCGGAAACAAGAGCGCAGGATAGCCCGTGCGCCCGGGCTGTGTCACGATGGGCAGGTGGCTTGTCAGAGGTCCTGCATGTCGTTTGTCCTGACCGCTCGCACCTGGTTCGTCGCGCTGTGGCTGACGGTGGGCGGGCTTGCGGCAGCGATGCCGACGCACGCCCAGACAACGCAACCCCCTGCATCGCCTCGCCGTTACGTGCTGGTCGTCAGCATCGACGGCGTGTCCTACAACGAATTCGTCAGTGACCACATCCAGGCGCCATTGCTGCGGAAGCTGGCTCAGCAGGGGGTTCTGGGGCCGCTGCAGTCCGTGTTTCCCAGTCAGACGTGGGTGGCGCACGCCAGCTTGTCCACCGGACAGCTGCCCGCGGTTCACGGTGTGCTGGGCAACCGCGTCTGGGACCGCGAGCTGAAGCAGGAGGTAGATGCCTGGCAGCGCGGCAATGGCGACGCCATCCTTGCCCCCACGTTGTATGAGCGCGCCAAGGCCGCGGGGCACACCACCGCCGCCGTGCTGTGGCCGAACACGTCGCGTGCGGTCGGTCTGGACTGGAACCTGCCTGAGGTCTACTCGCAGCGGACCTTCGACAGCGGGTCGTCGCCGGGGTTGCTGACAGAGCTGGACAGCGCCGGTCTGCCCGCCACGCGCATTGGAAGGCATGGAAACGAAGAGGCTTTTCTGCTAGACACCTTCGTGCGCGAGACGTCCGTGCACCTGATCGAGGCCCACGCGCCCGAGCTGCTGCTGACCCACTTCGTCTCGCTGGACACCTACGCCCACACCTATGGCCCCCGAACGCCAGAGACGCGCTGGGCTTTGGAGCTGATCGACCGCTATGTCGGCGACCTGCTGGCGGCGTATGAGCGCAAGGGGCTGACGTCGCAGTTGACGGTGCTGGTGGTGTCGGACCACGGCATGTTGCCGGTCAGCAAGGGCTTTTCGCCAAGCCACCTGTTCGCGAAGAAGCTGAAGCCTCGCGAGCGCAAGGCGCTGGAGATCGTCTACAACGGCCACGTGATGATGTTCTACGTCACCGACCCCAAGCAGGTCGAGGCACTGGTGCCGAAGGTGGCGGACCTGCTGCGCGCAGCGCCGGACGTCGAGCAGGTCGTGCTGCCCGACGGTTACGAAGCGTTGGGGCTGCCGACGCCGGGTACGCATCCCAACCTGCCGGATCTGCTGGCGATCGCCAGACCAGACGTGTACCCGTGGCTGCCCAAGGATCCGCGCCGCACGCCGAACACCAAGGGGCTGCACGGGTATCCGCCTCGCCACCCCGACCTGCTGGGCCTGTTCGTCGCGTGGGGGCAGGGCGTGAAGGTGGGGGAGCGCCCCAAGGGTCTGTCGCTGACCGACATCGCGTCCATCGCCGCGCAGCTGCTGGGCTTTTCGTTCGAGGGGCGGGCGCCGCTGCGGGGCGACGTGCTGAACCCCGCGCCTTGACCCTCGCGGGTGCCCATGACGACGTCGAGTCCCCTTGTTCAGGTGCTAGCGAACCGCGTCAAGAACCCGAATACTCGCGCAGCCTTGCGGATCGAGGTGGCGATTTCGCCGAGTTTGCGGCAATTGAGCGCGATCCGAACGATTCGAAAATCGTCAGCGATATCATAGGGTGAGTGGACGCCCCGACGGTTGTGCTGGAAAGCCCCCGACCTTTGTGCCAGCCTCGTTCTTGCCCTGGTGGCCGTGGAATTTGCCCCCGGACCACTTTTTCGAACTTGGGAGGCTGGTCGCATTGCCGCGGACGTTCATGCCCACCGGTCGCAAGACCGCCAGTGGGAAGAGCTGAAACGGACACCGGTCGCCCACCTGGACACAGGTCCAGGGCTTGACGCTGCGGTCGCCAGGGCAACTTCCTTTCCTTACTGCGTTTCTTCGCTGCAGCATCGTCGGCGGGCTTCGGCCCGTGCGCCCGTGCCTGGCCGCGTGCAGGAATGCTACCTTGGCGCTGCGACCTGACTCGGTCGGAGCAGGCGGCGGGCTTGTGCATCGGGAGGCAGCATGACGGCATTCTTCAGCGAGTACGGCCTGTTCTTGGCAGAGACGGTGACGGTGGTACTGGCGATCTCGTTTCTGCTCGGGCGGCTGTTCGCGCTGGGCAGCCGTGGGCGCGACGCGCAGCAGGACAAGCTGGTCGTCCGCAAGTTGAACCGAAAGTTCAAGCACATGGCGCTGGCGATGAAGCGCGAGCTGTTGCCCAGCGCCGAGGTCAAGAAGTTGGCCAAGGCCGACAAGGCGGAGATCAAGGCCCTTGCCAAGGACGCCAAGGCCGGAGCGACCCGCAAGCGCGTGTTCGTCCTGGACTTTCACGGCGACCTGCGGGCGGCGGCGGTGGCCAGTCTGCGCGAGGAGGTCACGTCGGTCCTGACGGTGGCGACGTCGGCGGACGAGGTGGTGGTGCGTCTGGAGTCGGCAGGGGGACTGGTCTACGCCTACGGTCTGGCTGCGTCGCAGCTGCAGCGCGTGCGCGACCGCGGCGTGCCGCTGACGGTGGTGATCGACAAGGTGGCGGCCAGTGGCGGCTACATGATGGCGTGCGTCGCAGACGTGGTGGTGGCGGCACCCTTTGCCGTGGTGGGGTCGATTGGCGTCGTGACGCAGATCCCCAATTTTCATCGGTTTCTGAAGAACAAGGACGTCGACGTCGAGCTCTTCACCGCCGGCGAATTCAAGCGCACGGTCACGATGCTGGGCGAGAACAACGACAAGGGACGTGCCAAACTGCAAGAGGAATTGGACGAGGCCCACCTGCTGTTCAAGGAGCACATCGCGCGCCACCGCCCGGCGCTGGACATCGAGCGGGTCGCGACAGGCGAGCACTGGTACGGCAGTCGCGCGCTCGAGCTCGGGCTGGTGGACCGGCTGTCGACCAGCGACGACTACCTGCTGACTGCTGCGGACCAGGCCGACGTGCTGGAAGTGCGCTACCGGCCAAAGGTTCCGCTGAGCCAGCGACTCTCGGCCCTGGCGGCGGCCACGGCAGACCGGATCGCGGGCAAGGCTTGGGAGCGGACGCAGGAGACGCGGTTGTTCTAAGTCAGAAGATCGCGTGTCACGACGAGGGCTTGGCGGGGTCCGCCGGCTCGTCTCGGTACACCACGTCGGCGACCGCGAACGTATGTACGCTGCCGTCGGTCAGCCGCACGCGCACGTGTTCGACGCCGCCCACGATCGACCGCGCCGTCGCCGTGCCCGGGTCCCCGGTCGGCAGCAGCACCCTGCGCCCCGCTACGTCGAAGTCCAGCACGCAGAACACGCACGCCTCCGTCACGGCTTCCCGATGGCGGTGAAACCAAACCTCAGGAAATTCGGACTCTTTGACCTTCCACGTCCACTCGCCCGGCAGGTCGGGATGGCGGGCCGTGACCAGCAGGCTGACACCGTCGCGCACTTGCAGCGTCACCACCACGTCGATCAGGCCGTGGGCGGTCGTCCCTTCGAGCTCCAGGAACGCGGCGAACAGCTCCAGACACTCGCACACCCGCTGCACCAGCCCACGGTCACGGGGACTCCCGTCGGCCAGACGGTCAACCAGCTCGGCAAGCGTGAAGCGGGGGGCCAGATCGGAAAGTCGGTCCATCGCGCAGGTCCTCCACAGGGCAAGGCCGAGAGTATCCGGGTGGGAGGGCAGGGCGACAAGTCGTCTGTGGCCGGTGGCAACGGTCGCATCGAACCATCGCAGGGGTGACGTGTCCTTGCCGAGCGTTGCAGCGGCCTGCGCCGGCACCGTCACGACAGGGCTTGTGTGTGAAAGTGACTTTCACTATCATCGCCGCAGCCCCCCGTCGCCTGCCCGCACGTCGCCTTCCGGAGTCTTCATGTCCCGCTGCTACCTTGCCGTTGCCGCCCTGTCTTGCCTGACCGTCGCCCTGCCGGCCATCGCGAACGAGCGTCACTTCACCCGCTCTCACGAGACCGCCGTGTTGGCCCCGGGCACGGTGGAGATCGAACCCACGACCACCTTTCGCATGGGGCGCGACCGCTACTTCAGCCGCATCGACAACCGCATCGAATTCGAATTCGGTGTGGCGGATCGGTGGATGTCGGCCCTGTACCTCAACTTCAGCGCGTCGGGCACGCGCGGCCCGGACGGTGCGATCGACGCGACGCTGGAGCATGGTGGCGTGTCGTCGGAGTGGAAGGTCAAGCTCTCTGACCCCGTAGCGGATCCGGTCGGCTCGGCGCTGTACGTGGAGGGCACGCTGGCCCCCGGTGAGCTTGGGATCGAGGGCAAGGTCCTGATCGACAAGCGAGTGGGCGACTGGGGGATGGTCGTGAACGGCGCGTACGAGTTCGAGCACGCCTTGGGCGGCGGCGACAGCGAGCACAAGGTCGCGGCAACGGCGGGCATTGGCTGGTTCCTGTCCCCGCACGTGAACCTTGGACTCGAAGCCATGAGCGTCAACGTCCTGCAGGACGCTGCCGACGGTGCCGGCCTGAAGCTGCAACACGGGGCGGTGTCTGCGGGTCCCGTCGTCTCCTATGCCACGCAAGGCTGGTGGGTGGCGCTGTCGGTGACGCCGCAGGTGCTGGGCTATGGCGCTGCGGTTCCCAGCGGCCGTGGACTTGACCTGGACGAGTTCGAGCGGGTGCAAGCGAGGATTCTGCTTGGGGTCCACCTGTAGGGGCCTGTCGGTGCCACCTGACCGCGGAGCCAAGCCATGACCCACAAGCTGTCGCAGTTCCTGCTGATTTCGCTGCTGTCCGGCTGCATGGGGGCGCTACCGGCGGTCACAGCTGACACGGCGTTGCTGGCCCAGACGCTGTGGCCGGACGCGACCCAAGCTCAACTGGAGCAGGGGCGGTCGATGTACGTGGCGCGCTGCGGTGGGTGTCACGCGCTTGTGCCTCCGGCGCGGCGCTCGCCGGTCCAATGGCGCAGCGATGTCAGCGAGATGGCTCCCAGGGCAAGGCTGAGTCAGGAAGAGAGTCTGGCCGTCCTGCGCTATCTGGTGACGGTGAACCGACCGACCGGCGCGACGCGGTAGACGCGCCGCCTCGCCTGACCGCACGGCCGACGCCGACATGGCAAGTCAAAATGAGGCTGCACGGATGCCTTCGTTGTTGGGTGGCCAGCAGCTGACGGGGCTAAGCCTTGCGGAAGGGCAGCAGTGCGCGCACCCGCTCATCGCGAAGGAACAGGCCGCCCCAGACGATGACGCCGATCAGGACTGGCGCGAACGGTGCCTCGCCCACGCGCAGATGCGTCACCACCGCGCCGCCCAAGTAGCCGGTCGCGAGCACGGCACCCAGCACAGCCGTCTGCGGAATCGCGTACAGCGCCACGCAGAGCAGCTCGATCAGACCGACCGTCAACGCCTGCTCGGGCTTGAAGCCGAAGGTGCCCCAGGACTTCATGAAGTCGGCGTTCTGGGTGAGCTTCATCGTGGCGCTCATCACCAGCATCAAGATCGGCAGCGCGGTGAGGATGCGGCCTCCCCAAAGATAGCCCTTGCGAGTCTCGGTCATGCGTCTCTCCTTGGTCGGTCGGCGTGGCATCGTGCGCGGTGTGACAGGGTGCGTCGGGTCGTTGAAAGTGCGGCCTGGTTACGAACCAGAACCAATGCTAGAATAGGAACCGAGGAAGAGGCGCGCAAGGAGGCACACGGATGTCACTGAGTCACAAGGCGGAAACGTTGCACGGTGAGCCCGGCGGCTGCATGGCCGTGCGGGAAGTACTCAACCGCATCGGCGACAAGTGGAGCACGCTGATCATCGTGATGCTGGGCGCGGGACCCAAGCGTTTCGGCGAGTTGCGGCGCGGTATCGACGGCATCTCGCAGCGCATGCTCACCCTGACCCTGCGCGGTCTGGAGCGCGACGGTCTGGTCACGCGCACCGTCACGCCGTCGATTCCCCCCCGCGTGGACTATGCGCTGACGCCGCTGGGTCAGGCGCTGCTGGTGCCGGTGATGGGGTTGGTGCAGTGGGCGTACGACAACCGCACGGCGATCCAGGCGGCGCGCGAGGCGTTTGTCGAAGGTGCCCGAACCGACCAGCGCAACCGTGCGTCTACGTCGGTTCCAGACCAGAACGGCACGTAGGGCTCGAACACCACCCGACCGGGCGACGGCTGCCTCAAAGACGCGAATCGCTTGATGTCGGTACGAAGTCGCTTCCGGTCAGCGTCGGTCGGCCGTCCCTCGACCTGATGGCAATGGTTGGTCGTGACGTTTGGGGGCCGCACGGCAACGGGCTCATTGCCAATCACTCCCTGCTACTTGGACTTCTTCTTGCTCTTCTTCTTCTCGTCGGAGTTGGGGACGGGGGCAGGGTCAGTGCTGATCACCTTGTGATAGTAGCCCGATTCGAGCAGTTGGAAGAACTTGTCGACCGTCATGCCGTAGTTTTTGACGTACTCCGGCTTCATGACGTGCTCGGCAACGAACTCACTCTGGGCCGGCGTCAGCTGGTCTTTCTTGTATTGGGCCCAGATCTCGAACTCGCGGCGGTCGACCTTCCTCAAGACCTCGTTGTCGTAGGCCACGAGCGAGTTGTTCTGCACCTCGCCCTTGCCCGTCTCGACATACGTCGGGTCCGCGACGTACTGGCCGGGAGTCTTGGCCAGATAGGCATAGAACTGGGTAGCGAACACGGTCTCGTCGCCGGCCTGACGCGTGTATTCGTTACACAGGTCGGCGAATGAGCGCTCCTGCGCGGTCGACCGCGGGCCTGAGGGGTTGTAGACGCCCCAGACACGGCTGAAGTGGTCCGGGTCGCGCACGTAGGTTTGCATGAAGCGGTCGAACGGCCCATCGGCCACTGCGGGCGGTGCGTTCTTGGCTCCGTCCTTCTCCGGCGCCTTTCCGTCAGCGGCGGGCTTGGGCTTCACGGCGGCCGCGCCGTCGACATAGTTCTTGGTGGCGAGACCCAGCGCGTCGGGCTTCTTGCCCAACCCGGGCGCCTCGGTCGGCTTGGACTGCTGGGTCGGGGCGGGCTGGGTCTTCTGCTGCAGCATCGGGAGGCCTCGTTTGGTCGGGGGGGCGGGCCGCAGCGCGCTCTGCGCAGCGGGTGGCCTCTTCTCCGTCTACGCTGCTTGCCCCCCGGGGTCAAAGGCGGCGGGCAGTCAGAGAGGCGTCGCGCCCCACGTGTCTGGTTGCGTCCGAAGAGAATGGGTCCCGCGCGCAGGGTGCTCCCCTTGCAGCTTCCTGAGTTTCCGACGGCCCACAGGGCATCTGCAAACGCCAGCCCCCGGCCAATTCGCCCGACGCGGCCCTTGGATACGCCGTCGCCGTTGACACGTCGACCCGGGACCAGCCTACACTTCGCGATGGACCGCGTTCCCCCGTCGGTCGGCGTTCCCCCCGTTTCCGCGTGAGGTGAAGATGATTCAGGAGTTCCATCACCCGACCAGCATCGCTGAGGCGGTGCGGTTGCGGCAGGCGTCTCCGGCCAGCCTCTACTTTGCCGGCGGAACGGAAATCAATTCGATCACTTGGCCCAGCCGACCGGTCGGCGAGTTCGTCACGGCGATCCTGCTGGATCGGCTGCCGCTGGGTGATGTGGCGACCGCCGACGGTGCCGTCACGATCGGCGCCAACGTGACGATTCAAGAGCTGGTGGACCGCCCGGGCGTGCCGCCGATGCTCGCGACTGCGGCCAGCCAGTTCTCCAGCCGCAGCGTGCGGCACATGGGCACGGTGGGCGGCAACATCGCCAGCAACGGCGCGTGCTCGAATCTGGCGCCCGTGCTGCTGGCCCTGGACGCCAGCGTGGTGCTGGCCGATGCCGCCGGGCAGCGCGTCGTGCCGCTGGTCGATTACCTGGAGCATCAGGATCGCGAGGCGCTGATCCTCGCGTTTCGCATCCCGAATGGCTGGCAGTCGCGGCGCTGGGCCGTCCAGAAGCACTGCCGCACCGCCATCGACGTGCCCATCGTCGCCATCGGCCTGACCTGCGGCGGCAACGCCCAGCGCATCGAGCGGCCGATCATCGCCCTCAACGGTGCCGTGCCGCACGCCACCCGCCTGACGGCGCTGGAACAACGGCTGCACGGACAGCCCCTGCCTTCGCGCGACGAGGTCGACGACCTGGTGCGCCAGCTGGTCCAGTCAGCAGACGACCTGCGGGGCAGCGCGGCATTCAAACGACACCTCGCGGCGGTCATGATCAGTGACGGTCTGCGCGAAGCCCTCGACGCGAAAGGGTAATCCATGAAGATCCGAGTCCAGATCAACGGCGTTCCGCGCCAAATCGAGGCCGAACCCGGCGAGCGCGCCACCGCCGTCCTGCGCCGTCAGGGCGCCCTGGTCCTGCGCGACGGCTGCAACGGCGAGGGCATTTGCGGCATCTGTTCGATCCACTACGACGGCAAGCTGGTCAATTCGTGCCTGCTTTCGGCGGCGCAGCTGGACGGCCACTCGATCGTCACGGTCGACCACTACCGTCGGCAGCGCACGCTGTCGATCGTGCAGGCGTCGCTGCTGGATGCCGGCGTGTCGCAGTGCGGCTACTGCACGCCCGCGATGGTGATGGCGATCGAAGACGTGCTGTCGCGGTCGCCCACGCCGACCAAGGCTGAAGTGCGCGACGGTCTGTCGGGGGTGTTCTGCCGCTGTACCGGATACGAGCAGTACTACACGGCGGTCGAGACGGCTTCGCGCCGCCTGGCGGACCCGGACTACGTGCCCCCCAAGGTGCAGGAATTTGCCCAGGATCTGCGGCTGGTCGGCAAGCAGCGCCGCAAGGTTGACGGTCCCAAGCTGGTGCGTGGCGACAAGGCGTACGTCGAGGACATGGTCGAGCCGGGGTCGTGCATCCTGAAGATGGTGCGTTCGCCGCACGCCCACGCGTACATCCGCCAGATCGACACGACCGAGGCAGAGAAGGTGCCCGGCGTCGTCTACATCCTGACGCACAAGAACTGCCCCGACGTGTACTACAACCAGGCGGGACAAGGCTTTCCCGAGCCCTCGCCGTACGACCGCAAGCTGATCAGCGAAAAGGTGCGGCACGTGGGCGACCGGGTCGCGGCCATCGTTGCCGAGACGTGGGAGGCTGCCGAGGAGGCCGCGGCCAAGCTGGTCGTCGACTACGAAGTGCTGCCGCCGGTGCTGACCATCGAGCAGGCCGCCGCCCCGGGTGCGCCGGTGATTCACAACAGCCACCTGGAGTACGTGGTGGGGGCGCCTGAGGGTCTGGAAGAGGACAACCGCCTGGCCGACCCGCGCGACGGCCGCGTGATCTACCAGTTCCCGATCCACGCCAACCCGCGCAAGAACATCGCGGCGTCGGTCCACGGTCACATCGGCGACGTCGAGCAGGGCTTCCGCGACGCCGACGTCGTGATCGAGCGCGAGTACGAAAGCAGCCAGATCCAGAGTACCTCGACCGAGACGCACGTCGTCTACACCAAGATGGACGGCGATCGGCTGGTGATCCACGCATCGACGCAGGTTCCCTTCCACCTGCGCCGCATCGTTGCGGGCATTTTGGGCACCAGCGAGAACAACATCCGCGTGATCAAGGAGCGGGTGGGCGGTGGCTACGGTGCCAAGCAGGACATCGTGCTGGAGGAAGTGCCGGCGTACCTGACCTGGATCACCGGCCGGTCGATCTACCAGCGCTTTACCCGCGAAGAGCAGTTCATCGCCTGCCGCACCCGCCACGTGATGAAGATCCGCGTCAAGCTGGGCGCCAAGCGCGACGGCACCCTGACCGCGATGTACATGGACTTGCAGGCCAATACCGGTCCCTACGGCTCGCACTGCCTGACGGTGCCGATGAACGCGTGCTCGAAGTCGCTGCCGCTGTTCCTGTGCGACAACATCGGCTTCAACGTGACCACGTACTACTCGAACATCGCCCCGACCGGTGCCTATCAGGGCTATGGCGCGCCCAAGGGCTCGTTTGCGCTGCAATTGGCGATGGCCGAGTTGGCCGAGAAGCTGGGCGTTGACCACTACGCCCTGGTCGACAAGAACCGCGTGCGCGAAGGCGCGATGCTCGAGATCCTGCGCTGCCTGGGCGAGGGCCGCGAGGGCAAGGCCGAGCGTGCCGGCAGCTGCGGTCTGGGACCGGCAATGGAGCGCGGCGCTGCGCACATTGTGTGGGGCAAGCGCGAAGAGAGCGGCGACCCCGACGTCAAGATCGGCAAGGGTTTCGCGATCATCCAGCAGGGTTCGGGCCTTCCTGGCCTCGACTCGGCCAACGCCGAGATCAAGCTGTTGTCCGACGGCACCTTCATGCTGCTGTCGGGTGGCGCTGACTTGGGCACCGGTCTGGACACCGTGACCGCCAAGTTCGCGGCCGAGGCGCTGTGCTGCGAGCTCAAGGACGTGGCCGTCATCTCGGCCGATACCGACATCACGCCGTTCGACTGCGGCGCCTATGCGTCGAAGGGCACGTACTTCTCGGGCGGCGCGGCGCTGCATGCGGCGAATGCACTCAGGGAGCGGATCCTCGACGCGGCGGCGCAAATGACCCAGCAGGCGCGCGATACGCTGCAGGTCGTGCACCCGTCGAAGGTTGTGGGACCGAGCAAGACCGTGACGTTCGCCGAGATTGCGCACTTCTCAGAGGCGGGCGACGGCTGCGGCCAGCTGACCGCGATGGGGCACTACACCACCGACAAGTCGTCGATCCCCTACGGCGCCCACTTTGCGCAGGTCGCGGTCAACACGCGCACGGGCAAGGTGACGGTGCAGAAGTACTTCGCGCTGCAGGATGCCGGCACGCCCGTGAATCCAGAGCTGGCGCTGGGGCAGATCTACGGCGGCGTGTTGAAGACCATCGGCCACTCGCTGTGGGAGGAGATGATCTACGACGACACCGGCCGCTGCTTGAATCCCAACTTCCTGGATTACAAGGTGCCGATGATCGAGGACGTGCCCGAGACGTTTGTTGCCGAGTTGATCGACATCCACGACGAGCACGGTCCCTACGGCACCAAGTCGATCTCCGAGATCGCCTGCAACGGCGCGTCGCCCGCCATCGCTTCGGCCATCCATGACGCGGTGGGGGTGTGGATGCGGTCGTGGCCGTTCAGCGCGGA
>JBMOIG010000026.1:0-41941 GCA_049317445.1 Myxococcota bacterium | reverse complement strand
CGCCGTCGATCGGCCGCCGAATGGCGTGTCGGCCGCTTCGGGTTCCAGCGAGGCCAGGTCGATGTTGCGCATTCGGATGATACGGGCCAGCTCGCGGGTGGTCAGCACTGCGTCGACGTCGGGCACGCCATCGTGGTCCATGCCGTGGGTGCGGGCCTCGGTCTTCTTGGCCGTGCAGGGCATCACGGCCACGGTAAAGATGTCCTTGGGGTCCAAACCTTCGCGCTTGGCGTACCAAGACTTCAGCACCGCGCCCAGCATCTGCTGCGGGCTTTTGCAGGTCGACAGGTTGGGCAGCAGGTCTGCGAAGTTCTGCTCGGCAAAGTCGACCCACGCCGGGCAGCAACTGGTGAACATCGGCATCGGCTGGTTCTGCGTGATGCGCTGCACCAGCTCGCTTGCCTCTTCCATGATGGTCAGGTCGGCGGCGAAGCTGGTGTCGAACACGCGGTCAAAGCCCAGCCGTCGCAGCGCCGCCGTCATCAGTCCCGCGACGTCGACGCCCGGCTTGGCACCGAACAGCTCGCCCAGCGTCACCGACACGGCGGGCGCGTGCTGCACCAACACGTGCTTCTTGGGGTCGTCGATGGCGGACAGGATGTTCTTGAAGCTGCTGCGTTCCGACAGCGCGCCGGTCGGGCAGGCGAGGATGCACTGGCCGCAGTCGACGCAGCTGGACACGTGCAGGCCGGTGTCGAACGCGGGGCCGACCTTGGTGTGCGAGCCACGGCCGATGAAGTCGATGGCCGACACGCTCTGCACTTCCTCGCACACGCGCACGCACTTGCCGCACAGGATGCACTTGGCGGGCTCGCGCACGACCGACAGGCTCGAGATGTCGGGGCGCGCGACGCACCGGCCGCCCGAGTAGCGCCGTTGCCGCACGCCCAGCTCGGCTGCCATGTCCTGCAACTGGCAGTCCTTGTTGCGGGAACAGTACAGGCAGTCATCGGGGTGGTTGGCCAGCAGCAGCTCGATGATGGTCTTGCGGGCGCGTGTGGCGCGTCGCGTGTGCGTGTGGACCTTCATGCCATCGTGTACGGGAAAGGCGCAGCTGGGGACGAGGCCGTTCTGGCCCTCGACCTCGACCACGCACATCCGGCACGCACCGCTGGGCAGCAGGCCCTCCAGATGGCACAGGGTGGGGATGTGGATGCCGCCCCTGCGCAGCGTCGTCAGCAGCGTCTCGCCTGCCTTGCCCTCGATCACCTTGTCGTTGGCTTCGATGCGGATCACGTTCGCCTCCTGGTTCCTCTGGCCCGCGTTCCGGGGACTGTCTCGCTAGGCTGCCACCACCGCGTGGCGCCTGCAGTCGGTCAGGCAGGTGCCGCAGCGCACGCACTTTTCGGGGACGATGTAGTGGGGGCTCTTGGCGGTCCCCAGAATCGCGCCGGATGGGCAGCGGCGGGCGCACAGGGTGCAGCCGTTGCACAGGTCGGGGTCGATCGAGAAGGTCAGCAAGTCCGTACACGCGCCGGCGCGGCAGTGCCGGTCGAACACGTGCTCCTCGTACTCTTCCTTGAACCACCGCAGCGTCGACAGCACCGGGTTCGGCGCCGATTGCCCCAAACCGCACAGGCTGGTGTCCTTGATCACACCGCCCAGCCGTTCCAGATACAGCACGCCTTGAAAACGCTCGAGGGCGTCGGTGCCTGTCTCACCCTGACGGCCTCGCGTGATGCGCTCGAGCGTCTCGAGCATCCGTCGTGTGCCCTCGCGGCACGGGATGCACTTGCCGCACGACTCGCGCTGGATGAAGTCCATGAAGAACTTGGCCACGTCGACCATGCAGGTGTTCTCGTCCATCACCACCAGACCGCCCGACCCCATCATCGCGCCTACGGTCTTCAGCTCGTCGTAGTCGACCAGGATGCCCATGTGCTGGTCGGGGATGCAGCCGCCGGACGGACCGCCAATCTGCACGGCCTTGAACCGCTTCTCGTTGGGGCAACCGCCACCGACGCCGAACACGATGTCGCGCAGCGGGGTGCCCATCGCCACTTCCACCAAGCCGGTGCGCTCGACCTTGCCGGAAAGTGCGAAGACCTTGGTGCCCTTGGAGTTGGCCGTGCCGACCGCCGCGAACGCCTGCCAGCCCATCGCCATCAGCGACGGCAGGTTGGCCAGTGTCTCGACGTTGTTGATGACCGTCGGCTTGCCGAACAGACCGCGCTCTGTGGGGTAGGGCGGTCGCGGCCGGGGCATGCCGCGCTTGCCCTCGATGCTGTGGATCAGGGCGGTTTCCTCGCCGCAGACGAACGCGCCGGCGCCCTTCTTGATCACCACGTCCAGGTTGAAGCCGCTGCCGAGAATGTCGTGGCCCAGCAGCCCGTAGGTCTTGGCCTGGGCGATGGCGATCTCCAGATGCCGAATCGCCAAAGGGTATTCCGCGCGAATGTAGACGTACGCCTTGGAGGCGCCGATGCCGTACGACGCGATGGCGATGCCTTCGAGCAGCCGGTGCGGGTCGCCCTCGATGACGGCGCGGTCCATGAAGGCGCCCGGGTCGCCCTCATCCGCGTTGCAGATCAGGTACTTGCGGTCAGCCTCGGCCGCCAACGCCATCTTCCACTTCACGCCGGTGCGAAAGCCGCCGCCGCCTCGCCCGCGCAGCCCGGCCCGGTCGACCGCGTCGCAGACCTCTGCCGGTGTCTGCCGGTGCAGCATGGCCGCCATCGACCGCCACGCGCCGTGGGCGATGGCCTCTTCGATGCGCTTGGGGTCCATGTTGCCGCAGCCGGCCAGTACCCAGCGCATCTGTGGCGCGAAGAACGGGTGCTCGTCCATCCACGGCAGGTCGGCCCAAGGCTCGTGGGCGGGCGCGCGGAACTGCCCCAGCACGTCGTGGGTAGGTGGCGTTCCGGCCAGCGTGCCGGCAAGGACTTCGGCGACCTTGTCTTGCGTCACGTGGGTAAACGACAGGCGCGGACGACCGGGCAGCTGCACGTCCAGCAGGGGCTCTGCCGAGCAGTAGCCGATGCACCCGACCTCGACCAGGTCGACCTCGACGCCGTGCTCGGTCAGCCAGGCCTTTGCCGCTGCGACCGTCCTGTCGGCGCCCGCACCCAAACCGCACGTGCCGGTGCCGACGTACACGGTCGGCCGCAGCACATCCTCACGCCTCAGGGCCGCCAGCAGCGCGACGGTCGTGCCGTCGGGGGCCGATTCCGCACGCGTCGCCGCGAGCACGTGGTCCGCCAGACGCGGGCAGGGCAGCTCACCCTCGGGGTGGCAGGCACCACACGCCAGATCCTTGCATTCGGGAATCATTCCATCCACCTCGCTAATCTGCGACCCGCTTCCTGTACACGCCCAGGATGCCGTTGACCTTGTCCGGTGCGACGCCGGCGTGGATCTCGCCGTTCACGCTCAGCACCGGCGCCAAGCCGCACGCGCCGATGCACGCCACGACCTCGAGGCTGAACGACCCATCCCGCGCCGTCTGACCCGGCTCCAGCTTCAGCGTCCGCTTCAGCGACTCCAGCACCGCCGCCGAGCCCTTGACGTGGCAGGCAGTGCCCCGACAGACCTGAACGTGGAAGCGGCCTTTCGGCTGGAAGCGGAACTGGTTGTAGAACGTCGCGACGCCGTACACCTTGCTGGGCGCCAGCTGCAGGTGCCGGGCGATGACGCTGACGGCCTCACGCGACAGGTAGCCGTCGACCTCCTGGACGGCCTGCAGGATCGGGATCAGGCTGTCACGCGCCGCGCCGGGGTACTGGGCGACGACTTGCTCGACCGCGCTCATGGGGTCTCCTTGTTCTGGCGGGCAGCGAAGTACCCGACCTTCTCGACCAGCGCCGTGATGTCCACGTGCTCGACGAACACGCCTTCCGGGACGCGGATCTTGGCCGGCGCGAAGTTGAGGATGCCGCGGACGCCTGCCTCAAGCAGCGCATCGGTGACCGCCTGCGCCTGGTCGGCCGGAACCGTGACGAGGCCGACGTGCACGCCAAGGCTGCGGCAAGTGGGCACCAGGTCTTGCATGGGCAGGCATCGGCAGCCCTGGATGACCCGCCCCACCTTGGCCGGGTCGGCGTCGAAGGCGGCAACGATGTTCAAGTTGGCTTTGCGCCCCAGAAAGTAGGCAAGAAAGGCTCGGCCCAGATTGCCGACGCCGATGAGCGCGACCTGCAAGCCCTCCGGGTGGTCCAGGACGGCGTTGACGCGCGCAATCAACGCGGACACCAGATAGCCCTTGGCCGGACTGCCGGTGATGCCGGCGAGCATCAGGTCGCGCCTGACTTGGGCAGCGGTGGAGCCTGACCGGGCCGCCAACTCGTGCGAGTAGGCGTACGTCGTCCCCTTGCCGTGCATCAGGGTCGCGATTCGGCGATACACGCTCAGGCGTTCGATGGTGCGGTGGGCGACCACGGGAACCTCCGGACTGTGAACAGATGGCTGTGAAGTCATGCGCATTGTGAATGGAATCACAGTGCGTCACAGAGGCTGCGCCGTCCCGGCGGGGTTGTCAAGAGCCGGAGCACAGACCTTTCCCACAAATCAACCCCCGAAACTCTTCACAATGTGAATCGACAGGGGCGCCCTTGCGCGAACGCTGTCACGGGGATAGTCGGAAGGAACACCGGAGACGAATGCCCGGCGACTGGGAGATGGGCCATGTGGGACAGTTTGCTCCGCGCCTGGAGGCAGCCGGAATCGCTTCAACTGAACATCACGAACGCGGTGTTCGGGCTGCTGGCACTCGGTGCGGTGCTCACGGTGTTCGCGGCAATCGTCGTCGAGCTCTTCCGCCACCGTCGCGTGCGTCGGGATGCTGTGCTCGACCCCAAGCGCTTCGAAAGCGAAGGGTTGGGCGTCACCATGGCCGATGGCGGCGAGCCAGTAGACCTCGAGCACGCGCACACAAAGACGGAACTGCCCCCGACTTGACGGTCAGCTGTTGGCTTCGTGCAGACGAGGTTGTCGGAGGCGCACGGCGTGACCGAAGGTCGGACCTATTCGGTCCATCCATTCGCTGCCTTGTGCAGGTCGTCCGCGTACTCCAGTCCGGCCGGCAACGTCAGACTGTTGCTGTGGAAGGCAAGGACCAGCGGGCGCAGGATGCCGTAGTTCGCGCTGCCGTTGAGGAACACGGGGCCGCCCGCGGAAATGAAGACGGCGGTGCTGGTGCGGTTGGGCGGGATCGTCATGGTCACGGACCCGTCGCATGACCAGCAATTGGCGGTGTACGTCCAGACGGTCGAGCCGTTCAGCGCGGCGCTGGCGTACTCGTAGAAGTAGCCGTAGGCGGCGATGTAGTAATTCGATGAGAAGTAGAAGCGGGGCGTCCAGCTGATGGCGTTGGCGGTCGTGTTCTTGATGCGGAACAGGGCGCCTGCAAAGCGGCCGCCGGTCGGCGAGAAGTGGTCGCGGTAGGTGCCCATGTGCACCACGGCGTTGGGCGCTTGGTACGCCTTCTGGTTGAAGAGCGCCCGCAGGACGGACTTGTCGGACGAGAGGCTGCCCGCGTAGATCTGACTTTCGCCCCAAGTGCTGGGATTGATGCCGCCGAAGAGGGTCGCGTCGTTGCCCGCCATCCAGCCGAGGGCAAAGTCGTAGGTGGTCCACACGTTCCAGCGGTACATCGCCGTCTCGGGCATTTGGGGTGGGAACGACGTCAGGTTCTTGGCCGTCACGGTGCCCGTGGCGGTCAACCAAGAGGTCACGCGCGCCTTCTTGTTGGACGCGGTCGTCAGTTCGATGGACCAGCTGTTGACCTGACCGTCGTTGCCGTTGTTCAAGAAGTCGGAGTCGATGGTCTTGAGGATCCACTTGCCCTTGGGGTTCTTGCCGACCCAGGACCCCAGATCGCCGCTGACGGTCTTGGTGGGCGTGGGCCACGAGGTCTTCAGGACCGTGCCGCTGCCGGACTTGTCGTGCAGCAGGTATTCGTTGTTCTCAGGGTCGTAGAGGAAGACCTGCAGCGTGTTGATCTTGGTGTTGGTCAGGTCGACCTTGACCGCGAGATCCTTGGCCACACCGATGTCGTCGACGACCAGCTCGATGGCCTTGCCGATCGGATTGTTGTCCAAGATCGCGACACCGGCGGGACCCGGAATTGAGTCCAGAAACTCGTTGGAAATGAAGCCGTTGGAGATCTCGTTCAGTCCGTCTGGCGGCAGCAGCGACTCGTCCGTTGCGCGGATGCAGTCGTAGGTGCCGTCGGCCATCAACCCCCGGAGGATGAGCCCAGTGCCGCAGACTTGCCCGACCTTTGGCACGGCTGGGGCCTTGGTGACGTCGGCGTAGGCACCGGAGGCGGCGACGGTGGCGAGGGTCGGCGCTCCGCTGAGGTCCTCGATCGCTCCGGTGGTGGCGACCTTCTTCAGCGCCGCAGCCTTGACGTAAGCGGAGAGGTCGGGTTCGTCGACGAGGTCTGCGTAGGCCCCCGTGGTGGCGACCTTGGCCACATTCGCCGCCTTGACGTACGCGCTGAGGTCGATGGCGGCCGCCAGGTCCTCGTACTTGCCGGTGGTCGCCACCTTGGCCAACGAGGCCGACTTGGCGTACGGCTGCAGCACGCTGGCGGCCAGCTGGGTTGCGCCGATACAGCCCGAACACCCGATCGCGTCCGCGCTGCCGGCCTTGCGTGCGTACAGGACGGCGTGTAGCGGGCGGCGGGGCATCTCGGGCTCCGTACCGACCTTGACGCCCAGCCAGACGTTCTTGCCAAGCGAACCGAGGACTTGCGCCGTCAGCGGCTTGACCGAGCCCAGCACGTGGTCGAACGCGCCGCCCTTGACCGTTCGAGTGACGGGGCCCTCAAACCAAGTGGCTGTGCCGCCCAACTCGTCGGCGTAGATCGCGAACGTCAGACCGTAGGAGCCATCGGTGGCCGGCCCGCCGGACGAGGACTGGACGGAGCCCTCCACCAGCACCGTTGTGGGGACAGTAGACGTCGTGACCGCGCGTGAAGGCTGCGACCACAGTACGGCGACCAGCGCAACCAGAACCGACACCGATGCGTTCAGGCTAGCGGAGCGACGATGCATGGACGTCCTCTTCAGCGCGCTTGGGGGGCTGCAGAAAGGAAGCCGGGGAACGGTCCCGGTCGACGGGGGATCTGCGCGGATCCGCAGGGAAGGTTTGCCGATTGTGGTCGGCGAGTCAATCGCATTTGCGCGCGATAGTGTGGCCGCGGGGCGGCCCCTAAAACCGGCCGGTTGCGGGCCCCATTGTGGCACGGCGGCGCGGTCTTCGGGGCCTCGCGTCAGGGTCGGCGGCGAAGCTGCATCACATCCAGCAACACTTGCGGTCCCAGCTCGGCCAAGGTCTCGACGATCAGGTCGGCATTCGCCAGAGCGTGCGCGGGCTTGGACGTGGTCACCGCCACGACTGCGATGCCGGCGGCACGGGCGGCCTCGACTCCGTTCGGCGCGTCTTCCACGACCACGCACCGGGTCGCGGGCAGCGCCAACCCTTGCAGCGCCAACAGGAACACGTCCGGGGCCGGCTTGCCATGCGTGACATCATCGCCAGTCACGACCGCATCCAGCCGACCCGCCAAACCCAGAACGTCCAGGGCGAGGCGCACGTTGGCGCCCGGACCTGACGACGCGACGGCCAGCCGCCACCCGGCACGGTGCAAGACGTTGAACAAATCTACAGCGCCGGCAACGGGTTGCAGGGTGTCGCGGGCAAGTTCGCGGTACAGCGCCTCCTTGCGATCGGCCAGCGCGTCGATGCGGGGCTGTGTCAGGTCGGCACCCAGCCACATCGGAAAGATCTGGTTGTTGTGCATCCCGAACGACCGCTCGAGCATGGTCCGCGGAAACGGCACGCCCAACTCCTCGCCCATGCGGATGAACGCCTTGAAGTGCGTTTCGTTCGAGTCCGCGAGGACGCCGTCCATGTCGAAAATCACGCCGTGCATCGTTCGAGGGCTCCGCAGGACCGCCGCGGCGGCAGGGGGCGCGGAGTCTAATCGCGCTTGGGGCGCCACGCCACCGCGCAGAAGCTGACGTCCCTTCGCCTGCGCCCACCCCCGAAACTCACCGGTAGGCATCGGAACATGCGTTTTCGAAAGGTTGCGAAAAGGGGGTCAGCGCCCCACGCCCGACACAAACCCCCGACATCGTCCCAGCGGTTCATCACCCAATCGCAAGCACCGCAGCGCGAGCCGATGGGCGCGAGCATCGTCCAGACCTGTCAGCAGCCGCGCCGCTGCGTACAGCGCGCGAGCGTTGTCCGGCCCCAGCGTTTCGAGTCGGTCGGCCATCTGCCGCCGCTCGGACTCCCAGGGCAGGCGGGCGATCGTCAAAGCCAAGTCCATCAGAAACTCCTTCGCGCTGTGGGCCAAGAACGTCGGAATCCACGCGCGGCGAAGGGCAGGGGGCGCCCCGGGAAAGCGGCTGTGCCAGACGAACAGTTGCTCCACCTCAGCGGGCGAGGGCGGGTGCGAGGGCTGCCACCGGTCGATCATGCGTTCACCTCTGCCGACCGGTACCACGCGGGCATCGATGCGGTCGGTCAGACCAGCACGGGCAGCGAGGAACAGCAGGCGGGGCGCAGTGAACTCCAGCATCGGCCGGTCGTCTCGCTGCACGTCGCCGGGGGAGTCGGCCAACCTTCGGATCGTCGCGGGGCCCGCCACCTGCAGCGAGAGCACGCGCCACGGACTGCCCAGCCCCACCCTGTCCAGGTCCGCTCGTATACGCGGTTCCTGCAGCCGGTCCGCCATAGTCTGCGGGGCCTGATCGTGCGGGGCGATGGACGCCACCAGCAGCAAGTCGTCGGGAAACAGTTCCCACAGCGTCACGTGAGGAAATACTCCGCCCACGGTTCGGATCAGGTTGGTCCAGGTCGCATCGTCCATTTCATAGGCGTGGAACCACTGCGCCAACACGCCGCCAGAGGCAAGTCGGTCGCGCGCCAGTTGGAAGAACTCGGTCGAGAACAGGGCGGCGTTGCCAGCCACCCAGGGGTTCGACGGCTCCGACAGGATCGCGTCGTAGCGATGCGGACTTGAGGCCAGCCAGGCCCGGGCGTCGGCGCGGTGGACGTGCACCCGCGGGTTGTGGAGCACCTGGCCATTGACGCCACCGAACCAACTGCCGGCGTCCAGCACGGCTTGCGAGATCTCGATGGTATCGACCTCACCGCCGTGCAGCGCCGCCGAGCCGGCCGTGACGCCGCTGCCGAAGCCGATCACCAGCGTGCGTGTGCGGTTGCGTGCCAGCAGGAGCGGCAGATGCCCGCTCGTGACTTGCGTCACCATGTCGCCGCGGGTGCTGGCATCGGGCTTGCCGTTCAAGCGCAGCACGCGGTGGCCGTCGCGCTCCAACACTGCAACGGTGGCGTCGGGGTCGTCGCGCAGATAGACGAGCTTCTCTTGTGTCACGCGCCGCCGGTATTCGGCAAAATCGGCTGGCGGCGCGCGGTGGTCGCGAAAGGCACCCGAGGACAGCACCCTCGCGTCCCACGGCGCCGGCGCCAGCATCACGGCCAACGCTAGCACCGCGCCCAGGAGCGCGGCCCAACGCCGACCGCGCTCCCGCGACAGGACTGCCGCTCCCGCCAATGCAGGAAGTGCAATCGCCCCCCGCAGCAGCCCGTCCAAACCGAACGTCGGCAGCCACAGCGTGGCTCCCGTTGCTGCACCAAGCACGCAACCCGCTGTATTGGAAGCGAACACTGCGGCAGTTCCCGATGCGGTTCGCCCCACCCGCCGCGCAGCAACGCCCGCCGTCAGTGGCAATACGGTTGCCAGAAAGGCTGTCGCAGGCACGATCAGCACGGCCAGCAGCAGCGCCTCGCCGACCACAAAGACTTCGAAGCCCCACGGCTGGTTCGCAAGCGCGTGGCGCATTCGGGCCGCCAGCCACGGCCAGCGCTCCCACGCCGGCACGCTGAGGGCCAGAGCCACGGCCGTCCCCAGCCACGCCACCCCCAGCCGCACGCGGGGACGCGTCCCAGGGCGACGGGACAGCCAGACCCGCAACGCCGCACTGCCCACGGCGACGGCGCCAATGCAGAGGGCGACCACCACACTGAACGACCACACCGACGAACCCAACGTCACCCCGGCATAGCGGATCCACAGGGTCTGCAGCCCCAACGACAGGAAGCCGGAGAGGAATGCCGCTGCGACCAACCCTTTGACGCGAGGCGCCTTGGCCGGGGCCCCACGTGTCCCGGCGGAAGTATCGGCAGTCGCCGCGGCAGTGTCGGAAGACGCAACGTCGGAAGACGCAAGGTCGGTCGCCGTAGCGTCGGTGCCAGTGACCGCCGGGCCTTTCGCGGTGTCGAGCCACGCCGCCAACGCCGCTACCATCAGGTTCACGCCCGCGACCCAAGCGACCGTTGCTTTGACGCCCAGCAGCGGCACCAGCCCGACGCCGGCGCCCAAGGCGCCCAGGACGCCCCCCGCACTGTTCCACGCATAGAGCCGCGCCACGCCAACGCCGGCGTCGTGCGGATCGGGCGCCAGCCAGCGGGCCAAGGCGGGTAGGGTGCCGCCCATCGCGACGGTCGGTGGCAGCACGAGTGCAAGGGCCGCGGGTCCCAGAACCCAAGGTGATGCTTCGGGATCCAGACGGGCAGCGACCAGTGCGCGCGTCAGGTGCAGCTCCGCCAGCTGTGCCAGCCACGGCGAGGCCAATGCCCACAGTGCGATGAAGGCCTCCAGCCCGGCATAGAACGACAGCGGACGCGCCACCCGGTCCGCGCGGCGTCCGAGCCACGCATAGCCCAGGCCCAGCCCGCCCATGAATGCGGCCAGCACCATCGCATGGCCGGTGGCAGTCTGACCCAGCATCCGCGGCAGCAGACGCGCCCAGACAACCTCGTAGGCCACACCAGCGGCTCCTGAGGTCAGGAACAGCAGGATGACGGCGAGTCGGATGCGGGCGTGTGGCACCTCACCTCCCTCTGCGCCCCACCAGCCACACGGCCAGCGCGATGATCAGCGCCCCCGCTGCGTCTGCCAGCGCGTCCAGTGGGTCGGCAGTCCGGCCGGGGACAAAGCTCTGGTGCATCTCGTCGAGGACTCCGTATGCCGCAGTGAGGGTCCACGCCCAAGCCGCCAGACGCCACCGTTGCCGCCACGGGCGCAGGGCAAACACCCACGCGCCACACAGAAGCGCGTACATCGCCGCGTGCACGACTTTGTCGACAGGCAGCCACTCCGGCAGCCAGGTGGCCAGCAGCAGCGCGAATCGACCGACCCCGGGCCAGACGTTCGACGACTGCCACCAAATCGCCGCCATCAGTCCCAGTGGCAGCGTCAACCGCTGTCTGGACCCCGTGTTTGGCGTTGGGGATGCAGCAGGATCGAGAGCTTGGGGCGACACACGAGCTCCGCAAGGGCCAGGAAGTGCCCGGACGAGCTCAACGTGCTTCACGCAGGCTAGGGGGTCAAGGCCGGGTTGCGATTCGGCGGATTCGACACGCACGGGGGGAAAGAGGTATCCTGATTCGGTTCGGAACGATGACGGTCCAAAATGGTCCATGACGCACGGACCGCGTTCCGCAGCACAGGAGTCCAACCATGCGCAACACTTCCATTCTCCCCTGTCGATTCGCACCCTTCGCGGTTGTGGCAGCATTGTGGCTCACCGCCTGCGGTGGCGACTCGACCGTCGTCGGTCCGTCTGACGAGCCCTCAGTCGACGCCACGGCCGACCTTGTGATCTCCGACGCGGTTGACTTGGACTCGATGGACACCGTGCTGACCGACTCCCCCGACGCCGAGGATGGCGTGGTCGATGCCCCGGAGGACGTGACGTCCACGGTAGATTCGCTTCCCGAAGTGGGGCCTGACGCCGACCCGGATGCCGACCCCGATGCGGCGACCGACACGACGACGGACCCGGATGCAGCGACCGACGCGCTTGTCGACAGTGCGCCCGACGCCGACACCGATTCGTCAGCCGACGCGGTGGTGGACCCGGACGCGGCCGTTCCCGATGGCGTCGTCGACCCCGACGCGGTGATCCCGGACGTTGCCCCTGACGGCACGGTCGACCCGGATGCGGTGGTCCCTGACGTTGCCATCGACGGCACGGTGGACCCGGATGCGGTCGTCCCCGACGCGGTGGTTCCCGACGTCGCCCCCGACACCGTGGTCAATCCGGATACCGTTGTGGACCCAGACGCTTCGACCCCCGATGTTCCGCCTGAGTGCGTGGTCGACGCCGATTGCGCGCCCAACGCCGACGTCTGCAAGGTCGCGGCCTGCGTGGCCGGCGCCTGCGAGACCCAAGCCAAGCTGAACGGCGTACCCTGCGACGACTCGAACGCGTGCACCGACGCGACCACTTGCCAGTCGGGCACTTGCAAGGCAGCGGCGGTCAACGCGTGCGACGACGCCAACGTTTGCACCTCGGACACCTGCGACCCCCAAACCGGTTGCGCCCATGCCCCCGCCGCGGGTGCGTGCGACGACGGCGACGTCTGCAATAGCAACGATGCGTGCAAGGATGGCGTCTGCACAACCGGTACACCCAAGGTCTGCGACGACAACAACTTGTGCACCAAGGACACCTGCGACTCCAAGACCGGTTGCATGAACGTCGCCACCACCGATCCCTGCGACGATGGCAGCGTCTGCACCGTTGGCGATGCCTGCGCAGAGGGCTTGTGCGTGCCGGGTAAGGCCAAGGGCTGCGACGACGGCAATCCGTGCACCAATGACGGCTGCGACCCGGTCAAGGGCTGCACCACGGCGGCGAATTCGGCTCCCTGCGAGGACGGCAACGCCTGCACCACCGGCGACGCGTGCAAGGACGGCACCTGCCAGGCGGGCGCGGCCAAGGCGTGCGATGACGGCAAGGTTTGCACCAAGGACAGCTGCGACCAGACGACGGGCTGCGTTACGCAGAACCTGACCGACCCCTGCGACGACGGCAGCGTGTGCACCGAGAGCGATGCCTGCAAGGACGGCGCGTGCGTCGGCGGCTTGCAGAAGACGTGCGACGACGGCAACGCCTGCACCAGCGACAACTGTGACGCTCTCAAGGGGTGCCAGAACGCGGCGGCGGCCCTTCCCTGCAGCGACGGCGACGCTTGCACCACCGGAGACATTTGCGCCAACGGCGCTTGCGCCCCCGGCGCGCCCGCCAACTGCAATGACGGCAATCCTTGCACCGACGACAGCTGCGACAAGGCCACCGGTTGCACCAACGTCGCGAATGCAGGCTTGTGCAGCGACGACAACGTCTGCACCGAAGGCGACGCGTGCAGCGGCGGTTTCTGCAAGCCCGGTGCGGCCAAGGACTGCAACGACAAGAATGCCTGCACGACGGATTCCTGTGATCCTACATTGGGTTGCGAGAATACGCCCAACACCCAGCCCTGCGACGACGGCGACGCCTGCACCACCGGCGATGGCTGCGCGGATGGCGCGTGCAAGTCCGGCGCGGCGGCCAAGTGCGACGACGGCAACAGCTGCACCGACGACGGCTGCACCCCGGCCACCGGCTGCACCTTCACGCCCAACACCTCGGTGTGCAACGACAACAACGCGTGCACCCAGGCAGACATCTGCAAGGACGGCGCCTGCGTGCCCGGCATCCCGCCCGCTTGCGACGACAACAACCCGTGCACCACCGAGACCTGCGACCCCGCCGAGGGCTGCAAGAACGTGATCAATACAGAGCCGTGCACCGACGGCGACGCTTGCACGACGGGTGACGTCTGCGCGGCGGGCGCGTGCACCTCAGGCAAGCCGACGGTTTGCGCGGACGGCAACAGCTGCACCGACGATGCGTGTGACAAGCTCAAGGGCTGCACGTTTACCCAGAACACCACGCCTTGCGATGACGGCAACGCGTGCACGCAGTCCGACGCGTGTGCGGGCGGCTCGTGCATCTCCGGCGCCGCCAAGAGCTGCGATGACAGCAACCTGTGCACCACGGATTCCTGCGACCCCATCACGGGTTGTGCATCAGAGCCCAACACGCAGTCGTGCGAGGACGGCAACGCCTGCACGGTGGGCGACACCTGCGCTGGCGGCGCGTGCCAGTCCGGCGCGGCCAAGACCTGCGTCGACGGCAACGGCTGCACCGACGACTCGTGCGACAAGGCCACCGGCTGCGTGTTTGCTCCCAACAGCGCCGCGTGCTCCGACAACGACGTTTGCACCCTTGGCGATGCGTGCAAGGACGGCAAGTGCGCCACCACCGGCACCAAGGACTGCAACGACAGCAACCCTTGCACCATCGACCAGTGCGACTCGCAGAAGGGCTGCGTCTCGATCAACTGGGCGCTTCCCTGCGACGACGGCAGCGTGTGCACGGTGGGGGACGGTTGCGTGAACGGCTCGTGCGTACCCGGCAAGCTGACCGTGTGCAACGACGGCAACGGCTGCACCGATGACTCGTGCGACAAGGTCGCCGGCTGCGTCTACAAGGCCAACACGGCCGCGTGCGACGACGGCAACGCGTGCACGGGCAAGGACATTTGCGGCGCCGGCAAGTGCGCGGGACCTGAGTTGAAGTGCGACGACGGCAACTTCTGCACCGTCGATTACTGCGACAGCGTCAAGGGCTGCCAGGCCATCAACGTCTCGATCGCGTGTGATGACGGATCTGCCTGCACCGACAAGGACATTTGCACAGCGGGCAAGTGCGGTGGCACCGACATCAGCTGCGACGACGGCAACCCGTGCACGGCCGACAGCTGCGACAAGGTCAAGGGGTGCTTGCACCCGGCCGTCACCGACGGGAGCATTTGCGGCAAGGCGGGCATGTGCTTCTCGGGCCAGTGCTCGATCGGCAGCGACCTGAACCCCGCGACCTCGTGCAAGGCGATTCTCGAGACCCTGCCCACGACCAAGGACGGCGTGTACTACCTGGACCCCGACGGCAAGGCCGGTGCCGGCACGATGTTCCAGGCGTACTGCGACATGACCTCGGACGGCGGCGGCTGGACGTTGGTGATGCGCATGAACGGCAAGGCGGCCACCTTCGTGTACGACGCGCCGTACTGGACGAACACCGTCGGCCTCAATGCCACCGCGCCCGGCTTCGAGGACTCTGAGGCCAAGCTGGAGAGCTTCTGGACCGTTGGCTACACCGAGCTGCGGTTGGGCATGAAGCTGGCGGGCACGACGAACTGGGTCGTGATGCCGCACGTGGCCACTTCGCTGCGAGCGGCTCTGCTGGACGGCGTGTTCAAGCCCACAACGGCGATCGGGCGCGGCGCGTGGAAGAACCTGGTCGCGGGCTCGACCATGCAGGTCAACTGCAACCGCGAAGGCCTGAACAACTGGACCCAGGAAGGCTGGGCCAAGGTGCGCATCGGCATTCTCGGCAACGAGCAGAACGACTGCTCCTCGCCCGACTCGCGCATCGGTTTCGGCGGCGCTGGCAACGTCTGCGGCATCGACCCGGCGATGCCGGCGGGTTCCGCGGCGGGTTGCGGCGGCGACGCTGGCGAAAAGAGCGTCAAGGCCGACTGGGGCTACATCTTCGTGCGGTAGCTTCTATACTCCGCGCTTCCCGGGCCGCTGATCCCCCGGGGGCAGGCGCGCATGTCCCTCCTCCAGCTGCCCCAGTACACCTTCCACGGCACCCCAACCCAGCTGGGTGAGGCGCATGGCGCCGCCCTGCGTGCCGAGATTCAGGCGTTTGTCCAGATGCGCTTCGACGCGACGCTGGAGCACTTGGCGCCGTTCGGCTTTCGCGACCTTGCGCCGTTGCTGGCGGTGGGGCGCCAGTGCATGGATGTGATGCGGAATTGGCATCCGGCGGGCCACGACGAGCACATCGCGCTGAGCCGCGCGGCGGGCGTCGACCCGGTCGAACTCTACACCGCCGCCAACATGACGGATGTGCGCGATGTGCTGACGTATGGCTTTGAAAAGACATGTCTTCCTGCCGACGCTGAGGGATGTTCTGCCGTGCTGCTGCCGCACACGCACACGGTCGACGGGCTTGCGATGGCGGCGCAGACCTGGGACCTGAATCCGCAGGACATCGACTACGTCGTGGCGATCCGCCGCATCCCCGACCGGGGGCCGCAGACCTGGACCGTGACCTGCACCGGCTGCCTGGCGCTGGTCGGCATGAACTCGACCGGTCTGGCGTTGGGAACGACCAACATCAAGACTTGGGGCTCCAAGGCAGGCGTCGGCTACACGAACATCCTGCACGCCATGCTGAATGCGCCCGACTTCGCCACCGCCGCCCGCCTATGCGAGACCGCTCCGCGCGCCGCTGCCCACACCTACTGGCTTGCGGACGCCAAGCGACTGACCGAGTGGGAAACCACCGCTTGGAGCGCAGTTCGCCGCGACGCCACCGACGCGCCGCTGACCCGCACCAACCACTGCCTGATCGCGGAACACACTGCGCAGGAAGGGGAAGCGCCCACCTCCAGCAGCCGCGCCCGCCTGCACCGCCTGCAAGCTGCCGTCGCCAACGGACGGCAGGACGCCGACTCGCTGCGCACGTTGTTCGCAGATCGCAGCGACGGGGTCGACAGCATCAACCGCTTGGCGCAGGACGAGCAGGGCACCGCCACCAACAGCGTCGTGATCGCCATTCCGGGACGGCGCGAGCTGCTGGCGTGCAAAGGGTCCGCCGACCAAGGTCGCTGGATTCGCTTGGGTTTCGAGTAGGCTTCCTGCGCCGTTCAGGTGCTCCACAGTCCTGAATCGGTTGGCGAGCGACTGCCGATCCTGTACCTTTGCGCTCTCCTATCACCGTCACGAGGTCGCTTGCCATGTCGCTACGCCTTCCGGTCGCCCTATCGGGTGCCGTCGCTGTATTCGCCCTCTCGTTCAGTGCGTTTGCCGGCCCCGCGCGGTACGCCCCAGGCTCGCTGGACGCGCGTCTTCCCGTCGACGCCAAGGGCTACTTCTGTCTGGAGCGTCCCGGCGTCCTGCTGACGGAAACGGCAGGCCTGTTCGCTCGTCTGCGCGACATGGGGGGATCGGATGAAGGCTGGAAGGGCCTTGCCGTGCGGGCCGCGAAGGCCAACCTGCTGACCTCGCTGGATTCCAAGGGCCTCGAGAAGGCCGGACTGGATCCGAACAGCGACGTGTGCATCTGGGTCACCGGCGAGGGCGCCACCACCGCCGTGACGCTCGTGTGGCCGGTGGTCGACGTGGCCAAGGCCTGGGACACCGGCCGCCGCCTGGCGGTGCTGATCGCGCCGGACGACGTGGGCATGGCCAACGCCGACGCGAAGAAGAAGGCGGCCCCGGCCAGGCTGCCGGCCGGCACCCCCAACGCCGTGCTGCGCGTGGGGCCCGAGAATGGCGGCAACTGGATCGTGATTCGCGACGGCCTGTTGATGCTGTCCGACAAGCGCGAGGCCCTGGACGCCAAGCCCAACCCCGACGCGGCGGCGACGTGGGGCGCGATAATGCCGACCTCGACTGGTGAACGGCGGGGGCGCGCGGCGTTTCTGGCGGGCAGTGAGGACATGCAGGTTCCGGTCGGCATGGCTTGGTTTGCGACCTCGACTGGCTGGACCACGTTGTTGCGTGGCGGGTTGCCGATGGCGGTGACGCCGTTTGCGCAGGCTCTGGCTCCGGACGAGGCCGACCAGGCGGCGCTGGCCAAGGCCGTGGAGCCGTATGTGCCGGCCGCGTCGCAGGTGGTGTTCGCGTCGCTGGGGCTCGAGCGGCTGATCGCGCTGCTGTCGGCAGACGGCGACCCGCTGGCTTCGATGCCGCCGCTGGTGCGCGAGGGCGTGGGCGGTCTGCGCGGCAGCTTTGCCCTGGTGTTGCCGCAGCGCGCGACCGACACGCGGTTGATCCTGCCGCTGCGCGACTCGGCCAAGGCGGTCAAGTTCGTCGAAGAGCTGGTCAAGACCCTGATGACCATGGAGGTTTCGGTGCAGTTGACCCGCAAGGGCAAGGCGCCGCGCGTCGAGTTCCTGCTCGAGATCATGGCCAAGGACCCCGACCTGCAGCTGGCCGTGCTGCCTGTTGGCATCGTGATCGAGCCGGATCGCATGGTGTTGCGGTTGGTCGACGTGGCACGCCCGGAGGCCTCGCCCAAGCCGCTGACGCCTCCGCCCGTCACGTCCGTGCTGCACGCAGAGGGGCCGATGAAGTTTGAGTTCGCGAGCTTGGCCGCGCTGTTGGCAGAGGCCTTGCCCTTCACGCGGGGCGGGTTGCGCGAGGGCATGTCTTGGGGTGAAGCCGCATCGCTGATGGTGGCCGAGGTGCGCAGCAGTCGCACGAACCTGACGCTACAGCCCGGCCACGCGGCCTACCGCAGCGACATCGAGTCGGCCCCGCTGACGGCCAGCGACGTGCCCGAGGCCTATCGCGAGGCAGTGCGTGCCGTTTTTGCGGGAGATTCGGTGGCTTACGGTGAGGCACTCTCCAAAGTGCTGGCCGCTGGTGCCGACACCTACTGGGGCAAGCGTGCCCACGACGAGCTCTACGCGCCCAGCAGCTGGATGTCGCTGTACTCGGCAGGCAGCTTGATCGGCGTGGTGGTTCCGATGCTGCAAGGACTGCGCAACTCGACGCCCGCCATGCCCGACGTTGTGGAGCCGATGCCTGAGGTGACCGCGCCGTAGCGTTCTACTGGTCGCCGTCCAGCTCCTCGGTGGGTGCGGTCTTGGCCGAAAGGTACTTGTCGATCATGTGCTTGGCGTCCTCGTGCTGCTGTGGCGGGACCTGAATGTAGGTGCCGTGCACAAAGGCGAGCGAGGGCAGGGTGCCGCCCATGTCGTCCGACTCTTCCAGCGACGCATGGATGCCGTTCTGCCGCAGCCAGTCGATCAGCGGTCTCGCCACCATCGCATTGTCCACGCCGATCAGGGTCTGTTCGTCCGAAAACGCCATGACGCCCTCCATCGCCGCCCGCGTCGGATGGCGCCGCTTTCCCGGTCGGGGCGGTGCTGCCGGTGTATGGGGGCCTGCAGCAGGATAGACCCTCCCTATGGCCCCAACAACCGCTCGATTTCTGCGATCAGCTTGGGGTCGTCGGGGGTGACGCGAGGCTCGAAGCGGGCGACGACGCGGCCCTCGCGGTCGGCCAGGAACTTGGTGAAGTTCCACTGGATCTCGCCCCTCAGTGCGGGATCGACCTCTTCCGTCAGCGTCTTGTACAGCGGGCTCTTGTCGCCCTTGGCGCGCACCTTCTCGAACAGGGGGAAGGTGACGTTGAATTTGGCGGTGCAGAAACTCTTGATCTCTTCGGCGGTTCCGGGTTCCTGGCCCGCAAAGTCGTTGCAGGGAAAGCCAAGGACCACGAGGCCTCTGTCGCGGTATTTCTCCCACAACTCCTGCAAGCCCTGGTACTGCGGAGTCAATCCGCACGCGCTGGCCGTGTTGACGACCAGCATGACCTTGCCGCGGTAGGCCGCGAGCGAGGTTTCCTCACCGGAAAGGGTCTTGACCTTGTGGTCGAGGATGGGGGCCGCCTGAACGGCCGCGCTGTCGGCGGGAACCACCTTGACCTCCTTCCAGCAACCCGTCGTCAGGGCTGCCGGCAAAACAAGAAAGGCGAAGAGCGTGAGGAACTTGGGCATCGCGTGACCTCCACGGCGGGTAGGATGCGCCGCGAGGTCGTTGAGGTGCGGATGCGGTCAAGGAATGCAGGTGTCGGAGGGCTACACGGCCCGCCGCGGTGGCACGACCACGTTGGCGAACAGCAGGCCACCCGCCAGAGAGACGGCGACCAGCAGCATCGACATCGCGGTCTGCATCCCGTGCACAACGTCGTTCTGCATCATCGACGACATGCTGCGAAAGCCGATGCTGCCGGGAACGAGCATCAGGATGCCGGACGTTGCCAGCACCGACGCGGGGCGGTCGAGGATGCGCGCATAGGCGTTGCTGGCGGTTCCCAGAAGTAGAGCGGCGGCAAACGCGCCAAACTCGGGACCCAGCACGTGCGCCCCAAGGCGCGCACCGGTGTAGGCCAGAATGCCGGCGGCCATCATGGCCGGGATCTGTCGCGGCATCGCGCGCAGGTGGACGACAGAGGCGAGCGGCAACACCACAAGCGCGGCCCACTCGGTCCACTCCGGCAGCTGTTGGACGCGCCGCGGGATGTCGACGTGCGGCAGCAGGTCGGCCAGCTCGCTTCCCAAGCCCACGCCCAGACCCAACGTCATGAACGTCGCGCCTGCGCCAAACAGCCGCGCGGTGCCGGAAGTCAGGTTGCGGGTGGCGAGCTCGCTCATCGCGGTGGTCAGCGTCAGGCCGGGCAGCAGCGTGATGAGGCCTGCCAGCGTGACGACCATCGGCGACACGTGGCCGAGCACCAAGCCGGCGGCGGCGGCGACCAGTGAGGCGGCGAGCGCCCCTGCGGGCTCCACCACGTCCACCACGCGCCGCGAGTGCCGACTGGCCACGGTCAGCACGCCGATCAGCAGTCCGATGACCGACGCGGCGGCCATCTCTCGCCACCCGCCGTCGAAGATGCGCCCGGCGGCGGTGGACGACAGCGTGTAGGCCATCAGCGTCAAGGCCGTGCCGTAACGCTCTGGGGCCGAGGTGATCGAGTGGACCGCAGCTGCACCGTCCTTGGGCGTCAGCTCGCCGCGACCGACGCGCGACACCACTTGGTCCAGCTTCTCCAACCGCTCCAGGCCCACTGACCCCGGCTGCACCCGCGACAGCGTCAGGCGTTGCCGTGCCGGATGGCCGAAACCAATGAAGAATGCGGTGGGCGTGGACGAGATGTGCATCTCCAGACCCAGCTGGATGCCGATGCGCTCGATGGCCCCCTCGAGACGGTGCGATGGGGTGCCGGCCTCATGCAGACCGCGGGCCAACTCCAGCACGAACTCGACGTCGTCCTGGGTGGCGCGGTGGTGCAGAGGTTCGGGGGGGTGCAGCGTCATGGCGTGGGTTCAGCGGGACGGAAGATCGTCGACGTGGTGCGGACATAGCAGACGCGCGCCGACAGTGTCCACTGAAAGGCGCGGCAGGAACGACCGTTCGTCAGGCCGTACGGCAGCTTAGCTGGCTTGGGCCTTGACGATCTCGTCGTATTCGCGCTGGTACAGCGACAGGGCGTCGCGGGTGGTCGACAAGTGCCGATCGAGCTCTGTCCAGGCCTGCACTTGGGCCAGAGCGGTCAGCTGCCGCTCGATTTCATCCAGCCGGTCGCAAATGCCGCGCAGCTTGTCCAGGTCACGGGTCTTGCGTGTCCTTCCGGCGAAGTGCTCGCCGTACGTGGCCAGCTCGGCCTGCGCGGCGGTCCAAAGTTCGTCGACCAGACCGGGCAGGGCGGCGGCGCGGCGGGCCTCGCGAATCGCGTCCACCTCCGTCTGCCACGCCTCGATGCGCCCCAGAACGATCTCGTGATTCTTGTCGTGTTGATCGTCGTGAAATCCTTGGGCGACAAGGGCTTCCATGCGGTCGCGGATGTCCTCGAGACTCTCGATCATGCGCGCCAGAAGCTCAGGGCGGCGCGAGACCCGCTTCTGCCCGGCAAAGCCCTCGCGGTACAGCGCGAACATGGTGTTGGCGGCGCGGGCGAGCACCCCGGACTGGGCGTCGCGGGTGTCCTCAGTGCGCGCCTCGGCGATGGCGCGGCGCTCCTTCAGGAACAGGTCGATCCGCCGCTCCAGCACTTCCACGTCGTCGGCGAACCCGTCGTCGCTCAGGGTCTGACGGTGCACGTCGACCTCGTCCTTCATCGCCTGCAGCTCCGTGATCACGTCCAGCAGCATCCCGGCGTCCCGGCTGCCGCGCTCCTGATTGGCGAAGTGGCGGGTGTAGCGGTGTGCGGCATAGCTGGACCGTTCGGTCACTTGCGCTACCGCCACTCCGGCGGGTCCAACGGCACGCTTGGCCTCTGCAATCGCCGTTCGCTCGCTGCCGTACAGCTCGATCTGCTTCTGCACAGTGGCCAGCAGCTCTTTGCGCGCCTCACCCTTCGCCTCGCGAGCGTCCTGCAGCAGCTGCCGCGCCGACGCCAGCATCCCGTCCAGCAGCGCCAAGTCCCGCGTCAGGCGCGAGTGACCTGAGAAGTGCATGGCGTAGAGCGCGTCGTTTTGCGCAATTCCCTCGCGCGTCTCTTGGACCGTGGGCATTCCGAACTCCTTGTATCTCTTGGGGTGTTTCTGCCACCCCGCGAACTCACTCGCCTGGGCCCTGTGGACCGTGCGGCGATTTGACGACGACCCGCCCGCGCTCGATGGTCACTGTCTGGCGCACGCCGCCGCGCTCGACCTCCAGGGTCACGGGCACGCCTGCCTCACCGCGGATCAGCTCGACGACCTGGCCGATCTGCATCCCGCTGGCCGCGACGCGGTCCACCGACACGATCACGTCGCCGGCCTGCAGCCCCGCCTTCGCACCCGGCGAGTCGTCCATCAAGTTGGCGATCACGATGCCGCGCTCGTCCTTGCCCAGCGTTGCGCCGATGCCTTGGAACGAGAACCGCTCGCCCGGCGCTCCCTGCCGCAGCTGCACGTCGCGGACGACCTCGCCCGATGCCGGCACCTCGATGCCGCTCGCCATCTCTGCCAGGAAGCCCTCGGATTGCACCCGCAGGCTTCGGCGACCTTGGGGCACGCCCGTCACTTCGTACGAACCATTTGCGTCCGTCACGGCGACCTTGGAGGGCATGGCCGAATTCGGGTCGAACACCATCACCCGCGCGCGCTCGACCGGCTTGCCATCGGTCGCCGACGTCACCCGCCCGCGGACCTTCGCCCCGGCCGAGACGACGATCACGATGCCGTCGGTCGTTTGCCCCGCCGCCACGACCACGTCGTGCGAGAACCCGGGCGCGAGGTCCGGCGCCTGTGCGCGCAGGTCGAAGCGTCCGGGCTGCAGCGGTCCCAGCTCAAACGTGCCGTCGTCGCCGGAGAACGGCTGCGGTGGGTACACGCGCGCGCCCCCGGGCAGGGGCAGCTCGACCCGGGCCTCGTCCACCGCGAGCAGGTAACCCTTGATGGGGGTTCCCGATGCGTCGATCACCCGACCTCGCATTCTGCCGCCGTCGCCCAGACGCAGCAGCGCCTCGACCCCCGGCTGGATCGGCAGCGCAGGCGAGGGCGCATACGCCGGAGCCGCCGCTTGGGCCGTCATGTTGCGCAGGTCGGTGCCGGTGGGTTGCTGCCAGTTGAAGATCCCCTGGCCATCGGTGCGGATCCACTGCTCTTCCCCGGCGACCATGAAGCGGACGTAGGCGTCGGCCACCGGCTGGGCACGGGAGTTGACGACCTTGCCGGACACGCCGGTGAAGACTTCGGGCTGTTCGCCGGCCACGGCAGCCGGAGCTGGGGCCGGGGCCGCCGCCTGGACACGGATCGGCGGCTCAGGGGCGGTGGGCGGGGGTTCCGGCGCGGGCTCGGGCTCTTCCTCAACCGCCACGGATTCTTCCGCGGCGACGGGGTCCGGCGCACCGAAGCTCCACGCCAGCCAGACGACGCCCATGCTCGCGAGCACGAACGCGGCCAAGCCCAAGACGTACCAGTTGACGCGCTGTTTCATGTCCTTCCGTTCCCGTCTGGGCGGGGGGCCTCGGGGCCGTCCATCGGGGATGAGCGGGCAGCGTGGAGTTGGAGCCTGTCCGCGTCAAGGCGGTGCGCCTAGTGCGGCGATTCCGCCCCGAATTGCTCGGTCAGGTCATCCAGTGCCGCGAACATCTTGCGATACGACACGCGCCGCTCCAGCAGCTCGACCGCGTGGCCGTCGGGGTGAGTCAGGGGCTGCCCTTGGCGCCACGCGTCGTACCACCGCTCCAGCTGCGCGGCCGCTGCCATCGGGTCGTCGTGCGGGACGGCGACCCCGGTCTGCGTGTCGCCCAGCAGGGCGTGCGACTCGGCGTCGGGCACCGAACAGGCGAACACGGGAGTGCCCGAGCGGATGTACTCGAATAGTTTTCCGGGGATCGACAGGGCGTCCAGGGTCGACAACACCAGCATGTCGGCTCGACCATAGCGAGCGACGATCTCGTGGTGCGGCACCCGCGGGCCGATCTCGACCAACGGACCGGCGACCGGAAAGCGCTCGACTAGCCGTTGCAGCAGTCCCTTGGCCTGCGTGTGGGCCACCAGCCGGATGCGGACGTCCGGTCGGCGCGCAAGCAACGCCTCCCACGCCGCCAGAAACGGCTCGATGGTGTAGCCCTCGTAGAGGCTTCCCGCGAACAGCACTTCCAGCGCCCGGTCCTGTCGCTCGGCAGGGTCGACCGGCGGCCGCGGCGAGGGTAGGGGCAGCACCCCGTCGAAGTCCGCCTCGTCGAAGCCATTTCGCGCCAGCAACACGCGCTCCGGCAACAAATGCCAACGGTCGATCAGGAGGTCGCGCAGCGGTCCCGCCGTCACCGACACCAGGTCCGCGTCGTCGTACACGCCGCGTTCCATGCGCCCGTCGACGGCGCGGCGGAAGCGTGAGCGCAGGCCGTTGCCCTGATACGCGGACAAAAAGCGGTTGTCGGTCCAAGGGTCGCGCAGGTCGGCCAGCCACGGCAGCCGCAGCTCGTGTTTCAGCGTGCGCGCGACGAGATGTGTCGTGTAGGGCATCGAGGTGGAGAGCAGGGCGTCGAACGGCTGTACCAACGCCAGCTCGCGCGCCGCGTTCAGCGCCGGACCGTACCACGCGACGTAGGGGTCCGGCGGCGTCCAGCGCGTCAGCAGCCGCGTGTGCACCCGCAGGTGGTCGCGACGCTGCACGGTCATCTCGGCGGGCACTTCGGCCAGCATCGACGCGTCCTGCAGGTCGCCGGGACGGGCCTGACCCGCCACGACCGAGACCTCCCAGCCGAAGTCCGGGGCGGCCTTGGCAAGCTTGAGCGCGCGTTGAACGCCGGCACCGCCCATCGGCGGCCAGAAATAGGCGAGCATCAACAGGCGCTTGGTCTTGGCCACGCACGACTCCTGCCCCCGCTTTGGGGGGCGCCGAGGGCGCGAGCATAGAACCCGTGGCGATCCTTCGCCAGCCGGGGCCTCTCGTGGTACACCCGCCGACGGCCGCACGTCGCCGCCTTTGGATGCGCATGACCGTCCCAGCCGCTGCCCAGCCCCGTCAAACCCCTCCGAAAGTGGGGACGAAGCTGTCGGTCCAGGTGGGCGCCGTCGTGTTCGGACGCTTGATCGTCTCGATCTTCGACGGTCTGAAGGCCTTCGCCATCGTCCGGCTGATGGACAAGGAGGCGTACGGCTCCCTCGCCTTCACCCTGACCGTGCTCGCGACCGCTACTGGGCTTGGTCTGCTGGCCATCCCCGACTCGCAGCTGTTCTTTCTGCCGCGTCTGCCGCCTGCTCGCCAGCGGACGCTGGTGCGCCAATCGCTGCAGCTGCTGACCGGTCTGGGGCTGGTGTCCGCGCTGGTCATCGCCGCGCTGGCGCTGGTGCCCGGGCTGCAGCCTTCCAGTCATGTCGGGCTGACGGTGCCGTTGCTGGTGATCGCCGTCACGGTGGTGTTCGAATTCCCAAGCAGCGCGCTGACTTCCTTTCTTCTGGGGGTCGAGCGCCACCGGGTCTCGTCGCTGTGGACGATGGCCGTTTCGCTGGCGTCCAACCTATCCCTGCTGGTGCCAGCGGCATTGGGAGCCGACCTGGTGACCCTGCTTGCCGTCTACCTGCTGGTCGCCATCGCGCGGCTGGCAGCGACCATCGGGGTGTGGCAGTCGGTGTACCGCGGCGTGATGCCCGAGCCATTTCCGGGCGGCACGCGCGCCCAGTTGGCGTTCGCGGTGCCGCTTTGGCTGAACTCAGTGGCCGGTCAGGTCAACAAGTACTTCTCGACCTACGTCGTCGGATTCATCTTCACATCCGTTGTGTTTGCCGACTACTCGGTGGGTGCACAAGAGCTGCCGTTCATCGGCATCCTCTCGTATTCCGTCGCCGTCGCGATGCTGCCGCGCATGTCTGCCATCGCTTCAGAGGGTGACGACCGCACCGCCGCAGCACGGGATGCCATCGGCCTGTGGCACACCGGCATCGAGAAGGTCGCGCTGGTCATCCTGCCGATCTTCGTGTTCGCCATGGCGCAGGCCGAGCCAGTCATCGTGCTGCTGTACGGCAAGAATTACGCTGCCGCTGCGCTGCCTTTCCGCATGTTTCTATGCCTGTTGCCCCTGCGGGTGACGGCCTATGGGACGATGCTGATGGCGCTGGGACACCCCCGTGCAATCCTGCGGTCGCAGCTGGCAGGCGTGGTCGTGAACACCGCGATAAACTTCGCGCTGGTGGCGTTTGTGATGACGGTCGGTCGCCACGCCCCGGCTGGGACCTACGACCATCTTGGGCTGGGCTGGGCGGCGTTTGGGTCGGTGGCGGCGCAGGTCGTCATCATCGTCGTGTTGCTGCGGCAAATCGCGACGGTCTCGCAACTCTCGATGGCGAGAGTGTTTCCTTGGGTCCCCTACCGTCGACGCTTCCTCGCCGCCGTGCTGGCGGGCGTGGTGCTGCTGCCGTGGACGACGTGGGCGGTGGCGCTGGGTTGGCCGGTCCCTGACGTGGGCGACGGCCTGTCAGGCATGGCCGTGGGGCTGGTGGTTCGACTGGTGCTCTACGCTGCGACCTATCTGGGACTGGCGCACGCGTTCGACCTGCTGACCGCCGACGACCGCCGCTACGTCTGGGCCTGGCTGAAGCTCGAACCGCTGTGGCGTCGCAACGCCTAGCTCCGGCAGAACAGGAGAACGCCGATGACGCCCCGTACTTCCCAACTGCTCCTGCTGGTCGTGCTGGCCTATCTGATCACGATGACGTGGCAGGTGTGGCTGGGCCGCCCGCTGGTGTACTCGGCTGCGCCACAGAAGGCCGCGCTGGTGCACCAGGCGATCTTGGACAATCGACCGCCGCCGGGTAACTCGTGGGAGAGCTTGGGCTGCAACGGCACCAACGTGCGCCGCGTCAATGTCGAGTTGGTAGAGGCCCTGCACCGGGCGACCGGCGTGCCGCTGAAAGAGGTGTACTTCGCCCTCGACACGCTGTTCCTGTTCGCTTCGCTGGTGTTGCTGGGGCTGTACCTTGCGCGTTGGCTGGAGCCTGCGTGGGTGGCCATCGGCCTGCTGTTCTACGGTGCCGTCGGGCCGCTGACCTACCTGTTCTACTTCTTCCATCCTTGGGACCGCCTGTCGCAGCTGGTCTGGCTGGCAGCGCTATGGTGTCTGCGCGACAGAAAGGTCTGGCCATTCGCGGTGTTGCTGGTGTTCGCTATGGCCGTCAAGTACGACATCCTGCCCATCGTGGCGCTGTGGGGCGCGTGGACGTGGCGCTCCGACCGGCGGTTGGCGTGGGCCCTGCAGACGGCGGGTCTGGCTGCTTTGGCCATCGGGACGCTCAAGCTGCTGCAGTTCGCCTATCCCGGTGGCTTCGACGCTCAATCGGCCGGTGCCGTCGACCACACGTGGGTGCTGCTGAGGCGCACCTTGCATGAGCTGATGACCCGCGGTTTCGCCTTTCCGCCCCTGCTGATGTTCGGATTGCCGATTGCCCTTGCGTTTGCGGGTTGGCGCCACCTGGACCGCTATCACCGGCTGGCGCTATTGCTCGGCTGTGTTCTGTTCGTGCCGCTCACGCTGGGCAGCAACTTGCGCGAGGTGCGGGCGCAGGTGCCCGTACTGTTCCTGGTGCTGCCCGCAGCCTTGCAGACGCTGCGGCGGCTGCTGACGCCCGTTACACCGGATCAGGTCGATGGCGCCTCGTAGCTGACCCGTACGACGGCAAGCGTGCGAAAGCCTTGCGGTGTAACGACCTTGACCTCGTCGTTGACGTATTTGCCCAACAGCGCCGCGCCAATCGGCGAGCGGTGGCTGATGCGCCCGGCCTCGGCGTCGATCTCGTCCTCGCCCACGATGTGCAGCGTCTTGGCCTGACCCTGCTCGTCCTCCAGCACCACGGTCGCCCCAAAGAACACGCGGTCGGGGTTACGCTGGCCCGTCGGGTCGACCACCACGGCGGCGTCGATGCGCTGCTGCAGAAAGCGAAGGCGGCGGTCGATCTCGCGCAGGCGCTTCTTGCCGTAGATGTACTCGGCGTTTTCGGACCGGTCGCCCATAGCCGCGGCGTCGGCGACCTCTTGCACCACGGTGGGGCGAGCGACCTTGCGCAGGTGGTCGTACTCCGCACGCAGGCGGGCGAGGCCGGTGGGCGTGATGTAGTTGGGGGTGTCGGGCATGGCGATGATCCTGGCTGGCGAGGCCAAGGTAGTACGGGCGGTGGGTTCAGGCTAGCTCGTACTCAATGGACTTGACAGTCCAGTAAAAAGCGTCATAGAACCAACGGGAAGAGCGTGGTGACGGCGCGCCGGTTCTCTACTGCTTGGTTCCGGGGCAACAAGGACGAGAACCGCATGGTGCACACGTCGCAACAAACGCAACAAAAGCTCAGCCTGTACAAAGGCTTGGGTTCGGCTGCACGTGAATCGAACGATGGTGCTCCGGGGCCCGAACCGGCCGCAAACCTTGTCCCTGTGGTGTCGGCGGTGCTCCTGACATGGGCGCTGCTGGCGGTGATCCAGGTCAAGGTGGCGCGGCCGATGCTGCTGGCCGACCGGTTCCTGCCCGGTGCCGGTTGGGCCGAAGCCTTCGCGCTGGCGGCCTACGCGGGCTTCGTCACGCAGCGAATGCTGGACCCCAAGCGTTCGGCCCTGTGGCGGCGGCGGGTGTGGACCCTGTTCACGCTCGTGTTCTTCGGTCAGTTCGCCTTGGGCCTTGCGGGGTTCGATGTCTTTCTGATGACCGGCAAGCTGCATGTGCCCGTGCCCGCGCTGATCGTCGGTGGCCCCGTGTTTCGCGGCGAGGGCTTCTTCATGCCGATCCTGTTCCTGTCGACGCTGGTGCTGGTGGGGCCGGCCTGGTGCAGTCACCTGTGCTACGTGGGCGCCTGGGACAACCTGGCCTCGGCGGCGCGCAAGCGGTCGGGAGCGTTGCCGAAGTGGCAGCGGCTCGCCCAGCCGGTCATGCTCGCGCTGGTGGTCGGGGTGGCGCTGATCCTGCGGGCGGTGGGCGCTTCCGGCGCGGTGGCGGCGGCGCTGGCGATCGCGTTTGGCCTCGTTGGCGTCGCGTGCATGGTGTTCTGGTCGCGGCGCTTGGGCGCCATGACGCACTGCACGCTGTTCTGCCCGATGGGGTGGCTGGCGACGCGGGTGGGGCGGCGGATCTCGCCATTCGACATGCGGATTGCGCCCGGGTGCGACGCCTGCCACGCGTGTCTGACGCAGTGCCGCTTTGGCGCGCTGACGACGGCCGACATCGCCCGCGGCCGCCCGGGGCCGTCCTGCACGCTGTGCGGCGACTGCATTCGGGCGTGCAAGGACAGGGTGATGACGTATCGCTTTCTTGGGTGGGAGGGTGACTTGGCGCGCGTGGTGTTCCTCGTGGTGATCGTCAGCTTGCACGCGGTGTTTCTTGGGGTGGCTCGGATTTGAGGCGGGGTGCGCTGGGCGTCAGGACCGTCGCCGAAGCGTGGTCGCCGGGTTGCGCGAATTGGCAACGGGCACTCTTGGGCACCGCCGCCTCGGACTCCCCACTTCGCGTCAGCCCGCCCCACGCTCCTCGGCCGTCCGCCACAGCAAGTCGAGCGTGCGCCGGGTAGCCGCGCAGTCACGCAGGTACAGGTTGATGAGTGTCTGGTAGGGAATGCCGTCCCGCTCCGCCATCGCCTTGAAGTAGCCGAGCGTCGTCTCGTCCAGGCGGATCGTGACCTGCTTCTTCAGCCGCCTTGCGTACGGATTGGGGCGCGCATTCGTGAAGTCGTAGTTGTCCTTCATCGTGTCCACCTTGCGAAGTAGGCCTGCTGCTCGCGGGCGTGGGCCCGGCGCGCCGAGATGATGCGGATCAGGTCACCGCCGTCCCGAACCGCGTGGCACACGACAAGCGCCCGCAGGAACTCGCTGATGCCCAGCAGAACGAACCGCTCTTCCGTTTCGGAGTGGTCGGGGTCATCGAGCAGCAGCGCAGCCTCGTCGTAGAACACCGTCGTCGCCTCCGAGAAGCTCACGCCGTGCTTCTCTTGGTTGCTGCGGCTCTTGCCCGCGTCCCACTCGAAGTGCAGGTCGCTCATGCGCCCCCCCTCAATGTACGTACTTTGTAGTGTGCCCGCAAGCCGGACTCGGCCTCAGACGACGACTCGTCCGCGGTTGCCTCCCGGTAGAGCAAGGTGCGTGCCAGGGGACGGTGGGATGGATCACGAGGGGTTGCGTCGTGCGGGCGGTGCCGCCGGGGTCTCGCCACAGTCTCGAGACCGGTCTCGAGACCTGATGATTCGTCACATCTTCCTCGCGTCTGCGACCGGGAGGTCTGATCGAAACGTGTGGCCCTGACGACGGGATCGCGCCTCACCCCGCCGCCTGACGGCGCCGCCCCTCTCCATGCGCGCTAAACTCCTTGTAGAACAAGCACTTTTCGCGACATAGAGAGGGGAGCATGGTCCAGGTTCCCTTCTCCATGTCGCCCTGCCGGGCAGCCACGAGCCGCCCGCGGGTGAGCATGGAGAGGCGCGAAGCGACGGGGTGAGGCGCGCAAGGTATTGGCATCATACCAGATTCTTGCAGATGTGACCAATGATTCGGGCTGGCGGGGCGGTTGCGAGGGGTTGAGCCGGGGTAGTGGTGCTTTGGATGTACCCACCGGCCAAGCGACTCACTTGTCCCAGCCATTCTCGGCCGTTTCCAGGTCGTCCACGAACTCCAAACCGGCCGGCAGCTTGAGTGTGTCGGAGATGAACGTCAGCAGTTGCGTGCGCATGTTGCTGCTGGGGCTGTTGGTGATGGCGAACATGATCGAACTGGTTCGGTTGGCCGGCACCGCGAACGTGGCCTGGCTCTGGCAGTTGCCGGCGTAGCAGTTGCTGCAATTCTCCCAGGTGGCCTGACCATTGAGGGTCGCGCTCGAGCACTCTCCCCAGCTACCGTAGTTGGTGTGGAAGAATGCGGGGGTCCAGTTGATGGCATTGGCGGTGGCGTTCTTCACGCGGAACAGCACGATCAGCACCTTGCCGTTGGTCGAGCCGACCTCGTACCAGGACTCGGACATCACGACCATCGTCGGGCTGACCCGCTGGTGGTTGACCAGCACGCTGCGCCACAACGCCTTGTCGGCGCTGACGCTCCAGACCCGCGCCGAGCCGTCGGTCCAGTTCGAAGGGGTCACACCCAGGGTATAGGCCGCGCCGTTGGAGTAGAACCAGTTGCCCCAGTTCTGGTCGTAGCTGCTGAAGCGCCCCCAGCGCAGCGTCGGCCAAACCTTGGTAAGGGCGGCCAGCTTGGCGTCCACCTTGTCGTTCACCCTGGCGTCCAGCGCGGCGTTGGTGATTTCGCCGTCGACGATCAGGTTGCCCTTGATTTGGATCCGATTCGACGACAGCGTCTGCATGTTCACCGACCAGGTCTTGACCTCGCCGTCGTTCGTGTTGTTCAGGAACGCGGAGTCGATGACCTTCAAGCGCCAAGTTCCCTTGGGGTTCTTGCCAATCCACGAGGTCAGGTCGCCCGAGATCGTGTTGGTCTCGTCGGGATACGACGTCTTGATGCCGTCGCCCTTCTTGCCGCCCTTGTTGTACAGCACGTACTCCTGGTTCGCCGCGTCGTACATCGACACCTGCACCGTCGACAGGTCGGAATTCGACAATTCGAGCGTCACGGTCAGCTTCTGCACCAGGCCTACGTCACCGACCAGGATCTCCGCGAACCCGCCCAACGGGTTGTTGTCGGGAATCCCCAGCGGCGCCTTCAGCGCGAACACGTCGGTGATCTGGTTCCAGATCAGCCCATTGGAGATCTCGTCGATGCCGTCCTTCGGCAGTTCGCCCGTGGCACCCGCGGCCACGACGCAGTCGAGTGCACCGTCGGCCTTGATGCCGGCGACCAGCAGCCCGGTGCCGCAGGACTTGCCGACCGCGGCCAGCACCGGCTTGTCCGTCAGGTCCGCATACTTGTTGCTCGTCGCGACCTTGCCCAGGCTCGCCGACTTGGCATACGTCGACAGGTCCGGCGCGCCCGACAGGTCTGAGTAGGCGCCGGTGGTCGCCACGTCGGCCAAACTCGAGGCCTTCGCGTACGTCGACAGGTCCGGCGCGCCCACCAGATCGGCAAATGCACCCGACATCGCCACCTTGGCGAAGTCTCCCGTCTTCAGATAGTCCTTCAGCACGGCGGGATCCAACTGCTCCGCGCTGATGCAGCCCGAGCACGCCAACGACTCGGACACGGCCGCTCGCAACGCGAAGGCGGTTGCGTGCAGCGGGCGCCGCGCAAGCTCGGGGTCCTGGCCGATCTTCATGGCAAGCCAGGATCCTGTAGCCAAATCGCTAGCCTTGAGGGGGGTTACGGCGCCCATCGCGTGGCTGAACTGGCCGCCCGCCACCTTGAGCGTCACGGGGCCCTCGACCCAGACCGCGGCGCCGCCCGACTGGTCCTTGTAGATCGCGAAGACCGCCGCGTAGTTGCCGTCGGCCGCGGCTCCCCCCGAAGTCGCGTGCAGGGTGCCCTCGATCAGGGCCGTCGAAGGGACAGCCGCGGTTGCGCTCACCCCCAGCAGAAGGAGCAGGCCGGTCAGTGCGACCAACAAGTTTCGAAAGGACATTCGCATGGATGTCGGCTCCGTGGTGTGGTGTCACGCCCGGTGCGCGGGTCGACGTGCCCTGCACGCCAAGCCAGCCGCGCGCCCTCCCCCGGCCGGGCAAACCGGAGGGATGATACGAGGGAAGCGACGCCTGTCACGGCAAAAGAGCTTGGGCGCAAGCGTGCGGGCCTGTCGGCCTGCGGACCGCAGTCGGGGCTGGCCTGAGCTGGGGCAATCTGGAAACCCGGATTCCACGCGGCCCGCCCGCCCCCAACCGCAAAACGCCACCGGGGCCGGCCCCCAGCTCGCGCCAGGCACCGGCCCCAGTGTGATTCTCTCGACAGAATCGCTACATCTCGTCGTCAGGTCCGCCCGGTCCACCCGGTCCGCCGGGTCCATGGCGACCGCCGGGGTCGTCCGGACCGCCGGGCCCGCCGTGGCGGCCGTGACTGCCGGGGCCGAGCCGCTTGCCGCCGTTGGCCTTGCGCATGGCCTCGCGGATGTCGTCGCGCACCTCGCGGTTGATCTCGGGCCACGCCAGGAACAACTGGGCAAACTGGCTGGGCGACAGCACCTTGCGCAGGGCCGCAGCGCGCTCGTCCTCGATCTTGTGCATCGCCGCGCGGCCCGCCAGCATCTGGTCCGTCAGCTTGGCGATGGCCTTCTCGTCGGGCTTGGCCGCGTCCAGTTGCTCCATCAGTTCCTTGCGCGCCTTGGGCATCTCCTTGCGCACCGCGAATTCCTGGGTGTCGAAGCGGTCCGCGACCTCCTTCAGCTTCGCCTGGGTGGCCGCGTCGGGCTTCAGCAGCTCGACGACCCTCTCCATCCGCATCGCGCGCACCTTCTCGTGCATCTTCCCGCGCATCTCTTCGCTCGGCGGGCCACCCGGGCCACCGGGACCGCCAGGGCCGCCAGGACCGCGGGGCTGCGCCAGGGCAGCGGTACCCAGCAAAGTCAGCGCGAGGCCACCCAACATCAGGCACTTCCAGAACTTCTTCATCACTACGCTCCTTCGCCAAGCACGCGGCTCAGCGCTTCCAGCTCGTCGTTGCCGAGCTCGTCGATGGCCTCCAGGGGGTCGATCTCTTCGACGCCCAGTTCCTCGATCATCTCCGTCGGATCCTCCGTCGGCTCCGCGACTTGCACCGGCGGTTCCACGGCGCGCACTGCGCCAGCGTCTGCCACCATCACCGGCTGCGCGGCGGGCAGCGGCCGGGGCGTCAACTGTTCCACCGGCGCTCGCAGCGCGAACAGGGCCAGCACAGCGGCCGCCGCAAGGCCCAGGACCGCGAACATCGGCGCTCGCAGCGAGGTCTTGCGCGCCATCGGCACCACCACCGCCGCCTGCGCATCCAGACCGGTCGCCAGGTCCTCCCAGAACCGCTCGTCCTGCTCGGGCACCACCGGTGCCGCGTTTCGCAGGCCGTTCAGCAGCTTGCGATCGGCCTCGACTTGCGCGGCGCACGCGGGGCACGCCCGGACATGCAGCGTGACCCGGCGGTCCTGTTCGCCGTCGAGCCCCTCGTCGGCCCACGCGGCCAGCAGGTCCGCAACGTCTTGGCAGCGGCCGGTTTCCGGATGCAACTCGGTCACGCGCGTCATGCTTCACCTCCCTGGGCCAGGACGTCGCGCAATCGCTTGATCGCGTGATGGAAGTTTGCCTTGGCCGCGTCTTCGCTCGAGCCGACCACCTCGGCCACCTCGCGAAACGACAGTCCCTCGTACACCCGCAGTTCGACCACCAGCCGTTGCCGGGCCGGCAGCGTCTCTACCGCCTGCCCCATGCGCTGCGAGGTCTCGGCCTCGACCAATCTCCGCAGACTCGTCGCCTCGGTCGGCAGCTCGTCGGGCGTCATCGCGGCGCTGAGCCACCGACCCCGGTCGCGCTTGTGGTTCAGCGCCAGGTTCACGCCGATGCGGTACACCCAGGTGCGAAAAGACGATTCGCCCCGCCACCCTTCAGCCCCGGTCCAGGCGCGCAGAAACGTCGCCTGCACCAGATCGCGGGCGTCGGCCTCGTTGCGCACGATGCGCCACAGCAGCCCGTACAGGGGGCGCTGCCACTTGCGCACCAATTCGCCAAACGCCCGGCGGTCGCCGGCGCGAAATTGCTCGACCAGGCGCAGGTCATCTGCGCGTGCCGTTGCGTTGTCCGCAGTGTCGTCTGGTTGTCGTGCCACAGCGTGCATCCCGACCTCTCGCCAGCCTTGGACACGGGGCGCGGCGAAAGGGAAAAGAGGCACCGATGCTACAACGTCTGGATGAGTCTCTCGCGGTCCAAACGGGGGGCCAGCCAGGCCAGAAACGCCACGCCCGCCCCCAGCAGCGCCAGACCGGCCCAGACCACGGCCGCCGGGCTGATGGTCACGTATCCGGTGGTCGCGCCGATCATCGTCGCCACGAACGGCAGCACCACCACGCCCGACGTCTGCTGCGCCTCGGCAAACGTGCGGGCCTTCAGCGACACGACCAGGCTGACGGACAGGCCCACCAGCGACACCGCCGGCGACAGCAGCACCACCACGGGCAGCCACATCGCCAGGCTCAGGCCCACCGGCCGGCCGAACAGGGCGCCGCCCACCAGCGTCGACAGGGCAAACAACCCGAACGAAATCCAGCCGATCACGATGGCCGGCACCAGCGCGCCCAGCAGCTTGGCGGCGATCAACTCGCTGGCACGCAGGGGCGTTTGCAGCAGGGTCTCGAGCGTGCGGTGCTCCTTCTCGCTCACGATGCCGTGCGTGGCGAACAGGGTCGACGCCATCACGGGCAGGATCAGGAACATGGGCACGTACATGTGGTTCAAGAAGACGTACATCATCCGGTCGGCCACCGTCGCCAGGTCGGGCGGGATGGCGTAGAGACCGAACAGCTTGTCGGCGTCGGCCGGGTCCATCTTCATCGTACTCTGGCCCAACGCTCCGCCGCCCAACACCACCAGCGGCACGAACACGCTGATCATGAACGGGACCACCAGGGTGGGCGTGACGACGCCCTTGGCCGCCATCGCCTCGTACAGATCCTTGGCGACCAGCGCCCGCACGCGAGACAGGTCAGGCATGGTTCCTCCCGACATGGTGCAGATAGGCGTCCAACAGCGACGGACGCAGCACCTTGACCTCGCGGATGTGCTCGCCAGCCGCGCGCAACTGGCCGACGTGCGCGTCGATCTCCGAACGGTCGGCGATGGGCAGAACGTGGTGGCCCTCGGCCGTGACGATCTCGACCTTCAGGTCGGGCTGCGCGGTCTGTACCACCTGGTCGGCCGTGCCCTGCGCGACCAGACGCCCGTCGCGGATGAAGCCAAAGCGGTCGCAAATCCCCTCGGCCAGCGGCAGGTTGTGGGTGCACAGAAAGACGGTGGTGCCGTCCTCGACCGCCAGCGTGCGCACCAGCCTGGCAACGTCGGTGGCCGACTCGGGGTCCAGGCCCTCCGTTGGCTCGTCCAGGAACATCAATTCGGGGCGGGGCAGCAGAACCCGGGCCAACTGCACGCGTTTCTTGTAGCCGGTCGACAGCGTCCCCAGGCGCGCGTCCAGCCGGTCGGCGAGGTTCAGCCGGTCGGCCAGCTCGCCTATGCGCGCATCGGCTGCCGGTCGGGCCAGGCCGTACAACGTCGCGAACAGCCTCAGGTTGCGCCGCACCGTCAGCGACTCGTACATCCCCGACAGCTCGGACAGCGTGGCGGTTCGGCAGCGCACCGCCTCGTCGCGCGGGTCCAGGCCCAGCACGCGCGCCGTGCCCGACGACCGCAGCAGCGTGCCGTTCAGCAGCCGGACGGTCGTCGTCTTGCCCGCGCCGTTGGGACCCAGAAAGCCGAAGACGCAGCCCGCGTCCAAGGCCAGGTCCAGGCCGCTCAACGCCTGCACGGCGCCAAAGGTCTTGGTCAGATGTTCGGTATAGACGGCTTGCACTTGGGGTGCCTCGCTGGTGGGGGGCAGCAGCTGACGGGCCCAGGTCTACGCTTCGGTCTCCCAGGGCAGGAACGCAGCCCGCTCGGCCAGGAACGTCTCTTGCGCCGTGGCAAAGTCGCTGGGACGACCGATGTCGAGCCAACGCCCCTTGCCGCCGTCGAACGTGCCGATCGGGTCGCCCTTGGCCAGCATTGCCAGCATCAGCTGGTCAAAGCCAAACGCCTGACCCGGCTGAAAGTAATCCAACACTTTGCGACTCATGGCATAAACGCCCATGCTCACAGTATAATCGTACTCAGGCTTCTCGACGAAACCATAGACGTACCCGTCGGGCCGCGTCTGCAGCACGCCCAAGTCGACCTTCACGCGCTTGGGGTACGTGGCCACCGTCAGCGTTCGCCCGCTGGCCTCGTGCGCCTTCAGCACCGCGGCGAAGTCCAGGTCGGTCAACACGTCGCCGTTCAGCACCAGAAAGTTCTCGGGCAGGCGGTCCTCGACCAGCCGCAGCGGTCCGACAGTGCCCAGCGGGTGGTCTTCGTGCTGGTACTGGACCTCGAGGCCAAAGCGGCTGCCGTCGCCCAACACGGCCTGGATCAGGTGCGACAGATAGCCCACCGACACGATCACGCGCTGCACGCCGCGATGGGCGAGCTGCTGCAACAGGATCTCGGCGATGCTCTCGCGGCCGATGGGGACGAGCGGCTTGGGAATGATGGCGGTCAAGGGGGCCAAGCGCGACCCCAGTCCCCCGGCCAGCATCACGGCGGTGCAGGGCAGGGTCATGGCGCCACCTCGCGGGCTTGCACCAGGGCGTCGCGCAGGCTGGCGACCACCAGGTCCTGGTCGCTGTCCGACAGGCTGGGGTACAGCGGCAGGGTCAGCAGCCGATCCGCAATCGCGTCGGTGACTTGCAGGTCGTCCTTGCGCACCCGCTCGCTATGGCGGTGGTAGGTAAAGGCGTGGATGGGCGTGTAGTGGATCGACGTCTGGATGCCCGCGGCCTTCATCGCGTCCTGCACCCGCGACCGCGTCGCGCCCACCGGCAGCAGCACCGGCATGATGTGGTGCGCGGTACGGCCCTGGGGCAGGCGCTCGGCAAACGGCACCTCGAGGCCCGGGATGCCCTGCAAGCGGTCCAGATAGCCCGCCACGACCTCCGCCCGCCGCAGGTTGCGCTCGGGCAGCCTGGCCAGCTGCGACAGCCCCAGCGCCGCGCGCATCTCGTCCATGCGGTAGTTGAAGCCCAGGTCGACCACGTCGTAGGTATAGGCGTGGCCCTTGTGGCGGTCCAATGTCAGCGTGGTCATGCCGTGCGAGCGCAGCAACCGCAGTCGATCCGCGATCTTGGGGTCGCGCGCTACCACCATGCCGCCCTCGCCCGTGGCCATGTTCTTGTTCGAGAAGAACGAGAAGCAGCCGACCGCGCCCACCGTCCCCAGCGCCGTCGGGTGGCCGTTCAGCAGCGAGTCGCCCAGCGGGGCGTGGGCCACGTCCTCGACAATCGCGATGCCGCGCGGGTCGCACAGGGCCTTCAGCGCCTGCAAGTCGGCCGGCTGGCCTGCGTAATGCACGGGAATCACAGCCTTGGTCTTGGGCGTGATCTTGCGCGCCACGTCGGCGACCGAGATTGTCAGGTCGTCCTGCGACGTTACGTCGGCCAGCACCACCGTGGCGCCGGTGTACAGCGCCGCGTTGGCCGTCGCGACAAACGTCAGGCTCGGCACGATCACCTCGTCGCCCGGCCCCACGTCCAGCGCCGCCAGCGCCATGTGCAGCGCGACCGTGCAGTTCGCCACCGCAAGGCAAGTCGGTGGGTTCTGCGCGTCCAGCGCCTCGGCGAACGCCTGCTCGAACGCGGCCGTGCGCGGGCCCATCGTCAGCCAGTTGCTCTCGAGCGCCTCCAGCACCGCGGCGTGGTCCTCAGCGGACAGGCGCAGGTCGCTCAACGTGATCTTCCACATGCGATATGACTCCCTATCTATCTGTAGCTAAGCGTGATTCGTTAGACGGCGTACTGTCCAACCCGGTACCGATCCAGATGTCGCGCCAGATAGTCCCACGTCTGCCGCAGCCCGTCGTCGAAGCCCACCTGCGGGGCATACCCGAACAACTGCTGCGCCTTGCGGGTGTCGGCCAGCAGCAGCATCACCTCGCTGGCGTCGGGACGGATGCGCGCCGGGTCCTGCTCGATGCGGATCGGCCGCCCGGACAACGCCGCGATCTTGCCCACCAGGTCGCCGACCGAGATCGTGGCCCCGGAGCCGACGTTGGTGACCTCGCCGATGGCCGCGTCGCAGGTCGCGATGCCCAAGAAGCCGCGCACCGTGTCGCTAACGAAGTTCAGGTCGCGCTTGGGCTCCAGGCTGCCGATCTTCAGCACGTCTGCGCCCGCCAACAACTGCGTCATGATGGTCGGGATGACGGCGCGCGCCGACTGCCGGGGACCGTAGGTGTTGAAGGGGCGCAGGATCGCGACCGGCAACTGAAACGACCGATGCCAGGCGATCGCCATCTGGTCAGCCGCGATCTTGCTTGCGGAATAGGGACTTTGCCCCACCAGCGGGTGCTGCTCGTCGATCGGCGCGTACTGCGCGGTGCCATAGGTCTCGGACGTCGACGTGTTGACCAGCCGCCGCACGCCCTCGCGCTGGCAGGCCTCGAGCACGTTCACGGTGCCCTGGATGTTGGTCGTGACGTAGTGTTGCGGCGCCACATAGCTGTACGGGATGCCGATCAGCGCGGCCAGGTGGAACACGGTGTCGGCGCCCTGCACGGCCTTGCGCACGGCAAACGGGTCCTCGATCGTCGTCGCCAGCACATCGATGCCGGCCGCCACGTCTTTGTCGAAGTCGTCCAAAAACCCCTGGCGCCCCGCAGAGTTGTACCGCACCAAGGCGCGCACCTGCGCTCCCTCGCGCACCAACGCTTCGGTCAGGTGCGAGCCGATGAAGCCGCCCGCGCCCGTGACCAACACCTTGCGGCCGTTCCAGAATCCCATCTTCAACCTCGTGTCGGCTGCCCTTGCGCCGCAGAACCAGGTCCGTGGCCCAGCAGCCTGTCGTAGATGCCCAGCAGCTCGGGACCCGCGTGGTGGACGCGCTGCGTCACTTCCGGGCCATGGCGACCCCGCCGGAGCACCCGCAGCGCCACCTCGGCCAGGTCGTCGGCGTCGCGGTTGCGGAACTTGTCGCACAGCGCGGGCCGCGTGACCACGTCGCTGGCCAGTGCCGGTGTGCCCAGCATCAGGCTTTCGTGGACCGACAAGGCGTCGCCGTCGGTATTGGTGGCGCGAATCGTCGCGTCGGCCGCCGCCACCACCGGCAGCAGCGACGGCAGGTTGGCGACGAAGCGAATGCAGTCCTGCACGCCCAGTTCCGCAGCCAGCGCGCGGAGTTTGTCCATGCGATCGGGCTCGGACAGGGCCGTGACGCAAAACACCACGCCGATGCGGGGAAACGTCTCGCGCAGCCGCGCCGTGGCCCGCAGGATCAGGTCGATGCCGTACTTGTCCTCGCCCGCAAAGGTCGCCACCGCGCCGTTGCTCGCCAGCAGGGGCGCGTGGTCGGCCATGAAGGCGCGCAGGTCGGCGGGCAGCGTCGCCGGGTCCAGCTCGTCGGCGCGCGGGGGCAGAAACGCGCCCTGGATCGAAGAGTGGTCGGGCGACACCCCCACCCGTTCGTGCAAGAAATTCAGCAGATTGTCGTTGTCGGCGATGACGTGGTCCACCCGGCGCAGCGCGGCGTACACCATCGGCCGCACGGGCGCAGGCAGGATGGTAAAGAACGACTCGCCGTGGATGGTCAGCATCGTGCGGATCGGGGAAGCGTCCCGTGCCGTCAGGTGGCTCAGCAGCCCCAGCGCCGAGGTGATCCGCCAGCGGTAGACGTGCGAGTGGATCAGGTTGGGTTGAAAGTCGTGGATCTGCTTGGCGATGGCGAACACCGAGTTGCCGCAGGGCGCGATGCCGGGCGCCTGCACCACCGCCTGCCCCGCGCGCCAGTGCAGCACGTCGGCCAACCGCGCCTCGTACCCGTGGTGCTGCAGGTAGTCCAGCAGGCGGATGGTGTGCTGCTGGATGCCGCCGTGGGGCATGGGCACCGAGCCGAACAGCAGCACGCGAGGTGTCTCGGTCATGCCGTGCCCCCGGCTGCGGGTGCGCGGACCACGCTTTCCAGAATCGCGACCAACTGTTCCGTCGCCTCACGGCTGGTCACGCCGATCGGCCGCCGCGCGACCGTGCGCTGCCGCCCCAGCGCCATCTCGGCCTGCACGGCATCGGCCAGCGCCGCGACGTCCCCATAGCCCAGCGCCCGACCGGCACCAGACTGCTCCATGATCTCAACCGCTTCCGGGTTGTCCGTGATGGCCAGCACCGGCCGCTCGCTGCCCAGATAGTCGTAGTACTTCGACGCAATCCGCTGCACGGCGCCCGGCTCGGCCAGCATCAGCAGCACGTCGGCCGCCGCCATCACCGCGCCGACTTTCCGATACGAAACATGGCCTTCCACGCGCAGATAGTCCTCGACCCCCAGCGCCCGCGCCGCCTTCCACGCGGCCTCGCCCGGGTCGCCCGTCACCGCAAGCTGCAGGTCCTGGGGACCGATGCCGCGCCGCTGCAGCTCGGCCAGCATCTGCAACACGCCGTCGGCAGTGCGAAAACGCGTGAAACGACCCAGGTGCAGCAGGGTAAAGCGGTCGAACCCCGGGTGGTGCCCCGACCCCGACAGCCGGGCGTCGAAGTGGTTGCGCAGGAACGAGAAGTGCTCGGGCGGCAGGTCGGCATAGTGCGCGCGGTAGTCGTCCAGCGTGTGCCGCGTGTTCAGGATCACGTGGTCGGCCGTCTCGACGCACCAACGCTCGAGCTTGTCTTCGAGCCACCGCATCGGCGCAGGTCGGCGCGGACGGCGCAGTCGGCAGGGCGCCCACGGGTCGCGCAGGTCCAGCACCAGCGGCAATCCGGTTTCGTGCTTCAGCAGGGCGCCGACCAGGCACGCGGCAAACGGGTCGGCGTTGACCAGGATGGCCTCGCAGCCGGGGTGGTCCTCGAGCGCGTGGCGGGCGGACTTCAGCGCGTGGGGAATGTCGATGCCGTGCTCGCCCAGCGGGATCAGCTCGGGGTTGTTCAGCCACTGCGGAAGCAACTGTTGCACGCGAGCTTGCAGGCGGTCACGACCCGTTGGGGCGCGCTTGGGGCGGGGACCGTGGGCCTGCAGCTCGCGCAGTGCCGGGGCCGCGCGGTGGCTATAGGTGTGCAGGACAGGGACCTCGGGCGGCACCGCGTCGCGCAGGGCAGGGTCCACCGCCGCACCTGGCCACAGGTCGGTCAGCACCACCGGCAGCCAGCCCAGCCGCGGCAAGTGGCGCACGAATTTCAGCGGGCGCAGGGCGCCCACCTGACTCTGCGGAGGAAAATACGGGGTGATGTACAGGACTTGGCGCATCGATCCGCGCTCCGGCGCGGGCAGGTTCGTGGGGGTCACTGCGCCGCCAGCAGGTCGTCCAGCCACGGCTCGACCATCCGCGCGAACATCGTCCGGCCGCGGCTGCGGCGCAGATACTGCGCATCCAGGGGAACTTTCAAGCGGCGGGCCAGCACCGAGTCGTACAGGTGCGCCACGTACGCCCGCGGGTCGGGCAGGT
>JBMOIG010000025.1:0-42079 GCA_049317445.1 Myxococcota bacterium | reverse complement strand
GCAGAGGTGTCCGCAGGGACCGCAACGGCAGTCGAAACCGCAAGGCCGACCACTGAAATCGCGGCCACCTGCAGCGCGAGGCCGAGCGCGAGACAACGGACCACCGCGCGACCACGGTCGATCCACTGGCTGCGCGGCATGACTCGCTGGTCGACCATTCCTGCTCCTCTCCCCCCGACGACACCCGACAACCGAAATCGCGCGACCCTACGCCGTGCTGCCCCTGCGTTCAACCCTGCCCGTCCATGACCTATTTGCAGACCGCCGGCACCGGCTGGGTCTTGGCGAACGACAGCTGGGTGTTCTGATGCACCAGTCCCAGCGTCAACACACCCGAGGCCGCGTCGTACAGCCAGGTCGTAGCCTCTTGCGGCAGCGTGTCGATGGTCGACAACACCTGACCCGCCGTGTTCATGCGGACCGCGTACGTCGTCCCGCTGTTCGTCTTGATGCCGGCCACCAGAAACTCTGTCGTCGTCAGCGGCACGATCGCCATCGGCGCTACGACCACCGTCTTGCCGCCTGCGTCGACCAGCGGAACCTTGGCGATGAAGGCCAGATTCGACGTATAGAACAGCGTCGCCCACGCAGGTCCCACCGACGGTCCGCCGGGCGGCTGGTAGCCGGCGACGACGGCGATGTTCGGGTCCCCTGTCAGGCCCAGCGCCGTGACGGGAGCACCCGGGAACGAATTCGGCTGCGGCGACGACGTAGTCACGGTGGACACGATCTTGCTGCCGTCGGCGGAAACGGCGTGATGCGCCATGGTTCCCGCGCCGTACAACACGATGTAGGCCCCCGAGACGGGCAGCACCAGGCCCGAGTACTGCGCCGCACCAGACGACGTCGGCAACGCCGCGACCAAAGTGTCGTTGGCGACGACAAACAGCGTGGTCGACGTGTCGGTGACCGAGTCGCTGGACGGCACCTTGCCGCCGATCAGCACCGCGACACCGCCCGCAATTGCCCTGGCGTCGGCCGGATAGACGACGCCCGCGGTCGGCAGCAGCAGCTCGCCCTTCAGGACGCCATCGAGTCCAAAACGGACCACCACGAGGCGCCGCAGTCCGGTCTGGTCCTGGTACAACGGAACCAGAATCGACTTGCCGTCCCAGACCACGCCCAGCACCAGATTCGACGTGGACGGGTAGAACGACGTCGCGGGACCCAGCGCGACGCCGTCAGGACCCAGGCGCAGAAGCATCGAGCCCGTGCTGTCGTTGCCGCTGGAACCGCCGCAGTTCGCATCGCCCGCTACGGCGTAGCCACCGGGAACCACCGTCATCCCGCGCTGGCGGAAAGAGACGGCCCCGACGTAACCGCAGGCCTTCACCTGGGCATGGGTGACGGTGGCCAACTTCTTGGCCTGACAGGACTTGTTGCTGCACTGGTCGGACACCGTGCAGGCCTCTCCGTCATTGCACGGGGCCGTGTTCGCAATGTTGGCGCAAACGCCGCCCGCGCACGAGTCGTCGGTACACGGGTTGCTGTCGCCGCACTCCTTGGCAGCGCCCGACTTGCACTGCCCCACCTGGCAGGTGTCGCCCAGCGTGCAGCCATCGCCGTCGTCGCAGCTGAGTCCGCTCAGCGCCGGGAAGCTGCAGCTGCCCTCCACGCAAGTGTTCTTGGTGCAGGTGTTGTTGTCGTCGCAGGTCTTGGCGGCGCCGCCCACGCATACGCCGGCGTCGCAGGCATCGTCGACCGTGCAACCGTCGCCGTCGTCGCAGGCACCGCTGGCCTTCGGTTGGTACTTGCACGTCCCGGCCACGCAAGCGTCTGCCGTGCAAGGGTTGTTGTCGTCGCAAACCTTGGGGGTCCCCGCCACGCACACCGAGTCCTTGCAGGCGTCGCCCAGGGTGCACGGGTTGTCGTCGCTGCAGGGGTCGCCCGCGGCCGCCGGGCCGTGGGCGCAGACGTTGTTGGCGCAAGTATCGCTGGTGCAAGGGTTATCGTCGTTGCAGTCCTTGCCCGCTCCGCCGCACTTGCCCTGCCCGTCGCACTTGTCGCCGACCGTGCAGTCGTTGCCGTCGTTGCATACGGTCCCGATCTCCGTGTTGGCAAAGGTGCATCCCGTCGCCGCCACGCACTTGTCGGTCGTGCAAGGCTTGCCGTCATCGCAGGTCAGCGGCTTGCCCGCCTTGCAGATGGCTCCGTCGCAAACATCGCCCTCCGTACAGGCGTCGCCGTCGTCGCAACCCATATCGGCCGAAACCGCTGGATGGACGCACCCTTTCACCGCGTCACAGCTGTCGTCCGTGCACACGTTGCCATCGTCGCAAGCCACGGGCTTGCCCGCCGCGCACTTGCCGGTTTCGCAGGCATCACCCGCCGTGCAGGCGCTGCCGTCTTCGCACGCGATGCCATCCACCGCGGCCTTCTTCTGGCAGCCGGCCACCTTGTCGCAAGTGTCGATGGTGCACGGTTGGCCGTCGTCGCAGCTGGTCGGACCGGTCGCCTTGCACAGCCCCTGCACGCACTTGTCCCCGGTCGTGCAGGCGTCGCCGTCGTTGCAGAAGGCCCCCGCCAAGGCCAGATGCGAGCACGCGCCGTCCTTGCAGCTATCCGCCGTGCAGGGCTGGCCGTCGTCGCATGTCTGGTTGGTGCAGGGCTCGACCGTGTCCGGCACCTCGGCGACATCAACGGCGACATCGACGGCAACCTCATCGGGCGTCACGTCGTCCACAGCCGTGTCGGTGATGGCGTCGACGGCAACGTCCAACTCCGTGTCGGCACTGGTCTCTGCAGCTGCGTCCTGATCCGCACCGGTGTCCGCTACGTCGTCGGCGGAAGTGTCGACCGCAAGGTCCGCCCCACCGTCGGGCGCGGTGTCTCCCGCCCCGTCGGGAACGGCAGCGTCCACGGCATCCAGCGAATCGACGTCCTCGCCAGGTGCGGCGGAAGCAGGCAGAAACTCGGCCCGACAGCTCGCGAGCATCAGAGAGGCAGCCAGAATCGTGACGAGTGGACCACGCTTCATCCGCAACGGCTCCACGGCGCACGACCAGTCTGCGCGACGCCAGAATAGTGCATGGAAAGGTATCGGAGATGCCTGGGTATCGCAACCGGAGTGCTCGGTCAGTCGACCAGCAGAGACTCGGGGCTCGCCCTATCGCCGCCTCTGGAAAGCACCGTGCGCCGGGTCGTTGGAGCAGCTACCTGGGCGCGCCCTTGCCGGCCGACGGGATCCCGCGCACCGCGATCCAGTGCGCCACCGAAGCCCACAGCGCCTCGAACTCACGCCGCTTGAATCCCGACCCGCTGGTGATCCAGTCGTAATGCGGCGGGTCGTGTTCCGTGTCGTCAAAGTGGCCGATCAGGTCGTGATGGTCCGCCGTGACGGCGCAGATGACCTCGCCCCACAGCTGCGACAGCGTGGGCACGATGCCGTCGTTGTCGCGGGGGTCCGGAACCTCGCCCCAGGCGGCGCGCATCGCCTGCACTTGCTCGTAAGACGGCATCACCGTGCGGTCATGTGGCGTGCGCGACGCCCCGCGATAGATCGTCGCGTATAGGGCGTGACTGGCCTGCGCATACACCCCAAGGCCCGCCGCCAACGTCGAGGCGAGCCCCGGTGGCCGTCCGCGGGCCAGCACGCAGCCGTAGCGCACCCCGCCGTCGTCGCGCGTCGTCGCGTTGAACGTCGCCATGTTCTCAGGCGTCAGCTGCGGAATCAGCTGCTGGTCGTTGCCCACGTCGGTCAGGAACTCGTCCAAGGCCACGCGCCGCTCGTCCGAGAAGTCGTCCAGCAGCTCGCCGTACAGCTGGTCCAGCACGTCCTGTCCGGTGCCCATCCGGTCTTCCAGCTTGACCAGGAGGCCGCCCAGCCGCACCGCGACCGACAGCGGCAATCGGCCATAACGCAACACGTAAATCGTCGACAGCGAGAGCACTTGCAGCAGCCGACCGCCCAACCGTCGGGTGAAGACCGACACCAGCGGCGTGCCGAAGTGCGGCGTGGCAACGCTGACGATGGAGCGAACGCGGGCGGCGATCCGCTCTGCCGGGGGGTCTTCGGACAGCGACGCGCCGGCGGAAACCAGCAACCGCGCGTCCAGACCACCCGACGAGTGACCGATCAGGTGGATCGGCTCGTCGCCGTCGCCCCCCGTCTCTGCGATGACCTGCACCAAACGCTGCGCCCGGCGGCGAACCGAAGCGGTGGGCCACGTCCGCACCGGGTGCACGACCACGTCCAGGTCGCGTCGCGCAAACTCGTCCCGCAGCACGTCGTTCACGTGGGCGAAATAGCGAAGGTCACCCAGATTGGTGAACCCGAAAAAGCCGGGAATCAGGTAGATGTGGTGGCGGTCGGTCATTCGCCTGCTGCTGCCCTCGGCGAAGGGCGGCGGAGGTGAGGCGGGCGGGGCATTACTGTTCCCAGCCGCCCGTTGCGGTGTCCATGTCGTCGACGAACTGCAGACCCGCCGGAAGCGCCAAGCTGTTGTTGTAGAAAGCGAGGAACGTGGTCGCCGTGCCTGACGGTGCCGTGTTGGCTGAGATGAAGATCGCAGTGCTGACGCGGTTGGCCGGAATCGACAGGTTCCAGCTGAAGTTTGCATTCGCGTAGTAGTTGTTGCCGCCGCTGTTCCAAACGCTTGTACCGTTTAGAGCCACGCTCGCGTAGTTGCCCCAGCCTGCGTAGGACGTCATGTACGCGTACGGCGTCCAAATGATTGCGGAGCCCGTGGTGTTGCGGACGCGGAACAACGCTCCCGCGTGCTTGGAGTTTGTCGAGCTGTAGGTGTACCAGGACTCAGCCCACACCGTCGCGTTCTTCTGAGCGTAACCCTTGTTGGTAAACAGGGTCCGCAGCACTTCCTTGTCGGCGCTCATCTGGGCCGCAAAGCCGCTGCCGTCACCCCAAGCCTGCGGAGTCACGCCGCCGAACAGCGCCGCGTTGCCGTTGCCGCCAGCGCCGAACCAGCAGCAGCTCTGGTCGTAGCTGGACCAGACGGCCCAGCGGTACGTCGCGCCAGATGCGCCAAGCGGCGTCCACCCGGTACCGTTGCAGTACTCAAATCCCGAGCCGGTCCAGCGCTGGGTGCCGGCCTTGGCGGAAGTGCAGGCCGAGCTGTCGGCACCGACCTTGACGCCACCGTCCACAAGCAAGTCACCCGTGACCTGAATCTTCTTGCTGGACAGCGTCTCGATCGCGATCGTCCAGCCGTTGATCTGACCGTCGGTGGTGTTGTTGAGGAAGTCGGTGTCCACAACCTTCAGGAACCACTTGCCCTTGGGATTCTTGCCGAGCCAGGTGCTCAGATCGCCCGACGCCGTGCTGGTCGGGGTCGGATAGCCGGTCTTCAGGCTGGTGCCGGATCCCGACTTCTGGTGCAGGACGTACTCCTGATTCGCTGGGTCGTAGAGGTACACGGTCATGGTGTTGATCTTGGAATTGGTGACGTCGATGTTGATCGTGAGCTTCTTGGCCAAGCCCACGTCGGGGAACTCGATGATATCGGACACGCCGACCGGACTGTTGTCGGGGATCTTCACACCGGTGCTGCCGCTGGCGGAGTCGGTGAACTCGTTGGTGATCAAGCCGTTGGAGATCTCGTTCAGGCCGTCGCCCGGCAGGGCCGCCGGGTCGAGCGCGACCACGCAGTCGTAGGCGCCGTTGGCCAGAATGCCGCGCATCACAAGGCCAGTGCCGCACTTGTCGCCCAGTTTGGGCAGCGTCGGCTGGTCGATCAGGTCCTTGTGCGAGCCCGACTTCGCAACGGCCGCTAGCACTGGCGCATCCACCAGATCCGCATACTTGCCCGTGGTCGCGACCTTCTGCAGAGCCGCAGACTTGGCGTAGACCGCGAGATCGGGAATGCCCGACAGGTCGGCGTAGGCCCCCGACAGTGCGACGGTCGCGAGCGACACCATCTTCACGTATGCAGACAGGTCCGGCCCGCCCTGCAGGTCGGAAAACTTGCCGGTAGTTGCGACCTTGGCGAGGTCGGCAGTCTTGGCGTAATCGACCAGCGCCGTCGCGTCCAGCTGCCCCAAACCGATACAGCCGGAGCAATCGAGGTTCTCGGCCACAGCCGCACGCAGCGCAGTCGTCACGGAATTCAGCGGCTTTCGCGCGAACTCCGGGTCACCGGCAACCTGCACCCCAAGAAACGCCTGGGCGCCTGCGGTGGCAAGAACCTGTTGGGTCAGCGCGCTCTTGCTGCCCAGCGTGTGGACGAAGTGCCCGCTCTTGACGGCCAGGGTCACAGGCCCCTCCGACCACACGGCGGCCCCACCGCTGACGTCCTTGTAGATCGCGAAAGTCACGGCGTAGTCACCGTCGGCCGCCGGACCACCACCGGACGACAGCAGCATCCCCTCTACCCCAACGGTCGTGGGGACAAGGGCTCCGGCCGGAAGCGCAAACCAAAGGCAAGCAAGCGCGAGCGCGCAGGAAACGGAGAAGCGGGTTGCGGTCGTCCTCATGGCAGGCCTCGAAGGTACACAAGGGTTGAGGAAGTCTGTCGGCCGAGGTAGCTGGCAAGGGTCGCAACGACCCAAATGTCCCGCGCGTGGGCGCAGAAGCGGGCGCGAAGTGTATCGAACCAGAAGGCTTTGCGACAGTCCCGCCGATGCATCGGCTGGCGTCGCATGGACAGCACAGCCGGGCTTGGCGCAGACGAACCTTGGCCGTCGGAGCGGCCGTCTTGACGCAAATCGATTCAGGCAAGCGGCACCGCCGCCGCGTGAGCCGGAGCTGGCTCACACGGTCCGCGGTACTGCGTGGGTGGCACGGGGAACTACTTCTGCGCGTAGAGGCTGGGGAAACGCGCCAGGAAGGCGATCGCGAACTGCAGCTCGCGCAGGTCCGAGCACTCGCCGATCTTGTGCGTGTTCTGCTCGATGCCCGGCCCGATGCCGAACATGGCCGGGTGCTTGACGGGGCCGGACGTGACCCACTGCTTGCCCTCGGTCTTGATGGTCTTGTCCTCGACCAGCACGGGGAAGCCCACGCCGTCGGTCGAGAAGATCCAGCGGTCGACGCGCGGCTCCTTGCGCAGCATGCCGCCCTTCTCCTCGCGCACGGGGATATGCGGCGTGATCACGCGGTGGTACGCATCGACGGCCGTCTGGATGGCCGGGTGCTCTTCGGGCGTCAGCCAACCCATGTAGATCTGCGGGTTGTCGGGGCGATACTTGCGCCAGGTCAGGTTGTTGTAGCGCGGCACCGACACGTCGACCTTCAGGCCGGCCTCGCGGGCGACCCGCACGCCGTCCAGCGCCTCGACGTCCTTGACGGCCTGCTCCGGCGTCTCGCCCACGGTCAGACGGCGGTCGAAGCGGAACACGAACTTGTCGGGCACTGCGCAGTCGCTGGGGGAGTCCAGCGTCGCCCAGCTGGCCGTGCGGGTGCCGTGGCCCAGGAACGCGTGGTCCAGGAAGCCTTCGCGCGCGTTGTAGCGACGGGCGGCCTCACTGACGATCGCGCCGCCGAACTCCAGGGGATTCAGCCCCTCCCACGGCATCGAGCCGTGGCACGAACGGCCGGCGACCGTGACCTCGATCTGCATGCGGCCGCGCTGACCGCGGTAGATGCCCAGCGCGCCCTTGTTGGCGTCGCCCGTGCCCTCGGTCAGGATCACGACGTCAGGCACCATGTCGGCGGGGGCGCCGCGCAGGACCTTGTCGACGACGTACAGCGGGCCGCCGCCATCGTTGTCCTCTTCGGCGGCGGTGGCATAGGCGCGGACGATGGCGCCGCGCAGGGCGCCCTCAGGGGCCAGCTCCAGCAGGATCTTGGTCGCAACCACCTCAGCCACGACGCCACCCAGCTGGTCCGCGGAACCGCGACCGAACAACAGGTGGTTCCACTCGTTTTGCGGCGGCAGGTAGCCCAGCGAGCTGGCAAGCGCCTTGGGGTCCAGCTTGGAAGCATCGACCAGACCGTCGAACGGGTCGAGCGATCCGTTCATGCGGGCGTGCCACTGTGAGCGCAGGGGGCGCACGGTGTCGCCATGGCCATCCATGTAGATGACCTTCTTCTCCGAGCGGGGGATGCCGTCCGACTCGTCCTCGACGTGCCACACGACGTTGCCGAAGGCGTCGAAGCCCGCGTCCTCGGGACGGCGGACCGCACCGATCTCGATGATCTTCTTGCGCAAGTACTCAAACCGCGGGCCCTCGTGGTTCGACTCGCCGCAAGTCGGGTCGCCCCCTTCCTCGACCGAGCGATCGACGTAGTCGGCCGGAATGCGGATGACTTCCGCCAGGATCTCGGCGGCGAGCGGCCGATATTTCTCAGCCAGTTGGGCGATGCGGGCGTCCAGCGTGGAAGCCTTGTTGTTGTCGACCATGATGAACCTCTGCCGGCCACGGGGGGTCGGACGGAATGAAGAAACGCTCACGGAAACAGGAGACTGCCGCCCGCGCCAAAGTCTTGCCCGGCGCGGACGGCAGCCTCGAAAGAACGGACTAGCGGCCCAAAGCGGCCAGACGGTTGGCCAGATCCGGAACCTTGCCGATGGCCAGCATCGCCATGATCACATAGACCTTCCACTGGGCTTCCTTGGCCACGTTCACGCGGTGCAGGTCCATGATGCCGGGGGAGACCTCGGCGCCGATGTCAGCCGGCAGGCAGTGCAGGTACAAGGCCTTGCCACCCGCGGTCTTGGCCATGCGATTCTCGTCGCAGATCCAGTCCTTGTGGGTCGCGTTCATCGCCAGCGCGCGCTGCTCGATGTCGCCCATCGCCTTGGTGTCGCGGCGCTTGTTGGCGGCCACACGCTCGAACATCAGGGCCTGCGGGCCCCAGCTCTTCGGGTACACGGCGATGGCGCCCTCAAAGGCCTTGTCCATCGAATTCGTGATGTTGAACTGGCCGCCGGACTCCTTGGCATTCTTCTTCGCCGCGGCAATCGTGTCGGGCAGCAGGTCGTAGCCCTCGGGGTGCGCCAGCGTGATGTCCGCGCCATAGCGGGTCAGCAGCATGATCAGGCCCTGCGGCACCGACAGCGGCTTGGCGTAGCTGGGCGAATAGGCCCACGACACCGCGACCTTCTTGCCCTTCAGGCCGTCGTTGCCGAAGTTCTCGCGCAGCCACAGCAGGTCGGCCAGCACCTGGGTCGGGTGGTCGATGTCGCACTGCAGGTTGACCAGCGGCACCTTGCGCGGATTCTTGGTCGCAACAAGATAGTCGGTGATGCCCTTCAGCACGTCGCGCATGAAGAGGTTGCCTTCGCCGAGGATCAGGTCGTGGCGAACGCCCAGTGCGTGCGCGTTCATGCCCAGCATGGCACCAGTTTCTTCCGCCGTTTCACCGTGCGCGACCTGAGTGGACGAGCCGTCGACGATGACGGGCATCATGCCCAGACGCGTGGCAGCACCGGCCCACGCCGACTTGGTGCGGGTCGAGTTGTCGAAGAACATGGCATAGGCCAGCTCGTTCGGCAGCAGGTCCATCTGCTTGCCAGAGCGGTCAAGCTCGTGGAAGCGGGCCGCGACGCCAAGCAGTTGCTCGATCTCGTCGGTGGTCCAGTCCTGGGTGATGGACAGGCTGCGGCCGTAAAGTGCGTTCAAAGCCTGCGCATCCAGGCCGTGGAGGGGGGTCGTCATGGTGTTCAATCCTTCGTGACGCGGGTGCCCGCGCGACCGTCGTAGGCGTCGGCAAGCGCCTCGGGGGTGCAGATGATAACTTCCTCGCCGCCGTTCTCGAGAAAGTCCATGGCCGCCTCTACCTTGGGGCCCATGCTGCCAGGGGGGAACTGGCCCTCGGCTTCCAGCCGCCGCAGCTCTGCAATCGTTACCTGATGCAGCGCACGACGGTGATCGGTCTGGTAGTCGACGTAGACCGCATCGACTCCCGTGGTGATGAAGAAACGCTTGACGCCCAAGGCCGCCGCCAGCAGCGCGCTGGCCCGGTCTTTGTCGATGACGGCCTCGACCCCGCGCCAGCCGTCCGGCGTGCGCTTGACGGGGATACCGCCGCCGCCACACGCGATGACGGTGGCGCCATTCTCGACCAGCATTTTGATGGCGCCGAGCTCGAGGATGCTGACAGGTGAGGGCGAGCTGACCACGCGACGGTAACCGCGACGCGAGTCCTCGACCATGTCCCAACCGGCGTTGCGCTTGAAATCCTCTGCCTCTTCGGCGGAGTAAAACTTGCCGATGGGCTTGGTGGGCTTCTGAAACGCCTTGTCGTTCGGGTCGACCTCGACCTGCGTCACGATGCTGATCGGCGTGTGGTCGACGCCCCGCCTGGCCAGCTCATCGCGCAGCAGCCGCTGGATCATGTAACCGATGGCACCCTGCGAGTCGGCGACCAGCGAGTCGAGCGGCACCTGGTGCACCACCTGACGCGCGGCGTCCGAGCGGAGGAGCATGAAACCGACCTGCGGGCCGTTGCCGTGCGTGAGCACGATGTGGACGCCGCGCTGGATCAGGTCGGCCACGGGAATGACGGCCGCGGCGGTCACGGCGAACTGGTTGTCGACCGTCGGCGGCTTGGCCGGGTCGAGGAGCGAGTTGCCTCCCATCGCGACAAGCACGGGGATGGCAGAGCGATCGTGGTTCATGGCGGTTCTCGCTGCTCCACGAAGGAGCGTTCTTGGGGACGACAGTCAAACGCGAATCGCTGCACGTGGCCAGAAAATCGCCATCCCGCCGGCTGTGGGTGCGGCCACCTTCGTTCGCCGCTGCTGCCCGCAGCGCGGTACTCGGCTCGTCCTCAGCGACCGAGTGCGCGGCGAGACTCAACGAGACATGCTGACCCGGGCCGTCGCCGAAGCGCCGGATTGTAAGAAGCAGAGCCGCGGGCGTCTACGGCTGCCATCCATGTCGCGGTGCAATCCGGACTCGACATGTCGCGCTGTTTCGCTTGGCCGCGTGGCTGGCCTGTGCGAAGCTCGGACCTGCCCTCCCCCCGGTCGGAGACGCGATGCGCAAGGCCCCTGCTCCTCTGTCGACCGCCCCTTCGGCAACGCTCACGGGCATCCGTTTGCTCGCCACCGACATCGACGGCACCGTGACCCACGGCGGCCGCATCCCCGCGGACGTCCTGATCGAGTTCCGTCGGCTCAGCCGTGCCGGCGTCGAGGTGCTGCCGGTCACCGGTCGTCCCGCAGGCGAGACCCTGGGACTGGCGCGCTACTTGCCCGGCATCCGCGAGGCCATCGCAGAGAACGGTGCCACGCTGGTCACTCCCGACCTTCCGGTCGAGGCCCTGACACCGCCCCCCGACCTCGGTCGGCTGTTCGAAGCAGCCAAGGAACTCGGCCACTTGGGTCGTCCGTGGACGCTGTCGCCCGACCGATTCTGTCGGGTCGGCGACGTGGCCTGGCTGCGGGAGGGGCGGACTGACTCGGAGCTGGACGGGTTGCGCGCGGTCGCCCGAGAGCTCGGGGTGTGGCTGGTGTGGTCGTCGGTCCATCTGCACCTGTCGGACCACGATCCAGACAAAGGTCTTGCGGTGCTTGAACTCGCGCGACGGCGCGGCATCGCTCCGCACGAGATTGCGACGATCGGCGACTCTGCCAACGACGTGGGGCTCTGGCACGCGGGACGATTCGGTCTGGCGGTAGGAACGGCCGACGTCGCCCCGCAGCTGCCCGTCATCGGCCACCCGCCTGCCTGGATCACCGTCGAGTCCGGCGCGAGCGGCTGGCTCGAATTGGCTGACCGCTTGATGGTCGCCCGTACGTGAGGGGACCTTGGTCGACCTGAGCCAACCACTGGAGCCCCACACCTTTCGCACCCAGCCGTTCCGCGACGGCAGGACGCAACAGCCTGATCCCCAAGCCCTTTACCAACTGGGCCAACGAGACGGCTACCTCTACCTCCCCGGTCTGATCGACGCGGCATCGATCGTCGCCTTGCGGCGTCTGGTGCGCGACTTCGCCTGCAGCTGCGGACTGCTGCAACGAATTGCCGACACGGAATTGCTGCGCGCCGTTCCAGGCGCGCGGCTGGAAGGCCGGGGCTGGGACGACCCTCGCTTCGTCGAGCTGCAGCGGCACCTGGCCTCGGCCCCGGAGTTCATCGCGGTGGCACAGCACCCGGCGCTGGTGGACGTCGTTGCCACGGTGGCAGATCAGCCGATGTGGCTGGCGACGGCAAACTACTGCTGGCTCAAGCTTCCGGGCAGTCCGGCGCAGACCACCCGCCCCCATCAGGACGCCTACTACCTGCCGCAAGCGCCCGGCCTGTGGACGGCTTGGGTGCCGGTGGTCGACACGCCGATCCCTTTGGGACCCTTGGGGATTCTTCGCGATTCCCATCGTCGCGACTGGCTGCACGTGGATGCGTGGACCGGGATCGACCTCGACCCGACCGCCTCGGATGTGTGCTGGGCCACCCAAGCCGTCCACGCGGGAGACGTGGTGCTGTTTCAGGCGCGCACGGTGCACTGCGCATGGTCGAACATGTCGCGGGATCTGGTGCGCGCGTCGCTGGACCTGCGCTTCGAGCCCCAGCCGAACGAGGGCACGACCGCGCTGCGGCCCATGCGCTGATCAGGCCGGTCGGTGTGCCAGCAGGACGCAGGTTTCGGGCGCCGAAGCCAAAGCCATGTGACGGATCACTTCCATCGATCTATCTGCAAGCAGCTGTTGCAGTTCTCTCTCTTCATACACCCGACCGGCTGGGGTGTAGATCGCCATGTCCACGGCAAACCAAAGGGCCGTCTCGGGTCCCCGCCGGTCGGCGTCCACGGCCAGGTCGATCATCACCAGCTGCCCGCCAGGCCGCAGGGCCCGAACACAAGTGCCCACCACGGCGGCCGCGTCCGACGGACCCAGCAAGTGCAACACGTGGGCCAGCAGCACCAGGTCGAAGCCGCCCACGCCAAGCTCCTGTCGCAGGTCTGCCGCATGCAGCGTCGTCCGGGCGCGAAGTCCGGGGGCCCCCGCCGCATCCGCCTGATCCAGCAGCGCCGCCGCAATGGCCAAGGTATCTGCGTCGTCAATGATCGTCGTGGTCGCCCCCGGACACGCGCGCATCAACGCCGATGACCACACCCCGGAACCGCCCCCTGCATCGAGAATCCGCAGCGGCTGCAGGGTCTCGAGTGCGCTCGCCAGCTCCGCGGCCGGGTCGGCGTGCACGCGGGCTTGGTGGGTGTGCCAGGCCAGCTTGGCGTCGCGAACCTCCAGACCGGTGAACGGATCGAGGGGAATATCATCATGCAAAACCTCACCTAACAGACCCCAACCAAGCTTGATAACTGTTGTATCGCAAGGAATGCTGCCAACCGACTGCCAAGCGTCACACTCGTCCGTCTCCACCCACCCCTGACTGCGCATCGCCTCCAGCACCGGGCGCAGCCGCTGCGGCGACACATGGATCCGTTCAGCCAGCTGGGGCAGCGGGACCGGGTCCGCCAGCGCCTGCCACAGCCCCAAGGCGTGGCCTGCGTGCGACAGCGAGTCACGCAAGTAGGCGCGGCTGGTATGGACAACTTCGGCGAACAGGTCGGGCATCGGTGCAGCCTCTCGAACGGGGTCACAGGGCCCCGGGTCTGCTTGGCGAAGAACCGTTCATGGCGCAGGATGGACCCGTTGTCGAGGAGGTTCGCAATGCCCTGCCGCCGGTTTCGCTCTGCCGCCCCGCGCTTCACCGGGCTGCTGGTTCTGGTTACCGCTGTAATGGCGACAGGTTGCAAGGACGAGACTCGCCGAGTTCTTGTCGCCGGTGACGCCATTGGAGACACGACCGGGTACGTCTGGACACCGCCGCCCCACACACCGACGTATGGCGAAACGCTGGCACGACTGGTGGAGGCCAAGGGGTGCGGCGAGGTGATGGACACTGTCCGGAACCGCATCGTCACCACCATGGCTGCCGAGGTCGAAGCGCAGAAGCAGCGCGCGCTGAAGCAGGTGGAACTCGGCTGCGGGTCCCGGTTGACCGCCGACGGCGGAGGACCTGCGGTCGATGCCCAGGCCGGCGAGACGATGGTCGGGACCGGAGACACCCTCGACACGCCGGAATCGGATACCAAGGACGCCCCCTCGAATGGAGGGCAGCCTGCCGGTGTGGCGCCGCCCCAAGTCGAAGAGGCCGATTTCCTGAAATACGACGACAAGTACCTGTATCTCTTGGCTGACAAGAAGCTGCGGATCTTCGACGTGTCCTCGCCCGCCGACATCCAGGAGGTCGGTTCCCACGCGTTCGACGGAATCCCGCGCCGCCTGTTTGTCCACGGCGACTACGCGGTCGTCTTCGAGTCCAAGTACCCGCTGCAGCTGCTGAGTCCCAACGCGGGCATGGATGCGGGCGGCGGGTGGCAGGCCGGCACCGATGCGTGCACCTACGGCTATGACTGCGACTTCACCGGCGACGCTTACTCGCTGGACATCACCGTGCTCGACATCACCAATCGCAAAGCTCCGGTTCCGGTGCGCAAGGCCGGCATCACGGGCACGTTTCTGTCTGCCCGTCTGATCGGCAACGTCGTGCACACGGTCGTGGTGTTTCCCCAGCTCGCGGCCGACAAATACGACATGCGGCCCAAGCAGCTGCTGCCGTGGGAGGAGGCCTGCAGCTCTAGCGGCGCGGTTTACCCGTACTCTGCGCCTCAGGTCGCCGAAGCCTACGAGCTGCTGAAGGCCAAGAACGAGAAAGTGATCGAGCAGTTGGACCTGACAGGCCTATTTCCCTCCGTCATCGACCAACGCGATCTGTTGGGCAAGCCAACGACAGACACCGAGCTATTCGGCAACTGCGGCGGCTTCCTGATGGGGCAGGAGGGCGACGGCCAGAACCTGATCGGGCTGATTTCCTTTGACCTGACCAGCGACGAACCGCTGTCGGCGCGCACGGTTTTGGGCCGCCCCGGCGCCGTCTACGCCACCGCCAAGTCGATCTACATCGCCCAACGGCACTACCGGCAGCCGAACGAGAATTGGTACTGGCAGGAGGATCCGAGCGAGCAGGCCACCAGCGTCCATCGCTTCAGCCTTCCGGCAACCGGCGTGACGACGACGTACATGGGCTCTGGCGTGGTGAAGGGGCTGGTGCTGAACGAGTTCTCGATGAACGAGTCCGGCGACGACCTTCGCCTCGCCACGACCTTGGGCAAGATGCCCAACCCGGCGGTCGAGAACCACTTGTACGTGATGGAACAGGCGGGACTCGACCGGCTGGAAACCGTGGGCGCGCTGACCGGGCTGGTGAAGGGTCAGGACATCCGCTCCGTGCGGTTCGACGACAAGACCGCCTACCTGTCGACGGCAGACAACACCGCCCCGCTGCTGGTGATCGACCTGACGGACAAGACCCACCCCAAAGAAATCGGGCAACTGAAGGTGCCCGGGTTCGCCACGTACATGCAGTTCATTGCACCAAGGACCTTGCTGACGCTTGGCTTCGAAGTCTCGGGCGCGTCCGCCGGTCGAGTGAGCTGGTCGTCCCTGCGGCTGCAGCTGGTGGACGTGGCTGTCCCGGCGAGTCCCAAGCTGCTTCACGCAGAAGTCATCGGCACGCAAGGTTCCTCGTCGGCAGCGGCGACGGACCACCTGGCGTTCAATTGGGACGGCAACCGGCACTGGTTGGGGCTGCCAGCCACGGTGTGCGGCGCCGCGACGCCTGGCATACCCGCGCAGCCCCTCGAGTTCAGCGGCCTGTACGTGTACGACGTGACGGCCTTCAACGGCTTCCAGAAGCTCGGGGGGCTCCCGCTCGTGACCCCGAACGACGAGGTGTACGCCAAGGGTTGCGCCGACCCATGGATGTTCTCCACCAGCGAGGTCAAGCGCAGCCTCTTTATCGGAGACTACGTGTTCGCGATCTCGGCACGCGCCATCGTGTCGGCCAAGATGGGCGCACTCGAAACGCCGCTGGACACCCAGTCGCTCTAGCCGCTCTTCAAACCCATGCCCCGACGCCTTCGCATGATGTTGATCGCCCTGTTCGCCCTCGCCGTTGTCGTCGTGGTGGCGTACGCCCTGAATCAGACGGTGCAGCAGGCAGGCGCGGGGGTGACCTACCGCAACGCCGCAGATGTGCCTGACTTCTCGGTCGCCATCGTGCCGGGCGCCCACGTTCGCCCCGACGGCACCCCGTCGCTTGCGCTACAAGACCGCCTGCAAGCAGCACTGGACCTGTTTCAGGCGGGCAAGGTGCAGCGCATCCTGGTGTCCGGCGACCACCACGGCCCCAAGTACGACGAGCCAAATGCGATGCGGCGCTGGCTGCTGGCCCAGGGCGTGCCGTCCGAAGCGATCTTCATGGACCATGCCGGGTTGCGCACGCTCGATACGATGCAGCGGGCGGCGCGGGTGTTTCTGGTGCGTCGGGCGGTCGTGTGCACGCAGGCCTTCCATCTGCCGCGTTCGCTCTACCTGGCGCGGCAGGCCGGAATCGAGGCGGTGGGGCTTGAGGCAGACCGGCGCGTGTATGCCAAGCGCACCTTCGATGCAGTGCGTGAGTCAGGTGCGAGGGTCAAGGCTTGGCTCGACGTCAAGGTCCTGAACACGCAGCCGCGCTTTCTGGGTCCGACGATTCCCATCGACGGCGATGCCACACGAACGCACGACGTCTGGACCCAGCGAGACGATCGGCAGGCGCAAAGACAGGAACAAGCCCCGCCTCGACCGGACTCCGACGAATGACCGCGCCCCGGTCGGTTGCGGTTGGAGCCTAGGGTTTGCGCGACCCGCCCGATTGCGCCAGCATCGACACCCCTTCCCCGAGGTGCGTCATGGCCCACCGCCTGCCGACCGTTGCCGCCCTGCTCTTGCTCCTCGTCGGCTCAGGTTGCGAGCGAAAGCCCGCGCCGCCCCCTCCGCCTTCCGGCACCGCGACGGCCGCCCCAGCCGCGGACGCGGCCAAGGCGCCGCGCTGGACCTACCGCGCCAAAGTCACCCGCGACGGCGAAGCACAGGAAGCCGCTGCGCCCGACGCCACCCGCGACCTCGATCTGGTCGAGACCGGACTGCGTGAGGTTGCCGGGTACCGCGTACACGATCTGGTTGTCGAGGTCGGCGGCGCGCGCCAAGGGGCAGAGGACCTCGACCGCTTGGGACTGACCGCAGCGCCCTTCCCCGAATTTGCTCCTCACCTCGCTCTGGTGTTCGGGACGCACAAGGGACAACCGGCGGCATGGCTGCTGCTCGGCGACGATGCGCCCGACGCGGACGAGGTCCGCACGCTGGTCGCAGAGGACCCCACCTGGCCCTTGTCTCCCACCGCGAAGCTGGACGGCTCTCCGGCCGCGCTGCGCCCCGACGACGAGGGCGTGTACCGCAAGGCCATCGGCTCGTGGCCCAGCCTGTGCGCGGCCCTGCAGCACCCGTCACCGGACACGGGCGACTATTACAGCTACGAGCGCTGCCTGGCCCCCGAGGTCGGCTTGACCCGGCTGGAATTCGATTCGGTCTGGGGCGGTTACGAGCTCGAGTTGGTTCGAGCGCCGGACCATTGGCAGCGGTAGAACGCCGGCCCGCACGATCACGCCCCTGAGCCACCAGCACGTTTGTCCCCGGCGCACGCTGATTGACGCGCTGCGTCGTCAAGGCCGCGCCCGTCCACACTGCAAACGCACGCGACAAGGTCGGAGGGGACTCCTCGCGCAGTTCGGCATTGACACCCGGCGTTGCGGGGACTACCACACGCGCCCCTCGGCTCCCGCACGGGTGGTCGCTCCTCTCCGCTCTGAAGGCCCGGTTCCCCACATGCCACGGTCTCTTCGTCCGCTCCGCTCTTCCTGCCTGAGCTTGTCCCTCCTGCTCCTCCTCGTCGGAATGCTTGCCCGTCCCGCTTCGGCGGCGGCGGAAGATGCAGTTACGGCGGTGGCGGCACCAGCGGACGAGCCCGGCATCGCGGCCAGCTTCCGTGGTTCCGACGTCAGCTTGCGGACCGACGTACTGGCCATTGGCTTGGACAAGGCCGCAGACCCGACCTGGAACCCGAACGTCGAGATGTCGCTGAGCGCCACCGTGCGCTACACCCTGAATCCGCGGGTGCGCTTCAACGCATCCAGCAGCCTGTCGCGAGAGTTGACCCAAAGCGACTGGACCACCTACCGGGGCGAGACCATGGTGGGCGACACGCAACTGGGTGCGCGCTATGCGATCTTGCTGCCCGACCCCGTGACCCCGACCGGACTGTCGGTGTCCTCTGACTTGGGTGTGAACCTGCCCACCAGCAAGGCGTCGGCCGCCCGCTCGCTCATCATCGCCCCTTCGCTGGGCGTCACGGCAGCGTGGAGCTCACGCTTTGCGGGTCAGGGACTGCAGTTGTCGTTATCCGGCCGCGGTACCTACATGGCGCACCAGTACACGACCGGCCAGCTCGACTCGCCGTGGGTCGTGGGCTGCGCCGACCTGACCAGCGGCTGCTCGCAGTTTTCGCACACCGGCCTGCGCAACCCTGAATGGCGCTGGACCGGCTTGGCCAACGCGACGTGGACGCCTCTGTCCTCGGTCGCTGTCACCGCCACCGCGGGTGTGCACGCCGACCAACTCTATGCCCTCAGCACCGCCAAAGGCACGACCTACACCGTCGAGCCAGACCCCAGTGACCCGTCGCAGCGCGTGACCATGGTCTACGTGGTCGAGGCGTCATGGGACATCACGGATGTGGTGAACGTTTCCTTGGGAGCCCAGACGGTGAACAGCCAGCTCGCACCCGATTCGACGTACCAGTCCGCCTTCTTTAATCGTTTCACGAACCTGTACCTCAATTTGCAGATCGCCCCCGCGGAGCTGTTCTAGCCCCGCCATCTCGTCTCGCCCGTCCGGGAGGTCCTCGATGTTCCGCGCCCTTCGCGCCCCCCTGTTCCTGCTGCTCGCCCTTTCGGCCTTTACCGCAAGCTGTGCCCAGGAGCGCGATCCGATCGACCGCGTCCAGCCCTGGGCGCTCGACAAGACCCTGTTCGTCGGCAAGGACCTGGTCAGCACCGCCGACGACCCGGAGTTCTGGGCACAGGCCACCCTGGTCGACGTCGGCTATGGCGCGTCGCAAGACGGCCTGTTCACGTCGACCTACGCCCAGCCGGTGTCGCGCATCAAGTGGCAGATCACCGAGGGACTGCTGATCGGCCGCCTGGCCTACGAGCGCATCGAGGGCTCGGACGGCAAGGGCTTGGGCAAGGCGACGCAGGACGGCGTGATCGTCTGCGCGTTCCGCATCGAGTCGCACTTCGACATCAAGCGGTCGTACAACTCCACCACGGGCGAGGAGATGAACATCCTCGAAGAAAACAACTACGACCGCCCGTGGTACCAGCGCACCCACATGCGGGTCGACTGGTCCAAGAACCTGAACACCGACAGCTACGACTTCGACACGCTGTCGATGGTCGGCATCTACGGTGGCGTGCAGTACGAGCCCATGGCGTACAACATTCAGGATCCGAACGACCCGAACGCGCCCTACTTCGCTGCGGACAACACGTACTTCGACATCACCAGCAAGGCGTTTGCCAAGCCGGGCGTCGTCGACCTGAGCCACCTGGGCTGGGGTATCGATTCCTTCCCCGCCTGCTTCCTCGACGCCGACTTCTCGGGTGGTACCGCTCCGACCGGTTCGTGCAACCCCATCGAACTCACCGTCCGCCATGCGTTCCGCCGCGTTGTGGCGTCCGACTTCGAGCCCCGCGACTACGACGGCTTCCGCTTCCAGGCCTTCGGCGGCTTCACGACCGAGCGGTCGGGGTACACGCGCAACTACGGCATGACCGATGCCAAGTGGTACCGTTTCTTGAACTATTACAACATCTGGGACCGCAGCCACTACTACGCGAATCCCGCGAAGATGGAAGGGTTCATGCCCTGCTACACGCCCACGACCACGCCCTTCGGCGCTGATCCGCACCGCGACCTCGACAAGGACGGCACCGAAGACGAGTGCCAGGCCGTCGACGCGCTGGTGGGAGCCAAGGGAGCCCGGTGCGACACCTTCAAGCAGCGGTGCGCCCTGCCCCTGACGGTCCGCACCCCCAAGCCGCTGGCCTGGTACTACACGAGTGGCAGCAATCTCGAGTACTTCGATGCGACCGAGCAGGCCACCAACGAGTGGGACGTGGCCCTTCGCGTGGGCATCCGCGGTTCACAGCTTGCGGAATGCAACCGAGTGGGCGGCGCGTCGTGCGCTGAGCGGTTCCCGGTGTACGACGGCCAGGCCGACGACAACGGCGACGCCATCGCGCTGGCCATCGAGGTCGACGACTGCCGCAATGGCCGTGCCTACACGGACTTGGGACGCAACGAATTGCTCTGCCAGAACCTGGCAGACAGCGTCGGCCAGAAGCGAGGCTACTCAGCCGGCGTCATCGCGATCGCCAAGATGCCCGAGATGCTGGTGCTGTGCCACAGCCCGGTCGAGGCTGGCGATCCCGCAGGCTGCGGCAAGGGCACCGACCGCCTTCCGCCGAACGTGAGCGCCGTGGACTGCGAAGCTGCACGCGTCAACGCCGACGAAGCCGTGCTGAAGACTTGCCGCAAGGCGCTGAACGTTCGACGCGGCGACCTGCGTTACCACCAGGTCAACGGCATTGTCGAGCCGCAGACACCCTCGCCGTGGGGCATCATGGTCGACTCGAACGACCCGCTGACGGGCGAGACCTTGGCCGCCAGCATCAACGTGTGGACCTACGTCAACGAACTGTGGAGCCAGGGCGTCGTTGACCAGGCGCGCTTCATTGCGGGCGAGCTCAAGACCGAGAACGTCACGGAAGGCACCTACATCAAGGATTGGTCCGAAGCGGCCAAGGCCGCATCCGCCAACGGCATGCTGCCCGGGCTGTCCGCCGAGGAGCACGAGGATCGCGTCGGCGACACCGACGGCCGCCACATGGACGCCGCGCACGCCGCCCAATTCGAGCAGCAGCACCCCAAGGCCGTACAGGCGATGGGCGTGCTCAAGGAGCAGATGAAGGGCGTCACCGCGTCGTCCAAGGCTGCGACGACCTCCGCGCCGCTGTATGCCGCCCGGCGTCAGCTGGCGATGGGGACGATCTTCGAGGCGTCGCTGATGACCCCGGCCGTGCAAATGCTGGCAGGCATGGTCGGCATGCCGCTGGGTCAGGCCGTGCTCGATCTCGCGTCGCCCCTGCGCGGTGGCAACCCGAGCGTTCAGCGAGAGTTGCGTCGCATGAAGGAGAACGCGATGGCCGAGCGCGGCACCTGCATCATGCAGATGGCTGAGGCGCCGCTGAGCATCGCCGGGCTGGGCGACATCCTTCAGGAGAAGTTCGGCAAGTTCGACCCGACGCAATCTCCCGAGGTCCAGCAGGCGCGCGCCGAGAAGATGCGCCAGTACGTCGCTCGCAAAGCCCAATACGCCGTGATCGGCCATGAAATGGGCCACAGCATCGGCCTGCGCCACAACTTCATCAGCTCGTCGGATCCGGTGCTCTACCGGCCCCAGTACTGGCAGTTGCGCACCAAGGACGGCACGGTCAAGACCGAGTGCAAGGCGCTTGCGGCCGACGGTTCGACCTGCGTGGGCCCGCGCTTCTTCGACCCCGTGACCAAGGAAGAGCGCGACAACCTGATCTGGATGTGGATGCAGTCGTCGATCATGGACTACGCCGGCGAGACCACCCAGGACATGATCGGACTGGGCGCGTACGACTTCGCGGCAACCCGGATGCTGTATGGCGATTCCGTGGCGGTGTTCGCCGACCCCTCCTACAAGGGAGGCACGCCCCGCGGCAAGAGCATGCTCGGAAAGCTCGACAACTTCGGCGGCATCTTGGGCCTCGAGTTCAGTCTGGGCACCAAGACCATCCACTACTCGCAGCTGCAGCTGAACTACGACCTGATCAGCGGCTGCAAAGAGGTCAACCCCCTCGACTTCAAGCCGGCGCGTTACAACGAGAGCGTCGACGGGTCGTTCCACCCGGTCCTCGACGGTCTGATCGTCAAGGTCAACGAGAAGTACACTCGCTGCCGGCAGCAGAAGGTCGACTACGTGCCTTGGACCAGCCTGCGTGCACCGACGACGGCCGAGGGCAGTGGCGGTGGCAATGCCGCTATCGATGCCCAGGGTCGCCCACGCGTTCCCTACGGCTTCGCAACAGACAACTGGGCCGACCTGGGCAACCTGAGCGTGTATCGCCACGACAACGGCGCGGATCCGTACGAGATCTTCAACTTCATGATCACGATGCAAGAGGTCAATCACATCTTCGACAACTACCGTCGGGGCCGAAAGACCTTCTCTGTGCGCGGCGCCGCCAACCGCGCGCTGACCCGCTTCAACGAGAAGATGCGCGACGGCGCCAAGGGTCTGGCGCTGTACCGCAACATCTATCGCGACATCGCATTGGAGTTCGGGGCCGATCCGGACGAGCTGTGGGCCTACGCCGCGCGCACCTTCTTCCCGGACAACGTGCTGGCGTCAGGCATCGTGTTCGACCACTTCGCCAAGCAGATGGCGCGCCCCGAGTCAGGCGAGCACTACTCCGACGGTTCGGGCGTGCTGCGGTCGATGGAGGCCAAGCAGAGCAGCGCCCCCGTCACCGTCAACCTGATCGTGCCCAACGGCGCCACCGGCTACTACGGCCAGGTGACGTACGGTGGTCGGCCGGTGGAGAATCGCTTGGCCAACGACAAGGGCGAGTACGACTCCGAGTACACCGTCAATGCCGGTTCGTACTACGACAAGATGTATGTCTCGATGCTGATGACCGAATCGGTCGACAACTTCATCAGCGCCTCGTTGGGCGATTTCGTGGACGCACGCTATCGCGCGACCTCGCTGGCCGACCTGTTCCCCGACGGCTATCGCCGGTTCCTGGCCAACTTCCTGACCGGCGACGACTTCATCAAGGGACCGCGTCTCGCCGCCGGCAACAATGGCAAACCCCTTGTCGACGCTCAGAAGTACCCGACCGGTGGCTTCGGCTGGACGACCTGGTTCGGCACCGAGCCGACCAGTTGCTTCCCGTCGAAGAACAGCACGGTGTGCACCTCGTACGGCGCGACGGACAATACCCCGTACGGTGCGCAGGCGCCCGCCAAGACCGTCATCGTCGACCCGCAGGTGGGCTGGGAGCAGCAGAAGTTCCTGATCGCCTGGACGATGCTGTACCTGCCCGAGAACGCCCAGCAGGGCTGGCTCGACATGATGCGGGTGTGGGAGTTGGGCAAGGACGCCGAGCCGGGAATCACGGCACGCATCGAGTTCCACGACCCGATCGGCAAGGTGTACATCGCCCACCGTCTGGGTCGCGAGACGATCTTCGGCAAGACCGTCGAGAAGGGAATCGCGGCGCGCGTGCTCGAGTACGCCAACTTGCTGCTGAAGGACGGCTACGAGACCACGCCCGGCCCGGACCAGGACGGCGACGGCATCCCCGACTGGTATCTGCCCGTGATCGGCGCAAAGACCGGTGAGCCGCAGGTCAAGTTCGATCCCGCGATGGGCAACCTCGACGGCGGTCCCATTCCCGGCTGCACGGCCACGGACAACAGCGGCTGCAAGTGCCAGTACAACAGGGCGTGCATGAAGCTGAAGCAGTACTCCGAGGTCCCGTACTACCTGCGTGAGGCCATGGATGCGTACGGCCTCGGCGGCGCGCACCCCAAGGGCATCTACTGAGATCCTGACCGTCGATAGACACACGAAGGGGACCCCTGCCGACTGCGGTGGGGGTCCCCTTCGGCGTTTTGGCGCGCCCTGCCCCATGGCGGCGGGTCGCAGTCAAGCTGGCCTGCGGGCTATGGCTTTTCGACGCGAGCTTGGAACGCCTGCTGCAATCGTCAGGCGGGGCGCTTCAACGCCTGCTGCATCGCCGCTTCGGGCGAGCCCGGTTCGGGCTGCAGGTCGTAGCCCCACGCGGCCAACGGCGGCATCGACATCAGGATCGACTCGATACGGCCGCCCGTGCGCAGTCCGAACACGGTGCCGCGGTCGTGGACCAGGTTGAACTCGACGTAGCGCCCGCGGCGGACCAGCTGCCACTGCCGCTCGCGGTCACCGTACAGGTCGTCGCGGTGGCGTCGGGCGATGGGCAACCAGGCGGGCAGAAACGCATCGCCCACGGCCTTGACGAAGGCGAACATCTCTTGCGGGTTCGAGGACATGTGGTCGAAGAACAGGCCACCGACGCCGCGGCGCTCGCCCCGGTGCGGCAAGTAAAAGTACTCGTCGCATTGGCGATGCAGGGTCGGCCAGTCGGCCACGTGGGGATGCTGCTCGCAGACTTGCTGGTGGGTGTCGTGAAAGTGCCGCACATCCTCGGGATTCAAGTAGCAGGGCGTCAGGTCCGCGCCTCCGCCGAACCAGGCCGTCTCTCCGCGCCCCAAGCGCCGGTAGTTCAGGTGCACGATGGGCACATGGGGATTGCGGGGATGCAGGACCAGTGACACGCCAGTTGCCTGGAAGTCCAGACCGTCGCCGGGCATCGAGGCGGCGTGGCCCTCTGCGAACCGGCCATGAACCTTGGAGAATGCGACGCCGGCCTTCTCCAACACCGCGCCGCCTTCCAGAACGCAGGTCCGCCCCCAACCGTGAAGAGCGGGACCACCGTCGGCTTCGGATTCGTCCCGGGTCCACTCGTCCTTGCGGAAAGTCGCCTGACCGTCCAGAGACTCCAAGGCCGCGACGATGCGGCCCTGCAGGTTCAAGAAGTGTTCGGCGGCGGGCTCGAAGAGCGGGTCCGTCAGCATGCGGATTCCTTTGAACTGTCGTAACAGCGCCTTAGCGCACATAGGTCCAGAAGCGCTTGTTGCCCCACGCGGCGCCGTTGCCACAGCCCTCGATGGTCGTGTACGGGGCGTTGCGGCAGCGACACGAGTTGCAGGCATAGCCCTTGCCCCAGATCTTCACGGCGCCTGCGCTGCAGTTCCAGTTGCACCCGCCCCCGACGGCCAGGTCGCCGTAGTACAAGCCAAAGCAGCCGTCTTCAGCGTCGCCGCACGACCCCCCGGTACCGCCGACGCGCACCTGATAGCCCGAGTCGCAGTTTGCCGATGTGTTGGCGACCTGGAAGCCGGTCTTGGCTGAGTTGTAGCAGGTGTGCTGGACCACGAAGTTCGAGTAGACCGGGGTTGCGGCCGTGTGGTCCCACTCGAGGATCAGCACTTCCTTGTACGGGATCTTGCTGCGCTCACTGAGGTTGTCGTAGTACGTCTCGGCGAACTCGCTGACCTTGGTCCAACCGCCGCCCTTCTGCGTCATGTCGCAGGTCGCCTGAAACGCGTCGGCCGGGTCGCCCAAATTCGGGTCGAGCCAGTACTTGCCGTCCTTGGCCGTCCAGCCCGCGCTGGTCCACGCAGCGAGGATGGCAGCGCACGAGGCGCCCGGTCGCACCTTTGAGAAACCGACCGACGCGATGCACGCCGCGCTACAGCCGTCGCCATCCTTGGTGTTGCCGTCGTCGCACTCTTCCTTGCCCAGCAACTTGCCGTCGCCGCACACGGTCTGGCAGGTGGCAGAGCAGCCGTCGCCATCGGTGTTGTTGCCGTCGTCGCACTGCTCGGTGGCGTCGAGAATGCCGTTGCCGCACGTGTCGGCCAAGTTGCGCCAAGCCGCCCCGTCGCAATAGCGCACGGCCTTGGCCACTGTGTCGAAGTACAGCGAACCGGCCAGTGTCGGACCGCACGGAAGCGGGGCCTCGGCGGCGTTCTGCAGCTTCAGCAGACCGGCCAACCCCACCTTGGCAGACGACATGACGCCGATGTTCAGGCTCCACCCCTTGAGGGCGCCGTCGAAACCGTTGTTGAGGAAGGCGACGTCGACCACTTCCAAGTACCACTTTCCCTTTGGATTCTTGCCGATCCAAGTGGTCAGGTCGCCGGACACGGTCTTGGTGGGGTTAGGCCAGCTCGTCTTGACCTGGGTGCCCTTGGCCGTCTTGTCCCACAACACAAACTTGGTGCCGGCGGGGTCGATGAGCGTGACGCGCAGGTTGCCCGTGTCGCTGTTGGCGATCTCGGCCGCTACGGTGAACGTCTGGGCGATGCCGAAGTCGGGCACGTCGATCACGTCGCTGACGCCGACCGGACTGTTGTCGGGGATGGGGACCAGCTTGGTGCTTGCGGCGACTTCGTTGAACTGGTTGGTCAACAGGCCATTGGAGACCTCGTCCAGCGCGTCCTTGGGCAGCGCCGAGGGGTCCATCGCCTGCACGCAGTCGTAGCTGCCGTCTGCCTTCAGGCCGCGCACCACCAGACCGGTGCCGCAGGCGATGCCAAGCTTGGCAAGGGTCGGCAATCCCTCCAGATCCGCATAGGTGCCCGACGTTGCCACGGTCGCCAGCGATACTGTCTGGGCATAGCCGCTCAGGTCCGGGCCACCCGACAGGTCTGCGAAAGCTCCTGTCGTCGCGACCTTGGCCAACGTGGCGGTCTTGGCGTAGGCAGCCAGATCGGCCGACTTGGCGTACGCGGCCAACACCTGCGGGTCCAGGTGCGCCGTCTGGACGCAACCGGAACAGTCGATGCCAGTCGCCACGCCCGCGCGCAAGGCGTACAGCACGCTGTGCACGGGCACCCGCGGCAGCTCGGGGTCCGGCTGCACGGCGATGCCCAAATAGGCCTTGGAAAGCGCCGCAAGCAGCTCGGGCTTAAGCGGGACCTTAGCGCCCATGGCGAGACTGAACAGGCCGCCCTGAACAGTCGCTTCGGCGCCCTGCTCGCTCCATGCTGCCTGACCACCTTGCGCATCCGGATAGATCGCCAGGTTCAGCAGGTACTTGCCGTCGGCCGCCGGACCACCGCCCGTCGCCTGCAGCGTCCCCTCCAACAGCACGGTGGTCGGCACAGCGGCCCACGCAAGGGTGGGCAGCAGCAGCGACGCCAGAGCGCCCAAAGCAGCCCGTCGAAGTCTGCGGAACAGGGTCGAGCAGTCAGTCGTCATGACGTCCCCCGGAAGGTGGGCGGCCGAACGGTCGCAGTGGAATGCCGCAGCTTAGACCCAAACAGCCTGTCGTGGGTAGGCGTACGGTGGCGCGTCGCCAGAGGCAGGTCAGGACGCGAACAGCAGATTGTTCAGGGCCGCCACGATGACGCCAACGATGGACACGCCGGCGATGATGCCCGACGCAATGGGCACCACGTAACGCTCTGCCCCTTCCTTGCTGCGCGCTTGCCACACCCACGCGATGACCGCACCCGCCAGCATCGACAGCGGGTACTGGAACGGCAGGATCAGCCCAAGTCCGATGCCTGTGGCCGACGGCAACCACTTCTGCCACTTGGGGAACGCCTGTTCCAGCACCACCAGCACGACGCCAAACCCAAGGCCCCAGAAGATCGCTTCACGATGCACGGGGTGCATGTTGCCCAGACCGTGCCGGAACACGTCGGCCACCGCCTTCCACGTCTGCGCGGCCGGAGCCGGGAACCTGGGCGCGATGACCGTACCGTCCGCCGCCGTCGAGCCCATCAACGCCGTGGCGTCGGGCACCAGCAGGTAGAAGCCCATGACCGTCGCAGCAGTGCCCGAAAAGATGCCAATGAACTGCGCCATGAACTGCCGGCGTGGGTGGGCTCCCAGCAGATACCCGGACTTGAGGTCGTTCAGCAAGTCCGCCGCGGAGCCCGCCGAACTGGACGTGATGCTGGCCGTCATCAGGTTTGCCGTCGCGTTCTGCGGAATCAGCACACCGTAGGTCAGCTGCATCACCTTGCCCATGGCACCCACCGGCGTGATGTCGGACTCGCCCGTCGCGCGACAAGCCACCAGCGAAAGGAAGAACGTCAGCGCGACCGCCAGCGCTCCGTAGTGCCACGGCACGGCGAAGTACGCATGCGCCAGCCACACCACGCCGCCACCGCTAAGGACGACGCCCCACGCGAACCACGAGAACGGCACCTCCGTTCGACTGATTTGGTCGTCGGCGCCACCGACCGCGCTGCTGCCCAAGCCTTGGAAAGCGCGCAGGATCGTGCGCCACTGCAGCAGGAACATCAGCAGACCCGAGGCGACCATGATGGGCACACCGGACCAAATGCCGATCTCCTTCCACGCCTTGCCCGGGGCGGTGACGGCCGCGACCAGCTCGCCCTGCCCGTTCGTCCACACGGCGTCCTGCCCCAGCGGCCCGAGCACATAGGCAAGGAACAGCCCGGACAACGTCATCCAAATCGCGACCTTCAGACCGACCAAGGCTCCCGCGGCGATCATGATCGGGTTGTGGTCCAGCACCATCGTCCAGTCCGACGGCCGGTTCGGCACCTGACCGCCCCCCTCGTGCGTGTGTGTGCCCAGCGCCGGCAGCCAGTCGAACAGCGCAGTCTCCGCGGGCAGCAGGGCCGACCGGACCTTCTCCCCCGTCGCGCTGACGGTCTCGCGCACCTGCAACTCGATCAGCAGCGGCACCACCGCGCCGCCCAGCGCCGCCCAGAACAGCGCCCGGGCCTTGGCCAACGCCTCATCGCCCTTGCTGTACAGCGACTGCAACGTCACGGCGGCGGCGGTGCCAGAGGGAAAGCGCAGGCGTTCGCGGTTGATCATGTTGCGTTTCATGGGGATGGCCAGCACGGTGCCCAACGCCCCCAGCAGCAGCGTCCAGGCGACCAGCACGGGCCAAGGCAGGTGCTGGCCCGAGACCATCAGCAGCGCGGCAATCGCCGACACCATCGTGCCACCCGTCGCATAACCAGCGGACGAGGCCGTGGACTGCATGCAGTTGGTCTCGAGGATGGTCATCGGGGCCTTCGACAGGCCCACGCGCTGCAACACCGACCACAGCGAGTACGACACGATGGTCGCGGTGATGGCCACGCCCAACGCCCAGCCGGTCTTCAGGCCGATGTACAGGTTGGTGAAGGCAAGCAAAAAACCCAGCAACGAGCCCACCAGCACCGCGCGCCAGGTCAGCTGAGGGGCATCCTCGCCGCGATAGACCTTGGCGTACCAGTCGGCCTCGTCCATCTCCAGCACCTGGTCCGGCCCGATGTCGAGGGGCGGGTGCTGCTGGGCTTCCTCCAGACTTGCCGGAGCCCGTTGAAACAGGCGAAATCTGTGGCGCGGCGAGGGGTTGGGAGGGGCAATGGACATGCGGGACTCCTGCGGCAACGGCCGCTCACACCAAGACGCACTGTTCGGGGGGGATGGCAAGTCCACGGGACCCACGGGGGTCTGTCAAGCCGCCCGCGCGGATCCGTTGCGGAACTGGCGGGTTCAGGTGAGCGGCAGGGCCTGCTGGTCGACCGGACTGCGCCGTGGCAGGCGGACGATGAACGTGGTGCCGACGCCGGCTTCGCTGGTCAGCTGCAAGGTGCCGCCCAAGCTCTGCACGACGCGGCGGACGATGGTCAGGCCCATGCCCATGCCGCGACCGGGGCCCTTGGTGGTGAAGAAAGGCGTGAAGATGCGCGCCTTTGCTTCGTCCGAGATGCCGTGTCCGTTGTCCGCCACCGTGACGGTCACCCAGTCGTCGTCGCCGCGTCCCGAGACCGACACGCAGCCGGATTCGTCCGCCACGGCCTCGATGGCGTTCTGCAGCAAGTTCGAGAGGACCTGATTCAGCTCCTCCGGCACACAGTCCACATAGCCGTCGCCTTCCAGATCGACGTCCACCTTCACCGGCCTCCCGGTTGCAGGCAGGACCATGGTGACGATGTCGCGAACGGCACCAAAGGCGTCGTAGAGGCGCATGGCGCGGGAGTAGCCCTCGCGGCTATAGCGCCCCATCAGGTCCACCGTCGCCGCGATGCGCTTCACGCCTCCGTCGGCCATCTCGATCATCTTGTGGACGCGTTCCTCGTTCTTCTGCAGTCGGGCGATCTCCTCGTCGCTCAGCGCGCGGCCGCGGGCGACCTGCATCAACTCGACGGTGTCATGCACATCGATCTCCACCCGCCTCAACGCATTCTTCACGTAATTCAGCGGGTTATTGATCTCGTGGGCGAGGCCACCTGCAATCGTCTCCAGGGAGTCCAGGCGCGAGTTCAGCAGCAGGTCAGCCTGCGTCTCCTGAATGTTCAACAGCGACCGTGCGGTCGAGAGCAGCTCTTTGGCCGAGAACGGCTTGCTCAAGTACGCGTTGACGCCGGTGTCGAGACCGCGCACCCGGTCCTCCAGATCGCCGCGAGCCGTCAGCATCACGATCGGCGTGTGGCGCGTCCGCGGGTCCTCGCGCAACCGACGGGTCAGCTCCAGCCCGTCGATGCCGGGCATCATCAGATCGGTGATGATCAGCGACGGCAGCTCTCGCACGGCCATCTCGAGGCCCTTGAGCCCGTCGGGAGCCGCCATGACCTTGAAGTGACGCCGCAGCGCCAGGTGAATGACGCGGATGACGTCTGGGGTGTCCTCGACGATCAGCACCGTCCATTGGCGCTGGTTCTCGTCCTGGTCGCGCTCGACGACACGCCGTTCGGTCAGCTCAGAAATGTCCAACAGCCGGAAGTCATCGCGTCCATCGACCTCGACCGCTCCGCCCAGAATCTCGATCTGGTGGGGCCGGCCGACCTTGAGCGCATCCGCCGGCTCTGAGGCGTCGGTCAGTGTGTCCGGACGGAAGTGGCTGCGACCCTTCAGCAGTTCGACCGTGAAGCAGGCGCCCTTGCCCTCTGCGCCGCGCGCATAGATGCGGCCACCGTGCAGCCCGACCAGCTCGCGGGCCAGCGCCAGACCGATGCCGGTGCCACCGTGCTTGCGGGTGCCGCCCATGTCGACCTGGAAGAACCGCTCGAACACACGGTCGGCCATCTCGGGGGGAAATCCCCGGCCATCATCGACAACCTCGATGCGCACCGCGCCTCCGTCGTCGAACAGCCGCACCGCGATGTGGCCCTCAGGAGGCGTGAACTTCACCGCATTCGACAGCAGGTTGATCATCACCCGCTCGATGCGCTCGATGTCGCACCAGATGTTCGCGTCCGCAACCGAGGCGTTGAACACCAATGCCACGCGCTTGCGTTGGGCCAGCGGCTGAACGTGCCCCACCAGATTGCCCAACCATTCGACCATGTCGTGCTGCGCGATGCGCAAGCGGAGGCGCGACTCCTCCAGCTTGGTCAGGTCAAGCAAGTCGTTGATCAGGTTCAGTAACTTGAAACCGTTGCGAAACATCGTCTGCAGGGTCGAGCGCTGCACGTCGGTCAAACGGCCCAGCTCTTCCTGAATCAGCAGCTCCAGCGGCGAGAGGATCATCGCAAGCGGCGTCTTCAGCTCGTGCGTGATGTTCGCGAAGAATTTGGTCTTGAAGGCGTCGAGCTGCTGCAGCTGCGCGTGCGCGCGCTCGAGATTGGCTGTCGTCTGCTCCAGGCGGATCTGGTTGAGCACCTGGTCGCGGTTGGAGCGAAAACCAAACGCTTGCGCTGCCGTGACGACCGTTGCCGTCGACGACACAAAGAACAGGTTCGGCGCAGCCCACGCCCAGTTGATCGGGCCGCCGTGAAACGCATTGGGAATGACATAGGAGGCCACGACCAGACCGTACGTCCACGCCGCCTGCCGCCCCGTCCACACGAACAGCAGGCCGACACCCATCACGGACAGGTTCAGACCCGCGTAATACGGCGTCTCGTAGCCGCCCATCACCACCGTCATGACCGAGATGCCGCCGCCCAGCATGACCGCGTGCCCCGAAGTCAGGATGCGCCAGTGCCGACTGAAGAACTCACCGCGGTGGATGGCGAGCAGCCACAGGCTCCACAGCGAGACCACCGCCCGCGTGGTGAACAGCAGCGGCCACCACTTCGAAGGCGCCACCATCCAGTCCAGCAAGCCGAACATGGGGTAGATGGTAATTGTGAGCCAGAAGGCGATCCGGGTGCTCATCCGGTTGCGTTCGAGCAGCCACGTTTCCCACCGACGCTCCACGTCGACGGGGTCGGCCTCCAGCGGCTGCGTGTTCGGCCGGTCTGGGTTCAGACGGAGCATCACGTGCGCGTCACCACCAGGAAGGGGTTGATCCGCGTGCGATCTTCGGCGATGCGCAGCGGGGCGTCAGGCAGGGCCTGGCGGCCAAAGCCGAGCATCTCGGCCTGCGACCGGTAGATCAAGGTCCAGTCGAGGTGATGCTCGAAGATCCAGCGGCATGGGTTGGCGGGGTCCATGTTGCCCACGTACGCCTCACCGCCGGGGACCAGCTGCAGGTGCAGGTTGCGGGTCAGCGTCACCGCCGTGGGAATCCGGAGGTAGTCGTAGAGCCCTGAGCTGAAGATGAAATCGAACGGCCCTTGATCTGCGAACAGCGTGGGGTCGTGCAGCAAACGCTTGATCGAGTCGTGCAGGAACACCAGCTTGATCAGGCCGCGGCCGTGGCGCTCGACGGCTGGCCCCAAGCGACGGTGCGCGAAGGACAGCGCTTGCTTGTCCTGATCGAACAGCACGATCTCGATGGGTCCCGCGATCTCCTCGACCTCGAACAGAAATTCGAGTGTTTCCTGCGCAGGGCCGGCCGCCACGGAGGCGATCCGCACGGGCCGACCCGGACGGGTCTCGCGCGCCAGCTCGAGCAGCCGAGCCTTGATCACGTCCTTGCGCGCCCGCACCGCCTGTGCCGGCAGCGAATCGCACGAGGCCAAGTGTAGCGCCTTGCCGTACAGCGTGGCGCCCTCAAAGTTGCGGAAGTACATGTAATTCATGGACTCGAAGTCACCAGGATACCCCAGCGGCTTGTATCGGGTGCGGTGCAGCAGCGGCGCGGGCATCAGCAACTGGTGCAGGTGACGCACCGAAAACGCCTTCAGCACCTCGTTGTCCGCCCGATTCGCGCGCCGCATCGCCTGGTCGATCCGCGTGAATCGGTCGAGCACCTGCGGCACAAACTCGGCGCGCAACCGCTCGATCAGGGCGCGGCGCGCCGGCAGGTCCGCCTCACCGTGCACGACGGACCACGGCAAGTCCGCTTCCATCTTGCGAAACGCCTCTTCGGCGTCCTCCAGGAACAGGCGGAACTCGGCAACGTGGGCGCGGAACGTCTCGTGTCCCTCGATCGACCACTCAGCCTGACCAAATGACAAATCCGACTGGGCGCCCCGCCAGGTCACGACGTGGCGCAGGCTCAGCACGTCGTCGATGCTGACCAGTGCGTCGGCAAAGGACACGCCAACCACCTGTGCATCGCCCCGACGGCGCAGCGAGGTGACCCGTGCCCCGCCGTCGTACAGCACGTGGCCGTCAAAGCCGACGGTCAGGCGCTGCAGCACGGCACCCACCGAAGGAATCGCGTCCCCGGACCACGCAAGACCGACGCCGGACGCCGAGATGTCCACCAGTTGGCAGCTCTCGATGGCGCCGTCCCACGAGACCTCGACCGCCGACGTCAGCGGCAGGAGATCCTCTGGACGATAGCGCTCCGGGCGGAAGAAGATCTCGCGGCCCTGTGCCCCTTCCAACTCTTCGTATTCTCTGATCTCTCCCATCGACTGCAGGCCAGCGCCCTGCAGGGCGGCGCCGGAGACGGTGGGAACCTCGGGGGTCAGGGTCATGGCAGGGTGTCTCCAGAAAGCCGCGAGACGCGGAGCCCGCTGCACCTATGCCGGCAAGTCGGCGGTCGGCAGGTGGATCTCGAACGTGGTGCCGCCGCCCGGTCGGTCGTGGCAGGCGATGCGGCCGTTGTGGCTGGTGACGATGAGGTGGGACATGTACAGCCCCAACCCCATGCCCTGATCGCCCTTGGACGAGACAAAGGCCTGGAACAGGTGCTCCCTCAGGTCCTCGGGAAAGCCGGGGCCCTCATCCTCGACCCGATAGACGATGTCGGGACCGCTGTGGCTGACGCGAATCGCGATGCCCTGTTGCGGCTCCGTCGCCTGAACGGCGTTGCGCAGCAAATTCACCAGTACCTGCACGAGCTTCTGTCGATCACCAAACAGCGGAGGCAGGTCACCCGTCGGCGCCTCGACGTCGACCCGCCGCACCCGGAAGGTCAGGTCCAGACGCATCACCGTCACGGCATCCTTCACCACCTGGGCCGGATCGAAATACTCCATCGCCATCGACATCCGCCGCTGCCGGACGAACTGGTTCATGGTCTCCAGAGCGTTCATCAGGTTGCGGACACCTGCGACGCCCACGGTCACCGACTCGACAAGCTCCGGGTCCGCATCCCGCGCGTTGATCTCCCGCTCCAGGTGCAGCAACCCGTTCATGGCGTTTCGCAAGTCGTGGGTGATGCCCGCCGCCAGACGCCCGGTCGTGGCCAAGCGGTCCAAATGCAGCATGTTCTTCTGGGCTTCTCGCAGCTCTGCCAGGGCCTCCGCCAGCTCGTCGGACCGCGCCGACAGCAGCTCGACCAGCCGCAGAATGGCGCGCTGCTGTGCCACGGCCTCACTGGCGCGAGAGACGGCGTCCAGCACCTCGTCGGCGTTCCAGGGCTTCTTCAGGTAGCGAAACACGCGGGCGCGGTTGATGGCCGAGATCAGGGCTGGCGTGTCGCTGTAGCCTGTCAGCACGATGGTCGCGACGTCGGGGCGAGTGGCTCGGGCCCGCTCCAGCAGTTCGATGCCCGTCATCTCCGGCATGCGCTGGTCGGCGATGATGACGTCAACCGTCTCGCGCGCCAGCACCTCCAGCGCTTCGGCACCGGAACGGGCCGTCAGCACCTCGTAGTCCGTCTCCAGAAAGGCTTGCAGCACAGCCAAGTTGGGCAGTTCGTCGTCGACCAGCAGCAAGCGCCGGGTCAGCAGCTCGCCCACGGGGTACTTGCTCAGTAGCTCTGGTATCACACAGGACCTCACGCGCGGTGGAAGGCGAGCCCAGCGTCGTGTTCGCGAGGGACCGACGCGAGGACGGACGGCTCACAAGCGGTCCCCCGACGGGACGCCACCCCTAGTCCCGGGGGCCCAAAATGAACCGTCATGTGCCGAAATGCAACCCCGGACTGGTGCCTGTCGGCGGAATTGAACAGGTCGGTCCGCAGGCCGGTGCTGCATCGACTTCGGCGGTTGCGGACACTACGCTTCGCCTCTGGACCCGAACCCAGAGCCCTGCATGCCCCCGACCCAGCCTGCCACGCCCACCGCCAGAGACCTCGCCACGCATTGGAAGGTCGCGCAGAACATCACCTTCCTGAATCACGGTTCGTTCGGCGCCTGCCCCGACATCGTGCTGGACGCCCAGACGCAGCTGCGTGCCCGGATGGAGCGCAATCCCGTGCAGTTTCTGGACCGCGATCTCGAGCCGCTGCTGGACGCCGCAAGGGCCGAGCTGTGTGCGTTTCTGGGAGCCCAGCCGCAGGACCTCGCTTGGGTCGCCAATGCCACGGCGGGCGTGAATTCTGTCCTGCGATCGCTGTCTTTTGCACCGGGCGACGAGATCCTTGTGACCGACCACGGCTACAACGCGTGCCGCAACGCCGTCGAGTACGTCGCCCAGACGACCGGAGCGCGCGTCGTGGTGGCGCAGGTGCCGTTTCCTCTTGCGTCTGGCCGTCAGGTGGTCGAAGCCGTGACCGCTGCGGTGACGCCCCGGACCCGCCTTGCCCTGATCGACCATGTGACGAGCCCCACGGGCCTTGTGTGGCCCATCCAACCGATCGTCGACACGCTGCAGGCGCAGGGGATCGACGTGCTGGTCGACGGGGCGCACGGCCCCGGGATGGTGGCGCTGGACCTCGACCGTCTGGGCGCCGCCTACTACACCGGCAACTGCCACAAGTGGACGTGCGGCCCCAAGGGTGCGGCCTTTCTCCACGTCCGCCGCGACCGTCAGCCGCAGCTGCATCCGCTGTCGATCAGTCACGGTTTCCAAGGACCGACACGCGGAAGACCCCGCTTCTGGATGGAATTCGACTGGACGGGCACCGGCGACCCGACCGCTGCCCTGTGCGTGCCGGTCGCCCTGCGATTCCTGGACGGTCTGCGCCCCGGGGGTTGGCCGGCGTGGCTTGCGGCGAACCGGTCGCTGGTCCTGCAAGCCCGCGATCTGCTGTGCTCGGCCTGGGGAGTCGCGCCTGCCTGCCCCGACGAGCTGATCGGTAGTCTGGCCACGGTCGCCCTGCCCGGCCACCTGCACGACCCCGACGACGCGCCTGCGCTACCCCCCGACCCGCTCGCCGCACACCTGTGGCGGGTCCACCGCATCGAGGTGCCCGTCATGACGTGGGGAGGCCACCGCTGGCTGCGAGTCTCTGCCCAGGGCTACAACCGCCTGCCCCAGTACGCGAAGCTGGCCGACGCCGTGCTGGCGTTTGCAGGGGCCGCGTCACCGGTCGGGTGACGGTGCGCGCAGGGTCACACCGGCTGCGGGAATGCGCGGCTTGCCCTTTGACTTGCACGCTCCTACCATGCGCCCGCCTCACGAGGGTCCAAACTGGAGGAATTCATGCAAGGCAAGGGATTGTGGATCGGAATCGGCGCCATCGCCGTCTTGGTCGTTCTCGTCATCGCCGGCATGGTGGAGCGGGTCGCCCCCACTCACCTGTGGTTGTACCAACGCGACGGAACTCCGCTTGGCGGCAGGGAAGTTCGCGTCGAAGTCGCTCCCACCCAGTCCGCCAGCTACGCGGATGCATGGGAAGTCGTGGCCAAGATCCGCAGTGACCCCAAGGGTCGCGCTGAGATCCTGCGCGACCGCAAGTTCGGCGTGCCGTTCGTCAGCGAGCGCGACTGGTCGGTTCGTCTCGTGATTCCGGCACCCGACGGCGACTCGGAAGTGCGCCTCGAGCACGATCAGGGCGTCCAGATCCTGTTCGAGATGGACGGCCGCGTCACGGCGACCCTGCACTTCCGCCAAGGTGCCGGCGCTCGCGCCGACCAGTGTGTGCAAGCGTCCAACAAGCTCTTCGGTGGCCAGCCGTTCGTCGCCGGACCCAACGTCTCCGGCGCCGTCGGCAAGTCCCGTTTGGTGGCCGCGGCTGACAGCGCGGGCCTGAAGTTCACGCCGGTACCGCGCCGCGGGGCCGATCAGGGGCCGCAGGGCCTGCTGTTCGCGCTGGCCGCTGGTGCGCCGACCTGCACGGTCGAGGTCTTCCTGCTCGACGGCGCCGCGCGCGTGCCCATGTCGTTCAGCCCCGACGAGGTCACCGACTTCTCCGCGCCTGAGCTCACCCCCATCTTCCGCCGCATCCAGCGCTTCGGCCCCCAGGGTGGCAACGGGATGCCCCCCGGCATGATGCCCCCCGGCGACATGCCTCCCGGCATGATGCCCCGCGGCCTGCCCGGTCGTCCGACCGGCACCGACATGCCCGCCGGCATGATGCCTCCCGGAATGATGCCGCAGGGTGGAATGCCCCAGGGTATGCCGCAGGGTGGAATGCCTCAGGGTATGCCGCAGGGTGGAATGCCCCAGGGTATGCCGCAGGGTGGAATGCCCCAGGGTATGCCGCAGGGTGGAATGCCTCAGGGTATGCCGCAGGGGATGCCGCAGGGTATGCCGCAGGGTGGAATGCCGCAGGGTATGCCGCAGGGTGGAATGCCGCAGGGGATGCCGCAGGGTGGAATGCCGCAGGGGATGCCGCAGGGTGGAATGCCTCAGGGGATGCCGCAGGGTGCCGCTCCCGGCGTAGCTCCGGCTCCCGGTGTCGCTCCCGCTGCCATTCCGGCTCCGAAGGCCGCTGCGGTCCCGGCGCCTGCCGCCGCTCCGGTTCCGCCTCCCGCCGCGAAGTAGCGCCCGTGGGTCAGGGCGTTTGCTGCGCCTGACCCTGCGCCATCACCGTCTTCAACAAAGCCGCAAGCTCCGCCGCGTCGTCCAGACCTGGCGCCATGTCGACCTTCGCCAGCTCCTCAGCGGAGAACTCAGCCTTCTGCTGCGCGACCAGCGTCTTGGCCTCGTCCAGCACTGCCAGGGCTTCCACGACCTGCCCGGCTTCAAACCGGGTGCAGGACCGCATCAGCGCCCGACCGACCTGCAGCAGCGTAAATGCGCGCCGCACGATGGGGCTGGCGAAATAGCCGATGCCGCCATCGGGAATCTGCACCACGCCGGGGACGGTGACGGGCACCGTGAACTGCTGCGTCTCGTTGGTCTTGGACAACGTGTAGCCGTAGGTGATGTCTGCCAGCAGAAGGTCTTGAATCTTGGACAGATCCGACCCATCCGGGGGAACCAGCCGCGCCATGACCAGACCGTTCTTCTTTGAGGCAAACAGCGTCGGCAGCGCCACCGGCGGTGACTCGTCCGTGGTGTCGGGAGTCTCGACCGTGTCGCCTTGATCGGTGCCTTGCTCGGGGTCGCTGGGCTCGTCCTTCTTGGGTCCCAACAGCTTGACGACGCCGTCCTTTTCCACCCACTCGAACCCGTAGATCTGCTCGACGTGCCAGCCTTCCGCCAGCTTGAACTGCACCCACAGGTTCTGGCCGACCGGCAGCAGCATCGTCTCGAGGTCCTCGATGAAGACCTCCTTGGCCTTCTCCGCATTGGGCAGGAACCAGGCGGTGCCGTCGGCCTGCTGGGCAATCTTCGTCATCAGCGGCAGGTCGAAGTCGTAGCCCACGCCTGCGGTCGAGATGCTGCAGCCGCTCTGCTTGCCGCCCTTGGCCACCGCGAGGATCGCGTTGGGGTCGGTGTTGCCCTCGGTGGCCTGGCCATCGCTCAGCAGCAGGACGCGGCGAAAGGTGTACTCAGGGCCTGCGGACTTGCAGACGAAGATGCCTGCCTGCAGCGCGCCGTGGATGTTGGTGCCGCCGTCTGAGGTCAGCTGATCGATCACGTTCAGCAGCGCGGGCTTGTCTTCGACCGTGAAGTCCTTGGCCGGCCAATCGGTCTTCACGTCACTGGAGAACGACACGATCGCCAGCCGCGTACCCACCGGCAACACCTCGATCAGCGCCCGCATGCCCGCCTTGACGTACTCCAGCTTGTCGCCCCACATCGACCCCGAACGGTCGATCACGAGCGTCAGCGCGACCTTGGCCTTGACCTGCTCCAGCGACATGCCGCTGTTGAAGCCCAGCTGCAGCACGACTTCGGGCGCGACGTTGGCCGTGCCCTGCAGGATCGCCGCCATGGCGTGCAGGTCGATCGAGCGCTCCGGGTTGGCCTTGGGCAGCAGCGTGTCGTGCTCGTTCAGCCAGCCTTCGATCGTCATGTCGGCCGCTTTGGGAAGCTTGCCCTGCCCCAGCAACATCCTGAAGTAGTTGATGTCTTGCGCGCCGCCCGGCTTCAGTCCGATGCCCATGTCGCCGTTTGCGCCGGGATCGGCGGTTCCACCGGTGGCGTCTGAGCTGCTTGCGTCCATCGGCGACCAGCCGGAGCTGTCGCTCGACACGGTGTCGCTGTAATTGCTGGTGCTTGTGTCGGACTTGGCGTCGCCTGTCTGGTTCGGCGTCTGCAAGCTCTCGTCGGCACCGGTCAAAGAGGCGTCGCTGCCGCACCCCGCAAGGGCAGCGGGCAGGAACAGCACGCACACGGCCAGGGTCAGGGCGCGGATGCGGCGGCGGGTGGGTGACATGGGGGACCTCCAGAGGGTGGGAAGAGAGCGAGCGCATGGCTGCCAGCGCAACCAGTTGCAGCCTCCGTGCCACGCGCCCCATCTCCAGACAACACCGCTTGCTTACAAGGGAAACCGCGCTCCTCGTGCTCGGCTTGCCGGCCGGGGCATGTAGGAAATTTCCACATGTAGCGAGATTCTTCAGTTGCGCCGCCCGACGCGGTCGACCATCCTCAGCCGACCTTGGAGGTGTCGCATGCCCGCCGAACTTCACTGTCAGGCTCAGGTCGCGTGGACCGGAAGTGCGACGGGACCGACCGACGGCCCGGGCTACTCCCGCGAATTCACTTGCACATTCGATGGCAAGCCCGCCATTGTCGGGTCCGCCGACCCGTACTTCCGCGGCGACGCGACACTTCACAATCCAGAGGAGCTGCTGCTCGCCGCCGTGGCCAGCTGCCGCCTGCTCAGCTTTCTGGCGCTGTGCGCGCGGGAGCGGGTGACCGTCGTCGCCTACGAAGACCACCCCGTGGGACGTCTGGAGCCCGTCAACGGCGTGCTGCAGTTCACCGAGATCCGGCTGCAACCTCGCGTCATTGTGGTCAATCCCGCCCACGTCGCCTTGGCCCACGCGCTGCACGAGCGGTCACGGCAGATCTCGTTCATCGGCCGCTCGGTGAACTTCCCGGTGCAGCACGACTTGGTCGTCACGGCCGCGCTGGACGAGGAAGTGGACCAGGATCAGAACGCGCTTTCTTTGGATTGACGCCGCTCAGTGCTGTGGGTTCGGCGCCAGCTCACGGCCGTAAAAGTGCTGACCCAGCTCATCCAACTCGGCCCAACGCGTGAACAATCCCTGTGCGGGATCGAGGATCAGCACGTCGCCGTACGGGTCGACGAACCGCACCCACGCGTGGCTGAAGTAGCCCGGCACGTGCTTGCGATCCAGGTGCACCTCGCCGACCAGCCAACCATCGCGCACGGCCAGCTCCAACACCAAGCCCAGCAGACACACCTGGTGGCGACACACGCCGCCGTGGGCGGTGATGTAGATGTCCAGCTCGACCTCATCGTCCGGCCGCAGCGCCCGAATGACGGCGACATCGTGCACCACCGCTTCGTCATAGGGCATTTCGCGCCGGATCAGGTCGGCCAGCAGCGTCAGCAGGTGCGCTCGAAACCAGCGGCGGGCCTCTCGCAGGAACGCAGAGGTGCTGACCGCCGTGGCACCCAGCCCCGCCTCGACCTCGCCGTGCACGCGGTTGATCAGGTCGTGGTAGACGCGCTCCAGCTGGCCCTGCGCCCCTCGCGAATCGACCACGATAGCCTCGCGCGGCTTGCGCCCCAGGTACACGCCTCCATCGATGCGGGCACCGGATCCGATGATGGGACGGCCGTTGTAGGTGCCGTGGGGCGCGTTGGGTTGGTCAGGACGCGATGGGCGAAAACCCTGCGTCGGCGCAAGACGTTCCAGCAACATCGCGGTGTTGCCCTGTCTCGCGTAACGTTTGAACACCTCGAACGCGGGGCGGGCGGCAACGGTCGAGGTCAGGTCTTGCATGCCATCCATGGGTTGCACGGTACGGAAGCACGCAGCACAGGTCCATCGATTGTCACGGACAAGAGCCCAGTACCTCGATCTCGTCGACCACGAAGCCCAGCTTGCTCTTGTTCGAGGTGTCGTACTTGACCTGGTCGAACCAGAAACGCAGTTTGACCTGCTTGCCGGCCCAAGGCGCCAGCGAGACCAACTGGTCCTTCCATGCGCCCATGGTGGTGCCCTTCAAGTTATCGTTCTTGTTCCATAAACCTACCTTGATGGCGCCCGTGGCCACGTCGATCACGTCAAGGCCCACCTGATGAACGGCAGTGCCGGGCTCGGCGTCCAGCGCGACCCAGAACGCAACGCTGGGGGCACCGGTCGGCACCGTCAGCACCGGGCTGGTGGCCGAGCCCTTGTTGGCCGTCGAGTCCTCGAACGAAATCACTCCCGGCTTGCCGTAGCGCAGTGACCCAGCGCCCGCGATCGACCCCAGCGTGCTGAAGTGGAAGTAAACGCTCTGACTCGACTTTTCTACCGTCCAGCCGTTCAGCGCCGCGGTATCGAAGCGATAGCGCACGTGGGCACCGATGCCCTGGGCCGCCGTCTGGCCGCACACGCCGCCTTGGCACGCTGGGACGAAGCACTTGACGTCGGTCTGGCACTGGTCGTCGGCCTCGCAGCAGCCGGTCGTCGTCGGAATCGGGCTGTAGCTGCACTTGCCGGAAACGCAGCTGCTGGCGACGCACGCGGTCTGCTGGCACTGCCCTTCGCCGGTGCAGGTCGCCGTCATCCCGGGCCAAGCGTGCACGCACTTCTGTGCCACGCAGGTGTCGACGGTGATGTCGAGGCTGTCCATGCAGTTGCCGTCGTTGGCGCAGCAATTCGCCACCGGGGTGAACACGCACTGGCCGTTGCTGCACTTGTCGGTGGTGCAGGGCTTGCCGTCGCCGCACTCGAGGTCGCTGGAGCAGCAGTCGCCCACCGGCTCGTTCACGCACTTCTGGCCCACGCAGGTGTCCACGGTGCACGCCACCTTGTCGTCGCACTGGGCACTGGTGGCGCAGCAGTTGCTGACGTTCGTCACCTCGCACACGCCGCTTGCGTAGTTGCAGGTGTTCAGGGTGCAGGGGTCGCCATCCTCGCACGCCGAAGGGTTGGTCTGACAGCCGGTTCCGGGGGAATAGCACAAGTAGGTCAGCTTGTTGCAGTCGTCGCCGGGCTTGCAGTCGCTTTTGTCCGAGCACTGGAACAGCTGGCACTTGCCCCGATAGCAGTAGTGCGGCGGGTCGATCGCGGGCACGGGATTGCACTGTGCGTCGGTCTGGCACGAAGCAGGCTCGCACGTCTCGTCCACACACGCCTGCCACATGGGGCAC
>JBMOIG010000024.1:0-42108 GCA_049317445.1 Myxococcota bacterium | reverse complement strand
TGCAGTGGCAGCAGTGCCCCGGCGTGATCCAAGTGTCCGTGCGTCAACAGGATCGTCGACAGCTCCTGCCCTTGCAGACGCTCGCGCACCTCATCGACCACGTCCGCCGTCTCACTTGTGTCGACCATGGCCCAAGCACCGGTCGCCTCATCCTGCAGCAGGAAGACGTTCACTTGGAACAGGCCGACGGTCAGCGTCTCGATACGCATGGGGCTCCTTGGGTCGCCGCGGCGGGCACTTGAGCGCTTTTGCCACGGAGCGAGCGGCATGGACAGGCCCCCGTGGTGGGTTCTAGCATCTCGCGCCCTTCACCGGGGCCGACCGAACCCTTCAGGAGCCGTGACATGACCTTGCGACAGTGCACCCCCTCAGGCCTGACGGTCGTGGCCGAGTGGGCCTCGCGCGGCGACGAGATCGGCCCGGACGGCTTCGTGTCGCCGGCCCGCATCCTGTCGTGGTTGGAACACGGCCGATGGCAAGCGGTCCAACGCTCGGACGAGGCCGTGGCGTCCCTGTTCACCGACGGCCACGTTGCCGTCATCCGGTCGCAACGCGTGGTCCTGCATCGCCCGGTCGGCTGGCCGCAGTTGCTGGTCACGGCCGTGGGCATCTCGGGACTCGGCCGCACCAGCGTCGAGATCGCTCAAGAGATTCGGGAAGATACGCAGGACGGTCCACTGGTCGCCGAAGCACGCATCACCGCCGTGCATCTGGCCCCGTCGCCTGAGGGCCGCCGTCCGACCCCGCTGCCGGAAGCCATCCGCAGCAGCCAGCGCGATCTGCCCGAACCCGCTGCTCTGGCCGGCTTCGACGCACACTCGCACGACCTGACCGATGCGGCGTTCGCGTGGCAGCTGCAGGTGCGGCCCAGCGAGATCGACTTGTTCCAGCACGTCAACCACGCCCGCTACTGCGACTGGTTCGACGACGCCCGCCGGGTCATGGAGCAAGCGCCTTGGCCCGGCTGGACGGCCGGCCGACGCGTCACCGCCCTCGCGCTGGACTATGTTCGCGAGGTGCTTGCAGGTGAGACGGTCGAGATTCGCTTGTGCCCCGTGGGCCCGAACGAGCTGATCGGCGAGGCGTGGGTGGGCGGGAGCCTGCGGGCGAGGTGCCGCCTTCGGGTGGGATAATGCAGCGGCGGGCAGTGTTCTGGCGGGGCATCACGCATCGATCTCAACGATTGTGCAGGCTGAGGGGTGTACCGTCCCTTCACAGCGTGCTAAATGGCGCGCGGTTTTGCGGTCCCTGCCCCCCCGCGCCGCTCTCCCGCTCGCCGGCACGCGCGGACCGCCCCCAAACGGCAACGGGAAGCCCAACTGCAACGTGAAGGTGGAGCAGGCATGTCCGACTCTTGGATCGCCGCCGTCTTGTTCATGGCCGTTTCGGCCGCCATCGCCGGATTGATGGTGGGCCTGAACTGGGTGCTGGGCGCGAAGAGCAAAGCGGCTTCCGCCGTGCGCACCACAACCTACGAATGCGGCGAGGAGCCGGACGGTGGCGCCTGGATCCGCTTCCATCCCCGCTACTACGTGGTCGCCCTTGTGTTTGTCGTGTTCGACGTCGAAGCCGCGTTCCTGCTGCCGTGGGCCTTGGGCCTGCGCGGGGGCGGCTGGATGACGATCCTCGAGATGGGGGCATTCCTGACGATCCTGATGCTGGGCTGGCTGTACGCCCTGCGCAAGGGAGCGCTGAGATGGCAGTAGACAACAAGGACGCCCGCGAGGGCCTGAGCTACACGCAGCCGCTGTTCGACGTGATGGAGTCGGTGCCCGGTCTCGACATCGGCATCACCACGATCGAGAAGCTGTTGACCTGGGCCAGCACCAACAGCCTGTGGGTCTTCCCGATGGCGACGTCGTGCTGCGGCATCGAATTGATGTCCGTCCAGGCGGGCCGCGTCGACATGGAACGCATGGGCAGCTTCATGCGCGGTGCCCCCCGGCAGTGCGACGTCATGGTCGTGGCCGGCACCATCACCGTGAAGATGGCGCCTCGCGTCAAGAAGCTGTGGGACCAGATGCCCGAGCCCAAGTGGGTCATCGCGATGGGTAGCTGCGCCATCAGCGGCGACTTCTACCGCGACATCTACTCGGTCGTGCCCGGCATCGACACGTTCTTGCCCGTCGACGTCTATGTCCCGGGCTGCCCGCCGAATCCGGAGCACCTGATCGGTGGCCTGATCCGGCTGCAAGAGAAGATCCGGCTGCAGCGCGAGGGCAAGTGGGTCGAGCCCGAGGCGCGCCCCGAGACGGCCAAGATGATCCGGCCCGCCAACCGCCGCCTGCAGGATGCGGACCGCGACCCGGCGCTGCTGCAAGCGCAGATGGATGCCGTGCTGCGCATGGGCGTCAACGGCCGCGAAGACCGTGCCAACGAGCAGGGCTTGATCCCCGGCGACCGCATCGTCGCCGCCGAGAGCTTGGGCATCGGCCGCAACGTCGTCGCCGCCGCCAACCCGGCCGTCGGCCCGCGTCCCGAACCCCCGGTCGCGCACGCCGAGCAACCCTCTGCCCCCCTGAAGCAGGAGGTGACGCCATGACGCCCGAACTCCAGACCGCCGTCGGCCAGCTGCTGGACCGCGAGGATATCGCGGCAGCCGACATGATGGTGCCTGCCGAGCGGCACTTCGAACTGGCCAAGCTGCTGAAAGAAAACGGCTATGTGTTCTACGTGACGGTGGTCGCCAGCCACTGGCCGGCGCAACCCGCCGCCAAGGGCGCCCCCGAGACCGCCGAACACTTCGAGGTGGCGACGGTTCTGCGCAACCTTCCGCAACTGCAAGGCAATCGCACCGGATCGCAGACCTTCTCGTGGCGCGTCGATCTGGCCGCCGGACAGGACATCGACTCGCTGGTGCCGCTGTTTGCCGGCGCCGACTGGCAGGAGCGCGAGCAGTACGACCTGGTCGGCGTTCGCTTCGCCGGTCACCCCGATCTCCGCCGTCTGATGATGGACGAGGACTGGCCCGGCCACCCGCTGCGCCGCGACTACGCCATCGAGACACCGCACGCTCCCTGGAGGTAACCCGATGACCCACGCGGTCTTCGACGCCCTGAACCCGCCGCCCGTCGCCGACGTACACCTCGACCTCGAGAGCTACGACGCCGACGCCGACCTGATGGTCCTGAACCTGGGCCCGCAGCACCCCAGCACGCACGGCGTGTTTCGGGTCAAGCTCGTCCTGGACGGCGAGGTCATCGTCAAAGCGGTTCCCTATCCCGGCTACCTGCACCGTGGGGTCGAAAAGCTTCTCGAGAAGCTGACTTACGCCCAGCAGACGCCGATCGTCGACAAGAACGACTACCTGTCGCCGATGATCAACGAGCAGGTCCTGAACATGGCCTTCGAGGCCGGTCTGGGCATCGAGGTGCCGCGTCGCGCGCGCTGGCTCCGCACAATCCTTGCCGAGCTGCAGCGTCTCGCCTCGCATCTGGTCGCCATCGGCACGTTCGTCATGGACGTCGGCGGTTCGATCGGCGGCGGCGCGTCGATGTTCATGTACACGTTCCGCGACCGCGAGCTGATCCTCGACTTGTTCGAGGACCTGACGGGCGGCCGCTTCCACTACAACACGCATCAGGTTGGCGGCAATCGCCACGACGTGCCGGTGGGTTGGGACGTGAGCATTCGCGCCGCGTGCGACCAGATCGAGCGCAGTCTGGACGAGTGGGACGTGATGACGGTGAAGAACGGCGTGTTCCGCGACCGCACCATCGGCGTCGGCGTGCTCAGCCGCGACCTTGCCCTGCAGCTGGGCGCCAGCGGCCCCATCATGCGCGCCAGCGGCATCGATCTGGACCTGCGTCGCGACGCGCCGTACCACCTGTACAACGAGCTCGATGTGCAGGTGGCCACCGGCACCGGCGGCGACTGTTTCACTCGCTACCGTCTCCGCGCGGTCGAGTGCCGCGAGAGCATTCGCCTCATCCGCATCCTGCTGGAAGACGTGCCCGAGGGTCCGCTGTGCTCGCTGAAGCCCAGCAAGGGTCCGACGGCCGTCAAGATCAAGGACGGCCAGTGGTACGTGGCGGTCGAGGGCCCCCGCGGCGAGATCGGCACCTACCTGATCGCCGGTGGCAACAAGGGCATGTCCCCGTACCGCTTGAAGATCCGGCCGCCCAGCCTGCACGCGCTGGCCACGGTGCCGTACCTGCTGCCCGGCCACACGCTCAGCGACGCCGTGGCCATCCTGGGCTCGCTCGACCCCATCATGGGCGAGGTGGACCGATGACGACCGCTGATTTCCTCGCCAACGCCTGGCTGCGCGGCCTGGTCGCCAGCGTCGTGGTGCTGACCGGCATTCTGGTCGTTGCCGCGTGGGCCACCTGGGTCGAGCGTCGCGTCGCCGGCCGCCTGCAGAACCGCGTCGGTCCCAACCGTGTGGGCTGGTTCGGCTTGCTGCAGCCGATTGCCGATGCTCTGAAGCTCCTGCGCAAAGAGGTTTTGGTGCCCGATCGCGCGGATCGTGGCTTGTTCCTGCTTGCCCCCGGCCTGCTGCTGTTCTTCGCCATGGCCGCCATTGCTGTTGTGCCGTGGGGTCCCGGGCTCGTCGCGGCCGACCTCGACATCGGGCTGCTGTGGGTCCTGGCGATGTCGGGAATGATGCTGGTGCCGACCTGGATCGCGGGCTGGTCCAGCAACAACAAGTACTCGCTGGTCGCCGGTATGCGCGCGGCCGCCCAAGGCATCAGCTACGAGGTGCCGCTGCTGCTGTCGGCGCTGGTGCCCGTCATGCTTGCCGGGTCGTTCAACCTCAGCGACATCGCCGAGGCGCAGGCCCGTGACGGCTGGTACGCCATCTGGCCCCCCGGCATCGGCTTGGCCGCCTTCGTCATCTACTTCACCACCTCGCTCGCCGAGGCGAACCGGATTCCCTTCGACATCCCCGAAGCCGAGAGCGAGCTCGTTGCCGGCGTCAGCACCGAATACACCGGCATTGCGTTCGGTCTGTTCCAGATGACCGAGTACATCCACACGTGGCTGTCCAGCGCGGTGGCGACGCTGCTGTTCCTGGGCGGTTGGCACGGTCCGTTTCTGGGCGATTCGTGGTGGGCGGGCCTGATCTGGATGGTGTTGAAGACCTCGATCCTGTTCGTGTCGATCATGCTGCTGCGCTGGAGCCTTGTGCGGTTGCGCGCTGACCAGCTGATGCGCTTCTGCTGGGTGTGGCTCGTGCCGATCTCGCTGGGGCTCGTCGCGGCGACGGCGATCTGGATTCAGGTCGCCGAAGGAGGGCGCTGACCCATGGGCTACTATTTCCAAGCCATGAAGTCGGTGGGCACCACGCTGAAGAACGCGTTGCGCAAGCCGACAACCGTGCTGTACCCCGAGGTCATCCGCCCGCGCAGTGAGCGGTATCGTGTGGCCTTCGCGCTGACGCACGACGAGCACGGCGAAGAGAATTGCATCGCCTGCAAGCTGTGTTCACTCATCTGCCCGTCCGAGATCATCACCGTTACGTCTGGCGAGAAGCGCGAGTCTCCCGTCACCGGCAAGAAGCGCGGCTATCTCGACGACTTCACGCTCGACATGAACGCCTGCATCTACTGCGAGCTGTGCGTGCAGGTCTGCCCCACCGACGCCATCGTGATGGCCCGCCAACCCGAGACGCCCGCGTTTGCGCGCGAGGATCTCGTGATGACGATGGACAAGCTGTACGCCAACGAGACGAGCAAGCCGCTGTCGTGGTCCAACGGCACCCGACTGTGCGACGTGCAGGACCCGGCCCGGCCGGTGACCACGCTGCAGGCCAAGGCAGAGGCTTCGGTGCCTGAACCGGCCCCGGCCGACCAGCCTGCTCCCCCTACCGCAGAGGTGCCGTGATGGCCGAAACCATCGCCTTCGGGATCATTGCCGCGTGCATGTTGGGGTCGGGCCTGCTCGCCGTCACCAGCAAGAAGCTCGTGCACTCGGTCCTGTGGCTCGCCGCGACTCTGGTCTCTACCGCCGCCCTGTATGTGGCGTTGGCTGCTCCGTTTCTCGCGGCGATGCAGATCGTCCTCTACACCGGCGGCGTCGTCACGCTGATGCTGTTCGGCGTGATGCTGACGGATCAGGCGCACGACGTCGGTGCGGCCAACTTGAGTGGCAAGCGCTTGCCCGCCGTTCTGTTGGGGCTGGTTTTGTTCGGCCTACTGGCTGCGGCGATCCAGCACACCAGCCTGCCGCCCATCGTCGAGGCCCCTCCCGCAAGCACAGTCGAGCTGGGCAAAGTCCTGCTGCTCGACCATGTGGTCGCGTTTGAGGCGCTGTCCGTTCTGCTGTTGGCGACCATGATCGGTGCGATCGTGCTGGCCCGCCGCAACGACGTTCAGGACTGAGGAGACACGCCATGCCCACCTCTGCCTATCTGCTTCTTGGCGCCGCCCTGTTCTGCATGGGCGTGTTCGGCGTGCTGACCCGGCGCAACGCGATCGGCGTGCTGATCGGTGTCGAGCTGATGACGAACGCCGTGAACCTGAATTTGGTCGCGCTGTCACGGGCCAACGGCCACCTGACCGGTCAGGCCTTTGCGCTGTTCTCGCTCGCGCTGACGGTTGCCGAGGTCATCGTGGGCCTTGCCATCGTGCTGCTGCTCTACCGCTCGCACCGCAGCGTGCTGACCGATTCCGCCGTGGAGATGAAGGGATGAACATCGCCTCTCCCATCACGCTCGCCGCCGTGGCCGTCATGGCCCCGCTCGCGACGTTTCTGATCATCGGCCTGATCGCGCCGCTGCGCCGCTCTGGCAGACCCGCCGCGTGGGTGGGGATCTTGGGCGCAACGACGTCTACCGTGGCGGCCGCCCTGCTGGTCGCCGACGGCCGCAGCGACATCCTGATCGCCGACTGGCTGGGCGCGGGCGGCAAGTTCTTCGCCTCCATCGGCTTTCAGGTCGACGGCATCTCGGCCTCGATGCTGCTGGTCGTGTCGCTGGTCGCCTGGTGCGTGCAGGTGTTTTCGCTGGGCTACATGAGCGACGAGACCCCCGCGGGTCTGGGCCGCTACTACACGTGGCACTCGCTGTTCCTGTTCAGCATGAACGGCCTGGTGATGTCGCCCAACGCCCTGCAATTGTTCCTTTGTTGGGAGTTGGTCGGCCTCGCTTCCTACCTGCTGATCGGCTTCTACTTCCGCAAGCCGTCGGCCGGTCGCGCCGCCGTCAAAGCGTTCTGGATCACCAAGCTCGCCGACATCGGTCTGGGCGCCGGTCTGGTCGCGTTGTACGTGCTGACGGCCAAGGCCAGCCCCGACGGCATCGGGTCGTTCGACTGGTCGCCCCAGGTCGCTCAGGCCATCGGCACGGGCGGCGCCACCGTGGTGGCCGGCCTGTTCTTCGTCGCCGTGATGGGCAAGTCCGCGCAGTTCCCGCTGCACATCTGGCTGCCGGACGCGATGGAAGGCCCCACGCCCGTGTCTGCCCTGCTGCACGCCGCCACCATGGTCGCCGCGGGCGTCTATCTGGTCGTGCGGGCGTATCCGCTGTTTCAGGCCGCCCCCGACGTGCTGCTGTTCATGACCTATCTCGGCGCATGGACGGCGATCTTCGCGGCCGTGATCGCCACGGTGCAGACCGACATCAAGAAGGTACTGGCCTACTCCACGTGCTCGCAGCTGGGCTACATGGTGTCTGGCTTGGGCGCGGGGTCGCTGTTCGGCGGCTACTTCCACCTGTTCACCCACGCAGGCTTCAAGGCGCTGCTGTTTCTGGGCGCCGGCGCGCTGATCCATGCCGTGCACTCCAACGAGCTGGCCGACATGGGCGGCCTTTGGCGCAAGATGAAGCTGTCGGGGAGCGCCTTCATTCTGGGCGCCCTCGCACTGGCCGGCGTGCCCGGTCTGGCCGGTTTCTTCAGCAAGGACACGATCCTTGAGGCTCTGCACGAGTCCGGCCAGACGGTGCCGTGGCTCCTGCTGCTGCTGGCCGCTGGTCTGACGGCGTTCTACATGACGCGCGTGGTTGCCCTTGCACTGTTCGGCAAGCCCGGTCACCACACCGAGCACGCTCACGAAGCCCCCGCATCGATGCTGATTCCGGTCCTGCTGCTGGCCGTCACGGCCGTCGGCGCGGGCTACATGGGCGGGCCGCTCGCGAGGATGGTCGGCGCCGAGTACGCGTTCCATTGGTCCATGACAGGCATCATCGCCACGTCGCTGGGTCTGCTGGGCATCGCGGCGGGCTGGGCCATCTACGGGGCACGCATTGTAACCGCTGAGCAACTGGCTGTTTTCGCTCCCATCGGCAACTTCATTCGGGCGTCGGCCGTCGACCGCTCAGCGGCATGGGTGTACCGCAACGCCATGCTTGGCCTCGGCAGCGGCATCGCCTGGTTCGATCGGTATGTCGTCGACGGCGTGATGAACCTCACGGCATGGCTGGCGATGAGCGGCGGACAGCAGCTGCGGACCTTCCAGAGCGGTCGCGCAGGCGACTACGTCTACGCCGTGCTCGTCGGCGTAGTGCTGCTGGTCGCGGCTGGCTTGTGGAACGCGTGATTCAGGAACGGAAGAAGGAGGCTCGATGAGCCAGCACCTGCTAGATTTCACCGTCGCCGCCCCGGCCTTCGCGGCGCTTTTGCTGCTGTTCATCCCGGTCCGGGCGATGAACGTCGTGCGCGGCGTCAGTCTGGTCGGAGCGCTCGCGCACCTGGGCGGCGCCATCGCGGTCGCGCTGAACTACGACCGCGCAGTGGGCGGCGTGCAAATGGTCTCGACCCACGCGGTCGTGCCGTCGATGGGCATCGCGCTGACCTTCGGCGTGGACGGCTGGGGCGTACCCCTGCTGCTGTTGACCGCCGTGATGCTGACGACCGGTGTGTTCGCCTCGTGGAACGTGCAGCCGCGCGCACGCGACTTCTTCGTGCTGCTGCTGCTGCTGACGTCGGGCGTGGCAGGCGTGTTCGTGTCGCTCGATCTCTTCATCTTCTTCCTGTGCTACGAGATCGCGGTGCTGCCGATGTACCTGCTGATCGCCATCTGGGGCACGGCCAAGAAGGTCGAGGCGGCGGGTCCCTTCCGCTTCGTCTGGAAGATGCTGGACGTGGGCGGCAAGGAATACGCGGCGATGAAGCTCACGCTGATGCTGCTCGCCGGCTCTGCGCTGATCCTCGCTGCCATGCTGGCCCTGTACACCGGTTCCGGCAGCACCAGCTTCGACCTTCGGCACCTGGCGATGACGACCTACGATCCCGCTCTGCAGACGTGGGGCTTCCTGGCCATCTGGATCGGCTTCGGCGCTCTGGCCGGCGTCTGGCCCTTCCACACGTGGTCCCCTGACGGCCACGCCGCCGCCCCTACCGCGGTGTCGATGCTGCACGCCGGCGTGCTGATGAAGCTGGGCGCGTTCGGCGTCATCCGCATCGGCATGGTGCTGCTGCCCGAAGGCGCGCGCGACTGGGTGTGGCTGGTCGGTTCGGTCGCCATGATCAACATCGTGTACGGCGCGATGTCGGCGATGGCGCAGAAGGACCTGAAGTACATCGTCGCCTACTCGTCCGTCAGCCACATGGGCGTCGTGATGCTGGGCGCCGCGACGCTGACCATCAACGGGTGGAATGGCGCGGTGTTCCAGATGGTCGCCCACGGGCTGATGACGGGCCTGTTCTTCGCCTTGGTCGGCCTGATCTACGGCCGCTCCCACAGCCGCTGGGTCCCCGACATGGGGGGCTTTGCGAACAAGATGCCGGCGGTCGCGGTGTTCTTCACCATCGCCTCGCTGTCCAGCCTGGGCCTGCCTGGTCTGGCCGGTTTCGTTGCGGAATTCCTCGTATTTCTAGGTGCTTGGCAGAGCGGTCAGGTCATCTGGGCGGTCGCCGGCCTGGTGGGCGCCTTCGTGACGGCCGTCTACGTGCTGCGCGCCTCCAAGTCGATCTTCTGGGGCCCCGGGCCGTCCGAGCAGTTCCACGATCTCTCCGACGCACACGGCACCGAGTGGGTGGCGCTGACCGTGCTCGCCACGGCCCTCATCGTCCTGGGCATCTGGCCGCGGCTCGGCCTGGACTTCATCGACATCGCCACGTCGGAATACCTGCCCGCCGTGGCCCAGCAGACCCTCGAGGCTTTGCGATGAACGAGTGGCTTTCCGGTCTGCAGACCCTGCTCATCCCCGTGCTGCTGACGGCGGCGCTGTTGTTGCTGATCCTGGCGGACCTGCTGCTGCCCTTCCGGGGCGGCAAGGACGGGTCAGGCGGCAACCCCAAGAATGCACTGGGCGTCATCGCTTTCCTGCAGCTTGCTGCGGTGGCGGGGGTGTCGTGGCTGTCCCCCGCCAGCGGATTGTGGGTGGGCAAGTCTTGGGTGGACGACAGCTGGACGGTGTTCCTGCACCGCCTGTTCCTGACCGCAGGGATGCTGGCCGTGCTTGGCATGTACGCCCACGGCAAGAAGAATTTTGCCCGGCGTCAGGGCGAGTTCTACACGCTGCTGTTTGCCAGCTTGATCGGCATGACGCTGCTGGCCGGCGCCCGCGACCTGTTGCTGATCGTGGTGGCGTTCGAGCTGATGGGGATGCCGCTGTACATCATGGCCGCCTATGGCAAGACCGACGGCGACTCGGCACAAGGTCCCGCAGCGCCTGGTCTTCTGCGCGCCGCCCCCGCCCGCCGGCCTGCTGAGGCCGGTCTGAAGCTTTACCTCGTCGGCGCCGTCTCTGCCGCCATCACGCTGTACGGCGTCAGCCTGTTGTATGGTCTGTCGGGGTCGACGCAGCTGGTGGACCTGGCCAAGGCTCCGAGTTCGCCCCTCCTGTTCGTCGGCGTCGCGATGACGATCGCCGGATTCAGCTTCAAGCTGGGCTTGGCCCCCTTCCAATTCTGGATCCCCGACACCTATCAGGGCGCGCCCACACCGTTCGTGTCTTTCCTCAGCGTCGCCCCCAAGGCTGCGGGCCTGACGGCGCTGGGCACCATCCTGCTGGTCGGCTTTGGCAAGCGTGGCGACATCTGGATCCCCACGCTGCTGGCGGTCGCGGTCGTGACGATGGTCGCCGGTAACCTGCTCGCGCTGCCGCAGCTGCACCTGAAGCGCCTGCTCGGCAACTCGGGTGTGGCGCAAATGGGCACCATGATCATTGGGTTGCTTGCGGTGGGCGTCCAAACCGCACACGGCCAGCCGGACCCCGCCGGGCTGCGAGCGCTGCTGTTCTACTTCGTGGGCTATCTGGCTGCGAACACTGGGCTTTTCCTGGTCGTCGAGGCACTTGCCGCCAGCCGCACCGCCAATGACGCCCCCGAGACGCGCGACATGATCGCCGGACTCTCGGGGCTGAACCGCCGCTCACCCGGCCTGGCACTGGCCGCCCTGCTCTGCCTGCTCAGCCTTGCGGGGATTCCGTTCGTGGTCGGTTTCTGGGCCAAGCTGTACGTCTTTGTCGCAGCGTGGCAGGCGGGTCAAGCTTGGCTCGTCATTCTGGCTGCCGCCTTGGCCGTCATCGGCTTGTTCTATTACCTGCGCGTCGCTCGTTCGATGTATCTCGGCGAACCCACGACGGAAGCTCCCGTCCCCGTGCCTTGGTCGCTGAAGATTGCGATTCTGGTCACCGCGCTCGCCACCGCTGGTCTGGGGTTGATGCCGGGACCGCTGGTGGAGGCCGCTCGCGCTGCGGTCGCGGGCTTTACGGGCCTGTAGACCCCGTCCTTCCGCAGTCGATGGCCAAGCGGAGCCGCGTCCCGTCGGGTCCTGAACTCAGCGAGCGGGGGGCAGCAACGGGGCATCGAGCTCCGATGGTTCTTCCAGCGCTTCGGGCTCTTCGGGCGTCGGTTCCTCAGGCGGAGCGACGGCCTCCTCACGCTCGGCGGGCACTGCGGGTGCGGTCGGCTCGGCGGCGTCGGGGTCCCGCACATCCAGCTTATCCAACCGTTGCAGCACGTTGCGCCGGCAGCGGGAGCGCTGGGTCGCGTCAGGCAGCTTGTCGCAGGCCTCGGCCTCTTCGAGCAGGCGCAGCGTGCTCTTGATGCGGGCGCGCGTGGCCTCCAACTCGTACGGCTTGTCGGTCGGCGGCAGCAGCTTGGACGGCAACTCCGTCGTGTTGTCGGCGCGAATCAGGTACGCCAGGCCTCCATACGCCACGGCCATCGCCAAGGGAATCGCCAGCAGCACCGCCGCAGTCTCCTTGGGCGGCGGTTGACCAGGGCGTGCCACCGGCCCACAGCGCTTGCACTTGCCATGGCGCAGCTTGCGGCCACACGTCGTGCACAGCGAGCCGATGCTCATGCCGAACGTCACCAGCGTCAGAAACGTTTGCAACAGCAGGTCCAGCAAGTTGAAGCCGACCCAGCCGACTGGCCCAGGACGCAGGACGTAGGATTCGTGGGTGTAGCGCGAAGAGGCGAACATTGCCTCGCCGTCGACGAGCACCGCCTCCAGCCAAGCACCGGGGGTGAACGGCGCCCTCGTCACATCTGCCGCCACGACCTGCGCGACCCAGAAGGCAAGTGTCAACGCAAAGGCCATCGACAGGCGCAGCTGGAACGGCCAGCCGTCATAGTCGTCACGCCGTGCCGCCAGTCCGCCGACCCAGCCGATCAGCCCCCCAGCCAGCATCCCTTGCAAACCGACCAGAAAGCCGCCGTCGACGCGAAAGACCCCGGCTGCCACCCCAAACACGACCGCGACGCAAAACGGAAACAGCGCGCGCCGCTGCAGGAATTCGCCCAAGCTTGGTGTCAGCCCCGGGACAAGATCGACCGGGCGCGGCGACGGCGGTTGGAAAGGGTCGGGCGTGAAATCGGTCATCGAGCGTCCTCGAGAAGAGACGAAACGGGGCACCTGAGAGGCTGAGGTGCGACGAGCCCGTCGTCAACCCCACAAGCAGAACGGCGAGATGCCAGCGTGTCGCATTCGCGCTATCCTTCCCTGCCTCCCGACGCCCTCCCCCCCACAGTTGGAGCATGGCATGAAGTCCTGGAACGCCTCCAAAGGCGACATCGCCGCCATCCTTGCGTCGGATCACCGAGACCCGTTTGCCATCCTCGGGTGTCACGAGGTCAAGGGCGGTGCCGTGGTCCGGGCCTTCCTGCCCGATGCGGTTGCCGCAGCTGTGCTGCATCCGGCCTCGGGTGCGGCAGTCGACATGGAGAAGCGCGACCCATCGGGCTTCTTCGAGGCTTTCTTCAAGGACGCCAAGTGGTTCCGCCCGACGCTGCGACTGACGCACCAGGACGCAACGTCGCGCGACGTGGTGGACCTGTACTCGTTCGCTCCTTGGTTGGGCGAGCAGGACCTGTACTTCCACGGCGAGGGCAGTCACCTGCGGGCCTATGAGCGGCTGGGCGCACAACCCACCGTCCATGAAGGCGTTTCTGGCGTGGCATTCGCGGTGTGGGCGCCTACAGCACGGCGCGTCAGTCTGGTCGGCGACTTCAATGCGTGGGACGGGCGGCGCCACCTGATGCGGGTGCGCGGGAACTCCGGGGTGTGGGAGCTGTTCGTCCCCGGCATCGGCGCGGGGGAAGTCTACAAGTACGAGATCCGCAGCGCCGAAGGGAAGATGCTGCTGAAGGCCGACCCCTACGGGCAGTGCGCCGAACCTCGTCCGAAGTCGGCGTCGGTCGTTTGGACCACCCGCAACTACGAGTGGCACGATCAGGCCTGGCTGGAGCAGCGAGCGAAGCGTCAGCCGCAGCGGGAGCCGATGTCGATCTACGAGGTGCACTTGGGCTCGTGGCGACGCCTGCCCGAGGACGGCAACCGGTCACTGTCATACCGAGAGGCGGCCGTTCAACTGGCCGACTACGTGACGGAAATGGGCTACACCCACGTCGAGTTGATGCCGATTGCCGAGCATCCGTTCGGCGGGTCGTGGGGCTACCAGGTCACGGACTTCTTCGCACCCACGCGCCGCTTCGGCTGGCCGGACGAATTCGCCTGGTTCATCGACTACATGCACCAGCGCGGCATTGGCGTGATCCTCGATTGGGTGCCAGCGCACTTCCCACGCGACGCGTACGCGCTGGCGCAGTTCGACGGCAGCCACCTGTACGAGCACGCAGACCCACGACAGGGCGAACACAAGGACTGGGGCACGCTGGTCTTCAACTACAGTCGCGCTGAGGTGCGCACGTTCCTGTTGTCGAACGCGGTGTTCTGGCTGGACCGCTACCACATCGACGGCTTGCGTGTGGATGCCGTGGCGTCGATGTTGTACCTGGACTACTCGCGCAACGCGGGGGAGTGGGTGCCCAACGAGTTCGGCGGGCGCGAGAACCTCCACGCGGTGTCCCTGCTGAAGCGCCTCAACGAGGTCGTGACTGCGGAGTTTCCGGGCGTCGTCACCATCGCGGAGGAGTCGACCTCGTGGCCCGGCGTGTCGAGACCGGTGTGGACCGGCGGCCTGGGCTTCACGTTCAAGTGGAACATGGGCTGGATGCACGACAGCCTGAAGTACATGCAGACGGACCCGGTTTTCCGCCGCTATCACCATGACAAGCTGACGTTTTCGCTGCTGTACGCGTTCACCGAGAACTTCATGCTGGTGCTCTCCCACGACGAAGTGGTGCACCTGAAGAAGTCGCTGCTGACCAAGATGCCGGGCGACGACTGGCAGCAGTTCGCCAACCTGCGGACCCTGTTTGGCTACATGTGGGCGCATCCCGGCAAGAAACTGGTGTTCATGGGCGGGGACACCGGCCAGCGCACCGAGTGGAACCACGACGCGACCGTCCAATGGCCTCTGGAGGGCGACGAACGCGCCCTCGGGCTGCAGCGTCTGGTGCGCGACCTGAACCGCCTGTACCGCGAGCAGCCCGCCCTGCACCGGCTGGACCATGAGTCCGCGGGATTCCAGTGGGTCGATTGCAACGACGTCGACCACAGCGTCGTGACGTTCCTGCGCTTCAGCGGCGACTCACCCGCGGACTACGTTCTGGTCGTGTGCAACTTCACGCCGATGCCGCGCCACGACTATCGGGTAGGCGTCCCCGGCGCGGGCTTCCACCGCGAGATCTTGAACACCGACTCGGTCTTCTATGGCGGCAGCAACGTGGGCAACGACGGCGGCCAACAAGCGCAACCGGTGGCGACGCATGGCCAGCCATGGTCGCTGTCGCTGGATCTGCCTCCGCTGGGCGTGATGTTCTTCCGCGTCGACCCGACGTAGGGGACGACCGAACGACGCACCAGACATAGCGGAAACGGCGAGCGCGGCGAGGGGGGGGGAAGCTCTCGCGCGGCCCAAGTGGGGGGATCTGGGGGCGGGGACCGACCGGTGGCTCAGTCCTCGCGCGGGGCGGCTGCCAGAAGGCTCGCCAGGCGGGCGATCTCGTCCTTCTTGTGCAGCTTGACCTTCTTGAGGCGGTGCACTTCAGCTTCTTCTTCGGGCGTCAGGTAACGCGCCGCGTTCAGCTCGTTCAGGCGGGCTTCGAGCGCGCGGTGCTCGGCCTTGGCCTGCTCGACGGCTTCCGCCATGGCTTCCAAGCTCATGTGCTCGCGGCCGTCGAGCGCGTTCTGGTGGTCGTGGGTCTGGGTCTCGCCCATGGGCTCCTCCTGGCCAAGCGTGTCATCCCGGGGTCGGGGACGAAGCGCCGTGACGATGTGGGGTTCGTTGTACACTCGACGTGCTCGCCGAGACTCTGCGGGCAGACGCGACGAAGCAGCCCGCCGGACTGCCCCCCTTTCGGGTTTCAGCGGCGCAGCAATGTACGAGGAGAGGAAAGGTCATCGCCTTGGGGTCTAAGCCTTGGGCGCACCGCTGTCAAGGCTGAACGGACGGGAGCGTGAAGGTGACCGCGCCCTTTCCGTTCGCCAGGGGAAAAGGCTACGCTCAGACGCGTCAGCCTGCACCGTCAGCGGCCGCATCTCCGGGAGACTCCACGTGCGCTATCTCGCGAATTTCGTCAGCGTTGTCATGCTGTTCGCCATTGTCGCGCCCGGTTGCAGTGAGTCCGACTCGCCCGGCAGCACCGATGCAGCAGTCGACGACGTCGCCGATGACAGCGCAGACCTGCCGGACACGACTCCTCCGGTCGATACCGCTGAGGACGCCACCGCAGCCGACACGGCGGCAGACCTGGTGGTGGAAGTGGAGACCGATGACGCCGGGCAAGACCCGGACGACGGTGCCACGGTGAGCGCGACGCTGACCGCGTGGGGCCAGATCGAGGGAGCCTGCGGGGGAGCCATTTCCGCCGAACTGACCAAGCCGATGCCGAGCTTTCTGGTCAACAGCTACACCTTCGCGAAGCCCGGGCCGTTCGACCCGGGACCGCTGCGGCCGGGCGCCTTGAAGCGGTACGAGGGCGACAATGCCGGCGGCAGCTCGAAGTGCTCGGAAGTCATGAGCATGCAGCTGCTGTTCGACTGCGAGGGTGCGACGACGCTGAAGACGGAACTGGAGATCGTCTACACCGGCCAAGGCGGCATCACCGACTGGATGGCCGAGTTCGACGGCTTGAAGATCGGTGTCTCGGTCACGCGCGCTTACCTAGGCCCCAGCGTCACGACCTACTCGGTCGACAAGGCCAAGGAACTCCTGGCGAAAAAGCTGACGGGCATTCAGGAGAGCACTGGTCTGGTCCGCCCCGAGGACAAGTGGCAGAAGCAGATCCTGCACGTCTGGACACTGCAGCCGACCTGGGTGCCGATGCTGCAAGAGGCATGGGACAGCTTGGACGCGACGGTGAAGGCCGACACCATCGTGCTGGTCACCGTGGAGGTGGGCGCCGACTCGGTGGTGAAGGACACTTGCCTGTAATCAAGTGCTTGGCTGTGGGGCCTTCATAGCGGCGCGACGGTCAAAGGGAACACGGCGGCCCGCACGCGGTTCTTCGGGTCCGACGTCACCTGCTTGGGATTGGCGACGGGCAGGCGCAGGTCGGGGCGGTGCCACAGGCCGATGTTCACGGTGCCGGGCCCCGGCAAGAGCCGCCGAGGGATGTCAATCCACCCGGAATCGCGAATGATCTGACCGGGACGCCAGTCGTGGACCGGCAGCAGGCCCCAGACCGGGTCGTGGTCCCAGTTCACATGCCGGCCATCCTTATCGTCCAGATGCACGAAAGGCTGCCAGCCGCCTGGCAGCTCTCGCAGGCAGCGCCAGTATAGCGTGACCTTCACGCTGCGGCCGATCAACGGGTGCGGCGGGTCGAGGTCGACGCCAATGAGCTCGATCGCACCGCCATCCAAGCCGAATTTCGCGCCCACCGGGAACTGCGGCTTGGGCTCGCCGTGCAGTTGGGCAGCCGCCACCAGAGCATCGCGCTCGGTGTTCTGCGGGCTATCCTTGGACGCGCGGTTCACCAACCAGCCGGTCGTCGCCGCGAGAAACAGCACGGGCAACGCAAGCTGCAGGGCAATCCTCCAGCCTCCCAACGGCGGCGGGGCGACCAGCGCGTCGGGGTGGTTCGGCCCCAAGCGGGTGCGCTCCCAGCCCGTCAGCGCTCGGGGCACCAACGTCACGACAAGCGTTGCGACCGCGATGCCCGCCAAGAGGTCGCTCGCGTAGTGGAACCGCAGAAACACAGTGGCGCAGATCAGGCCCAGCAAGGGCAAGCACAGCACCCAGAACAACCAGCGCGCCTTGCGCCACAGAAACACCAGTGTCACGACAGCCCAGGCGGTGTGGAGCGACGGGAAGCAGTTGCGGGGCAGGATGCCGCCGTAGGCCTGATGCGACGAGAACCGCAGGGCGACGTCGTAGAAGTACCCGCCAGCCTGGGTCGCCGCCTCGTGGACGCCGCCGAAGTAGTAGCGGGGCCCGACCGCCGGCACGATGGCATAGCCCACCCAGCCCACGTAGCCCGCCAACACGAAGGATGCCATGTACTCGCGGGCGTCCATCCTCCGTCCGCGGATCAGCAGCCACATGCCCAGCACGACGGGATAGACGTAGAGGCTGTCGTAGCACAGGGCCAGCGTCTCGTTGACCCACGGCCGGGCCAGCACCTGCAGCTCCATGTCTGGGTGGCCACTGAAGATCAGCTGGTCGAGTTGGAAGATCTCCATGTCGGCGAGGCGCGGACTGACCTTGGCGACCAGACTCAGCGCGTTTTCGTAGGCCGACAGCAGCAGCACCATCGGCGCCCAGTCGCGCACGAAGCCGACCGCGTCGAGCATCAGACCGCCGACCCCGCGAAGATGGAACTGCCGCGCCCGCACCCGCTCCACCAACCGCACGACCACGAACAGTCCGGCGGCAATCGCAAAGAGCTTGACCCCTGCCTTGATGAAGTTGGTGGCGAACTGGAAGTGGAGGTAATGATGGGACTGCAGCCATGCGAATAGCGCGACGACCGCAAGGACCAACACCTCCTCCGGCCGAATCTGCAGCAAGGACCGCCACGCAGAGCGAGGGGGGAGCGGTTCGGGCGAGGCAGAGGCGTCTTGCGCCAGCTCGACTTCAGAGGGCTCGCTCTGCAACTTGTCGTGGTCCATCGAGCGACTCATGGGGACGAGAAGCAACCGCCCACGAGTGGCAGTCGAAGGTCAAGGAAACGGCGGCGCGAATGGTACTTACGGGCAGGTTGGGCCGCAAGATCGCCGTGGGGCGGTTGCTATCACTTGGGAGAGGGCGTGGGCGGCGCGTGACGGGGTGAGGGCAGCGGCGGGCGCACTGGCGGATGGAAGAACAGCCGACCGGCCGGTGAGAGCGGTGCACGGGGGGGCTGCACGTCGGCACCACGGGCGGGCTGTGGGGCAACGGCAGAGTCCGGGAGGACGGGCCCGGTGGGGTCCACCAACCGCGCATCGAAGCAGGCCTGACGCCAGCCCTGCTTGTCGGTCGACAGCTCGAAGTCGATGGGCAGACCGGCATCGGCGGGCGCCAGAGGAAGATCCCAGAGATTCCAAGTGAATTCGTTGCGTCCGACTGACCGTTCGAGGCGAACCTTGCCCCCGACCCGAACCCGGAACGTGGTGCGGCCGCCTTCCTCATGCCGCACGGCCCACAAACGCAAGCCGAAGTGACCGACCAGCTTGCGGGCGCCGGGCAGGTTCTTCCACGACAGTCGGGCGACGCCGCTGTTCTCACTATCCGGCTCGAGCGCGATGCAGCTGTGCCGACCGGTGGCCAGTTCGCTGAGGCGATACGAGACGTTGCGCCAGGTCTCGCTGCCGCAGTCGTGCGCTTGGCCGGACCAGCGGCAGGTGAGCCACCCGTCGGGTCCGCGCTGCCGCTGCACCTGCGCCTCCGCCAACCGATGCCCAAAGTCGAACACCGTGCGCGACGGCGGCAGCTCGAACAGGAAACCTGCCGTGCCATGGCCGAAGTCGCGAGACTCCAAGTGCTGAGCGGACTTGCCCAAGTCCAACTTGTCGGGAAAGTCATGCGTGGTGACGACCCACAGTCGCTGCAGGCCATCGGCGTCCCACAGGTCCAGCGGGTTGGCGGGCAGGTAGGCTTCGTCGAAGTTCAGGCCCTTGCGCTGGAACGCTTGCGCGAACAGGACCCGATGCGCCGCAGACCAGCCGGGCACGATTGCGATCCCGTCGCCATCTTGCAGCCGCGGTTCCATCCAATCTGCGGCGGCCTGCAATGAAGTCGGCCGAGGCGTTTCGGCGATACGGGCACTGCGCGCCAGCGTCATCCATGCCGCGGCGCCGACCAACAGCAACAGCCCCAGCAGCGCGGCAAGGCCGTGCAGCGTGCGGCGGGACTGGGTGGGCAGCTTGAACATGCGACCGAAAGCTACCGCATCGCGACGCGTTTGTCGCGCCGGGTGGTTGGCCCGCAAGGTGCGGTGCCGGGCACGGGAACACACGCCAAGCACACACAATCTGCGATTCATAGACTCGTATCTTCCCAAGAGATTCCAACAAGCAACAGCCGACCTCCGCAGCCAATCTATATCGCGTCATTTTAGGACGTTGCACGATTTGCAAGCGATGGCACGCCCCCTGCACCAAGCCGCGGCACATGCCCCTGAGCGCGCCGGACGTCGGCGAACCCAGAGGCTCTCTTTCCCAAAAGGTGCGCTGGAGGCTGTCATGGTTGGCAAGGGACTGTCATTGCGGGCGAATGTGATATTGGCGGGGCGGACGGCGGCTGTTGTGGCGGCGACCGGAGCTTTCCTATTGGGCGGCTGTGAGGTCGGCGCCGGGGCTGCCGCGGTAGCCGAGGCCGACGGCTGGCCCTACGACACTGCCGCACGCGACGGCGGCGTGCTGGATGCCCGCTGGCAGGACGGCAGCTGGCGTGACAACGCGAACACGAGCGAGCGCCCGCTGGCCCCGACGGGCTGGGGGCTGACAGCGGTGGGGGGCAGCAACCCTTGGGGCGAGCCGCTGCCGCCCTGGGTCGACCGCGCGGCGCGCGCCAACCTGTCGCGGGTCCATGAGAATCGCAGCGATGAGGCCGCGCCCGTGTGGCCGCATCTGCACGCTGAGGCCGGCTTTGTGCTGGTCGAGCGCGACACGGAGCTGGGAACAGCTGCGCTCGCGGGCGAGCCACGGGTGATCGAGCGCGGCGAGACGACCCGGGTGGGTTGGGGGGTCGAGGCCGACCGGGTGCCACTGGCGCTGCGGGCACTGGAGGGCGAGCGCCTGCGTCTGTACGACGGGACGACGCCTGTGTGCGAGGCGACTGCGGGGCCGCTGGAGCTGCAAACCCGCTTTTCGACGCCCTGGTACGATGCGGAGGAAGGTGTGGTGCCGCTGGACGACGGCGAGCTGGCCGTTTGGGCGTGGGGGCACGAGCTGTCGCAGCCGATGCTGGTCGTGGGTCTGCGCGACGTCAAAGGCGACTGTGCGGCGGCGACGTGGGCCCGCAGCGCTTCCCTGCCGGAGCCGACGATGGCTCAGGCGCGCGAGCCGGTTGGTGCGGAGGAGCAGGCGTGGGTCGACGAGGTGGTGCGACGCACGCGGGCGCTGCCAGAGTGGCGCGACACCCAGAACGACTACCGTCAAGCGCAGGCAGACCCGGAACAGCGGAACTTCTTTCGGGAGGTCTACCCAGAGCGGCTGCCGAAGCGCTGGGACGAGCTGGAGCCCGCCCAAGTGACGGTGGTGCGCGGCGCAGGCGAGGCGTGGGTGCTGGTGTCGATCACGGTGGGCGCCGGGTGCGGCGAGTTCGGCGGCAGCGTCGAGACCCTGTGGCGGGTGGTGCCGGGAGCCAACCCCAAGCGTCCCCTGATCCTTCAGCGCGGTGTGGGGGGCTGGCTTGGTCTGGAGCTGCTGGGCGGGGCGGACCTGGACGGCGACGGCGAGTGGGAGCTGCTGCTACCTTCGGGTCTTCTGCGCGGCACGCTGGACGGCGTGGATCAGGTCGAGGTGCCGCGTGAGTTCGAGTGTCCGTGCTGACCGCTGCAGGGGCCGCCGCTGCGCACTGCGGGCCGCTTCCCATTCGCGGCCGTCAGGTGCAGCATTCGCCGCCTGCCCTGCCCCGGAGCCCGCGTGCCGCCCACCGCCCCGACCCTTGCCACCCGCATCACCCTCCTTGCCGCCAGCAGCCTGACCGTGATGGCGGGTGCCGCGATCGCCCCGTCGATGACCGCGCTGCAGGCGGCCTTTGGTGGCGTGGAGCACGCGAATCTGCTGGTTCCCTTGGTGATGACGCTGCCTGCGCTGGTCGTGGTCATCCTCTCGCCGCTGGTCGGCTTGGCGCTGGACCGCTGGGGTCGCCGCCGGATGCTGCTGGGCTCGCTGCTGATCTACGCTCTGGCTGGTGCCGCGGGATCCTTGGCCAACTCCCTGACCGAGCTGCTGATCGGCCGCGCGCTGTTGGGGGTGGGCATGGCCGGCGTCATGACCGGCGCCACGACCCTGCTGGCCGACTACTTCCGTGGCCCTGCGCGCGACCGCGTCATGGGCGAACAGGGCGCGTTCATGGGTCTGGGCGGCGTCGTCTTCCTGCTGGCCGCTGGCGAGCTGGCCGAGGTGTCGTGGCGCTTGCCGTTCCTGATGTACGGTCTCGGATTACCCGTCGTTGTGGCCGGATGGTTCTGTGTGCGGGAGCCTGAGGTGGAGCCGGAGCCGATCGAGGTCGCTGCGGGCGACGAGCACCGCCCCGCGGGAAAGGTTCGCCTGCCGTGGGGACTGATCCTCGGCATCTACGCGGCGGGGCTGGTGGGACACTTGGCGTTCTACTTCGTGCCGGTCAAGCTCGACTTTCTGATTCACCAGCAATTTCAAGGCACACCGCGCCTCAGCGGCATCGCCATCGCGGTGATCACCATGTCCAGTGCGCTGACGGCCCTCGGGTACGGCTCGCTGCAGCGTCGCGCCAGCCACCTGACCATTCTGGCGGCGACCTTCGGCCTGCTGGGCGCGGGCTATGTGGGCATGGGCCTGGCCTCCAGCTACGTCGTGCTGTTGCTCGGCTTGACAGTGGCAGGTGCGGGTCTGGGCATCCTGATCCCCAACCTGAACATCTGGCTGGTAGGGCGCACGCCGGCTGACAAGCGCGGCCGGCTGCTGGGCGGCGTGTCGATGGCCGTGTTTCTGGGGCAGTTCCTCAGCCCGTTCATCAGTACGCCGCTGCAGGACGGCATGGGCATCGCGAGCGGCTTCGTCGCTGCGGGCTGGGTGCTGGTCGCCATTGGGGCGGTTGCAGGGCTGAAGTCGCTGTGGGATGCGCAGCTGCGGTCCGGCCAGAGTCGCCAAGCGGCGTAACAAGTCTCGAAGCGTTGGCTACTTGCAGGTCGCGCCGCCCGAAGGCGTGGCCGGGTGCTGATAGCACGGCGTGATGCAGTAGCTGCCTTCGGTCTGCCACATCTGACCGCCCTTGGGGTCGGACGGGTCCTTCTTGGCCAGACACGCACTGCCGGTTTGCTTGCACGCGGTCAGGACGGGAAGCTTGCCGCCGGCGACCTCGTTGGGCCAGTTCAGCTTGCCCACGTACCACATGTCCAGCGGATGCAGCTCGACCTGCTGGAACTCGACCACCTGCGTGCCAAAAACGTAGATGCGCAGGGTCGCGAATGACGTGCCGAAGCCGTGGTCGTTCCAGTAGTGCACGCCAATCGGGTACGTCATCGGCTCGGCTTGGGTGCCGGCCGGTTGCGCGAGGTTGAGGTTCTCCGGACCTGCGCCGTCGGTATCGTCGAGGTCAAGCGTCGGGTCGTCCGGAACGCCGCCGGACATGCTGCCCCAGTTCGGTGCCGGATTGAGCCAGAAGGTATCGAATGGATTGGAGAACCACGGGTCGCCGGTGTCGTCGCAGTCCAGGTCGGGTCCGGTCGCATCCTGATGGGCAAAGTGCAGGTCGACGTCGGAGCCCATGGCCGGCCCGGTGTCGGTCTCGTCCTTGTCCGCCGGCGTGTTCCACAACAGCTCGACGTGCAGCGAATCGCTAGGCAACACCAGCACAGTCAGGCAGGACTCGACGCACGATTTCTGGTCGGTGCCGTCCGTGACAACCAAACAAAAGATGTATTCTCCCGCGACGTTGGGCGTGAACGTGGGCGTGGGGAAGGTGGTGCTGGGCAGGAAGGTCTGGGCCGACCCCTCAGGCTGCTGCTGCACCGACCACTTGTAGCCCTTGATCACGCCGCCTCCGGGAGCGACCGAGGACGTGCCGTCGAAGTGCAGCGTGGTCTGCGGGATGACCTCTTCGCCTTCGGCGATCTCGATCTTGGCCTGCGGACACGCTTCCTTGACACCGATCCCCTGCATCACCAGATTCTGCGGCGCAGCATTCGAGGCGGCGACCAGCGTGGCAACATCGGGCTTGGCCACTCCGGTCGCTTCGTCGATCGGGCTGATCACGTTGGGTTCATAGGTAACCTGGAACTTGAGGGACTGGTTCAGCCCCAGCTTGAGCGGCTTGTCCGCCGTGGGGCCCTTGACGGGGTCGAGTCCAGGCATGGTCTCGGCAGCCAAAGCCCAGTCGGGGGTGAAGTTGCCGTTGCTGCCAGTTTTCCAATCCATCGAGGTGATCGTCAGGACCTCAGAGCCGCAGCTGGCGACCTCGATGTCGCGGGTGGTGTTCTTGCCGAAGACGACTGCGCCGAAGTTCAGGGTGGCCTCAGGCGTCAGCTTCAGGCACGGCACCTTGGAGTTCGCCGTCAGCACTACCGGCACGCCGCTGACGGGCGCAGAGGTGTCATTCGAGCGGATCTTCAACAACCCGGAGCGCTTCAGACCATCCACCGGCGAGAACCGCACGACCAACGGCCAGCTGCTGCCGGGGGCAAGCTCGCGGATCGGGTTGAACTCAATCGGCTGGCCGGGCGCGTGCACGACGTTGTCGGCGACGAGGTTGAAGGCGGGGTCGGCCTCGAAGTCGATGCGATCGATCAACAGGGCCGCGTCGCCGGAGTTCGTGACCGTGACCGTGGACGTCAGCTCTGATCCCAGCGGCACGTACGGGAACAGGACATCGGTGGGCGCGACCAGAATCTTGGGCTTGCCCAGCGTCGTCTGAAACGTCATGCAGAAGTCCTGCGTGGCGTACGCGAGGTCCCCTGCGAAGTCGATGCAGACCTTGCCCTTGCGCGCCGTGTTATCGAAGTGCTTGTAGCGAATACGGAACTGCTCCTTTGCAATGCCGTCCGCCCCCGCCAGACTGGCCGGCACGACCTTGGCCCACTTGCCATCCATGGCAGAGCACTTGGTCTGGCCCTTGCCGTCGTAGCACTCAAACGCACGGCTGGCGGCCGTCTCAGCGGGCGAAGCGGCCTCGTACTCCAATCGGATTGTCTTGATGACAAGCGCGGAGGCGGCCGTCGACCCGGCGGAGTTGACGATCGAGAAGTCCAAGTCCATCTGCGCGCCGACGGCAACAGAACCGACCTGCACCTCGACCTTGGCACTGTTCGGAAGCAGCTTGCCCGTCGCGATCTGGCGCACCTCGGCGGCTGCCTTGCAGTCGAGGTCCGTGGACCCGCTGAGGCAGGGCTGGTTCTCGCTGACCTTCGTCGACGTCGTGCCGTCGGAACAGCCTGCGGTCACGCTTGCGACCAACACGAACAGAAACAGGAACTTGCAGGAGGACATGACCGGCTCCGAGTGCAGGGACAAACGCGCATCGTGCGGGACGCAGCCGCGCAAGGCAAGAGAAGGCCGTCGTTCCCGGCGGAGCTGCGGCGTTGACTAGGGGAACCCGCGACGTCAGGGAGGCTTGCCCACCACCGGGCTGTCGAGGACCAGCGGTGGCCGCTTCCACCTTGACCGCAATCGGTTCAGCCCCGCCAACACACCGGGGCGCAACAGGATCCAGCGCTCCAGACGGCGCTTGCCGGGACCGTCTACCAGCAACAGCCCCAACAGGATGGTCAACAGGCCTTGCCCCGGCACCCCTGGCAGCGCAAGGAACACGCCCAACGTGACGACAGCCACGCCCAACACGTTCTTGCCCACCAGCAACGCAAGGCGGACTGGCCTGGAGAAGCCGGCGAAGCTGGGCCCCGGATGCGAGCCGAAGTGGTCGGGGGCCAGGCGCACCAGCACGAACCCCGTGACCAGTAGGCTGATTGCCAGCAACGTGACGAACAGCGCAAGGCCGACCCACGGCCCGACATCGTGCAGAGGTGCGAGCCAAGGCTGTGCGGAATCGTGCATCGGCTCCCCTGGTCAGGTCGTCAGATCCGGATGCGGTTCGGGTCGCGGTGCTCGGCGGCGCGCGCGTGTGCCTCCAGCCCCTCGATCCGCGCCAAGGTCGCCGCGGTGCGCGCCAGACCGGCCGCGGCCCCGGGCAACGCCGCTTGCGTGCTGACGATCTTCACGAACGTATAGACCGATAGCCCGCCCGTGTAATGCCCAGCGCCGCCGGTCGGCAGCACGTGGCTGGGACCGGTGCAGTAGTCGCCCAGCACTTCAGCCGCGTCGCCGCCGATGAACAGGCCACCGTAGGCTGTGCAGGCCCGCGCCAGCCCCTCGGCATCTTCGACATGGATCTCCAGGTGTTCCGGAGCCCGCTGGTTGGCCACCGCCGCCATCGCCGCGCGATTGGCCACGACCAGAATGCACCCGTGGTCGGCGATCGAACGGGCCGCTACCGCGCGGGTCGGCAGGCGTTCGAGTGCTTCGGTCACCGCCTGCGAGATTGCGTCGGCCACACTTGGATCGTCCGTGACGGCGATGGCTTGGGCATCGGGATCGTGTTCTGCCTGAGCCAGCAGATCGGCGGCAATCCGCTGCACGTCGGCGCTGCGGTCGGCCAGCACCATCACCTCGGACGGGCCGGCCAGCGCGTCGATGCCAACCTGACCGTAAACCTGACGCTTGGCCTCGGTCACCCAAGCGTTGCCGGGACCGACGATCAGGTGCACGGGGCGGATCGACTCGGTGCCGTACGCCGCCGCTGCGACTGCCTGAACGCCGCCGATCGGGTGCACGGTCGTGGCCCCGGCGCGCCAAGCCGCAGCAAGGATGTAGCGGTCGGGCAGGCCGCCTTTGGAAGGTGGCGTGAAGACGGCGATCTCGGAGACGCCCGCGACCTTGGCGATCAACACCGTCATCAGCACCGTGGACGGCAGCGGATAGCGCCCGCCGGGGACGTAGCAGGCGACCCGGTCGATGGGGAGGACGCGCTGCCCCGCGACGACGCCGGGCTCGATCTCAATCGTGAACTCTGTCAGGTGCTTGCGCTGCGCAGCGGCGAACGCGGTGATGTTGCGGGCCGCGTGGTCCAGCGCCTGCTGCTCGGCTGGCGTCAGGTCGTGCCAAGCGGCCTCCAGCACTTCCGGCGGTACGGTCAGGTCGTCCAACTGGGCGCCGTCCAAGCGGGACGTCCACTCGCGCACCGCCGCGTCGCCGCGAGCGCGCACGTCGGCGAGGATCTGCGTCACACGCTGCGGGTCGGCAGAACTGACGGTAGCCATGGGGGGAAGACGGTCGACGATACGCATCGGGGTGAGCCCTTGCAGGTGCCTTTGCATCAAGGCGTTCCTTGGTTCACGCCACCCAGGTTCATGCCACCCGGATAGCCGTAGGCCGTCGCGGTGCCAAAACCGTACACCATGAGGCCAAATTCGCCGGCGCCCTCGAACACGTGTCCGCCCTTGCCGACCTTGACGTAAGCGTACTCCCAAGTTCCGTCGCCAAAGGTCATGAACTCGCCGGCGCCGATGGCGACGCCGTCCGCCTTGACCTCGACACCCTTGGGGCGCACCACCGTCGTCCAGTTGGTGCCGTAGCCGTCTGCGGTCAGGACGTTGTAGTCGGTCCGGTACTGGAATTTGGGCGGAATGATCATCATCGTCGGGTCGCCGGTGCCCTGATCGGTCTGCATCATCGACACGATGAACTGCACGACTTGGATCTTGCCGGTGGCCTTGATCATGAAGCTCTGCGGACTCTCGACGCGCACCCACTCGCCGGGGCTGGCGAACGTCTTGCCGTCCAACCCCTTGATCGAAGGCGTGGTGGTGACTGAGACGCCGGGCTCGCCCGCCATCACGAACCAGATATCGGGCTCGATGCCGCGCGGCTTGGTCTTGACGCAGAAGGCCTCGTTGCCCCACGCCTCCAAAGGCATCAACTGCTCTTCGACGTGCTCTGCGTATCCGGAATCGTAGCCTGCGTCCTTGGTACCGCCCTCCCAGCCCTCGACCAGCTCCTCGTGCCCCGCGAACACCGCGACGGGCTTGTCGGCGTCGATGTACGAGCCGGTCAGGTCGTTGCCGCCCTTGAAGTTCAGCTCACCGAAGGCCTCCAGATTCAGGACGTCATGCTGCTTGAGCGTGAACGTGAAGCTCTGGCCCTTGGCGAGCGCCGGGATGGCGTACTTCGGTGTGGCTGCGACCTTGCCGGCGACCGTGACCTTGACGATGGTCGTACCGGGGCTCGCAGCGACGACCGTGAAGTAGCCGTGCTGCGCGGGGTTGCCCAACAGCGGCGGACCCGACGGGCGAGTGATGGCGAAGTACTTCATACCCAAGGCATTCATGGGCAGCAACAGGGACCCGTCGTTGCTGGCGGCACCCTCCGCATTGAACGGGTTGAACTGGAAGGCGACGATCGGCTGGTCCGACTTCACGCGGATGCCCTGCGGCCAGATGCCGTTGCCGTCGACCGTGAACACCGGCATCTTGAACTCGGCCGACGCCCCCGCCTTGACCACCGGATTGGGGATGTTCGGGGTGAAGGGCGCGGGCACGGTGAAGGTCAGGTTCGCATCGTAGATCCCGGGGTTGGACACGACGATGCTGTGCGGGATCAGGTCGGGCCGCTTGCTCGAAAACGGGTCGGGGTAGTTGTCCAGATCGACACTCCAGTACTCGCAGCCGACGTTGGACGTCACCTTGATGTTGGACTCGCACAGACTCAAGCACTTGCCGCCGAAGCAGGTCGCGCCACTCTTGCAGTCGTAGGGCTCGCCGTAGCCGGAGCCGTCGTCTGCGCAGGTGCGGATCAGCTTGGTGTTGCCGGGGACGCACTCCGAAAAGCCGGGCGTGCAGACGACCGTGCGGCACTCGCCGGCCGCGCACTGCTGGGGCGCCTTGCACTTGATGTCTGTCCACGCGTTGCCCGCTTCGTTGCAGACGACCTGCGTCGAATAGCCGTTGCAGCCCTTGTTCTCTCCCGGCGTGCACTTGGTGGGGACGACGCACTCGCCGGCCTGACAGACCTCGCCTTCGGCACACTTGGCTTTGAGGATCCACGCCCCCTCGACGCAGTACTTGGCCAGGGTCGCGTTGTGACAGGCCGACTCCCCGTCCTTGCAGGGGTCGCTGGGGCCGCCGGTATCGGTCTTGCTGTCGGTCAGGGTGTCGACGGGGGTCGTGACATCTGCGAGCACGTCCTGAGGGGACGTTCCGCCGTCGGGCAACGCGGAGTCGCCGAACTGGGCGTCCGGGTCCTGAATCGCGTCGGTCACGGCAACGCCACCGCCGGCAGGGCTGGGCGAGCTGCACGCGAAGGTCGCAACGACGACGGCACACGAGATGAGCGAGAGCAAGGTCTTCATTCGCAGGCCTTTTTCGGGGATTCGCTGGCCCCCGGTCGACCCCCGGAGTGCCCTGCATCTTCCACCGGGCCGAGCTTTGCGGCAACAGGGACCGGCGTTGCCTAGGTCAGCGCCGTCGCCCGTGGCGCCCGCGCAGCTCTCGCTCCACCTGCTCAAGCGTCAAGCCGCGCTTGGCCAGCAGCGCCATCGTGAAGAACACGACGTCGGCAGCCTCCCACACCGTGTCGCGGTCGGTGGCAGCCTCGGTCAACTCCTTGGCTTCTTCCAGAATCTTGGACTTCAGCAGGTCCTCGTCCTCGAACAGCTTGCGCGTGTACGAGCCCGCGTCGGCGTGCTGCAGCCGGTCCTGCAGCACCTTTTCCAAATGCGCCAAGTTGAACCACGTGTCGCCGAAGCAGCCGTGCTGGGGCAAGTGGCACGCCCTGCCGATCTGGTCGACCTTGTACAGCAGCGTGTCGCGGTCGCAGTCCCACCGCACCTCGCGGACGTGCTGAACATGACCACTCGTCTCGCCTTTCTGCCAACGCTGCTGACGGCTGCGGGAAAAGTACGTGCCCAGTCCGGTCTCCAGCGTCTCTCGCACCGCTGCCCGGTCCGCCCATGCGTGCATCAGCACCTGACCGCCGGACTCCTGCGCCACCACAGGGATCAGGTCGCCGACCTTGTCCCAGTCCAACAGAGCCAAGTATGCGTCGCTCAAAGCCAATCTACCTGTGTAGATCGCCATCCCCAGCTGGCAGGACGCGCCCATCTTGTCCAGCGCCACCACCTCGTCAACGGTCGTGATGCCGCCCGCGGCCACCACGTGCCGATCGGTCGCCGCGACGACCGCACGAACGGCCTCGAGGTCGGTGCCGCCCAGCATCCCTTCGCGGTCGACGACCGTGAACAGGAACTCGCTGCAGTACGGCGCCAGCGCCACCGCGCGCTCGACCGGGGTGTCCGTGGTCGTCTTGGTCCAACCCTCTGTCACGACTCGGTTCTTCTTGGCGTCCAGAGCGACGATGACGGCGTCGGCCGGATACTTCGCCAGGAACTCCGGCGTGGCAGCGGTGCCCAGAATGATCTTGCGGGCGCCCGCGCGCAGCAGCCGGTCGGCGCGGGCGTGGTCGCGGATGCCGCCGCCGACGCGGGCCTCGACCCTGGCCGTGATGCGCTCGATGACGGCGAGGTTGTCACCCCGGCCTAGCGCAGCGTCGAGGTCGATGACCGCGATCTCGCCGTAACGGGCAAACGTTTCGGCAAGGGCGACCGGATCGTCAACCGTCACGGCGCAGTCGTCGGGGTTGCCGCGGCGCAGCTGAACGGCCTTGCCGCCCAGGAGATCGATGGAGGGAATGATCATGGGGAAGTATCGCTCGTCAGCGCGCAGGGACGGCTGCTCATTGCGTTCACCGTAGCCGTTTCGTGCCTACCCCGCAAGGCGGTGGACCTCGCCGCTGGAGACGACGGCCTTGACCGTCGCCGTTTGCCCCGCCGGCACCGTCACGCCCTACTTCTGGGCCAGCAGCTTCTCCATCTCGTCCATGGTGGCGTTCATCTCGCGAATGGCCGCCTGGAACGGAGCGGAGGTGGTCATGTCGACGCCCGCCTCTTTCAACAGGTCAATCGGGTACTTGGAAGAGCCGGAAGACAGCAGCTTCAGGTAGGCGTCGCGGGTCTTCGGCGTCCGGTCGGCGCGCAGGTCGGCCGCAATCTTGGCGGAAGCGGTGATGCTGGTCGCGTACTGGTACACATAGAAATTGTAGTAGAAATGCGGGATGTAGGCCCACTCGATGCCGTACAGGTCGTCCACCTTGCACACGCCTGCCGCGTCGCCGTAGTACTCCTTGACCAGCGCGCGGTAGAGCTCGCTCAACTTCTCGCCGACCAGAGGCTCGCCCTTCTCAGCAAGCTCGTGGATCTTCAGCTCGAATTCGGCAAACAGCGTCTGGCGGAACAGCGTGGTCCGCAGCCCGTCCAGATGCGACCCCAGCAGGAACAGGCGGGTGGCCTTGTCCTTGGTCTGGTTCAGCATGTGGTGCAGCAACAGGTTCTCGTTCAGGGTCGAAGCCACCTCTGCCACGAAGATCTTGTAGTCGTGGGTCGGATACGGCTGATGCTTGTCCGACAGGTAGGTGTGCAGCGAGTGGCCGGACTCATGGGCCAGCGTCGACACCTCGTCGTAGATCCCCGTGAAGTTCTGCAGTTGGTACGGATGCACGCCGTACGCGCCGGTCGAGTAGGCGCCCGACTTCTTGCCCGTGGTCGGGATCCAGTCCACCCAACCCTCCTGGAAGCTGCGGTGCAGGTCCGCCACGTACGTCGGCCCCAGCGGTGCCACGGCCTGCTCCACCAGTGCCATCGCCTGCTCCGGGGTGTAGTGCAGGTCGACCTCCTTGACGATGGGGGCGTACAGGTCCTCGTACCGCAGTTGGTCCAGTCCCATCATCTTCTGCCGCAGCTTCAGATAGCGGTGCAGGGTCGGCAGGTTGGCGTGCACGTCTGCGATCAGCTGCGTGTAGACACGGGTCGGCACGTTGGAGTCGAAGATCGCGGCTTGCAGGGCGCTGTCGTACTTGTGCACGTTCTTGTCGAACAGGTGGGTCTTGACCGTCGCATCCAGCGTTGCGCCAAGCGTGCGTTCGAAGTCCTTGTAACGCGTAAAGAAACTGTGGAACACCAGGTCGCGGTCTTGCCGGTCGGCCGACGTGCGGTACTTGGTGTACGCCTGCGCGTCCAAACGCACCTTCTCACCGGACTTCAGGGTCACTTCGGGGTACGGCAAGTCCGCGTTGGTGAAAGTGTCGTACGCGTTCATCGCGCCATCGGCCATGATGGCGGCCTCGGCAGCGACCTTCTCCTCCGCCGCGCCCAACGTGTGCGGGGCGTAACGCAGGATGTCGTTCAGCCACGGAGCATAGGGCGCCAGGCGCGGCTCAGCGGCGACGAACGCGTGCACCTTGGTCTCGCCCAAGGCCAGAATCTCCGGGCGGAAATACGCCGCGACGGCCGCGAACTTGACCGCCAGACTCTCAGACGCCTGCTTCATCTCGCGGGGCTTGCCCAGCCGCGTGTCCTCGTCCGACCGCATCGAGGCGTACGTGACCAAGTGGGTCAGGTCCTTGTCGACGGCCATCAGCGCGTCGAGGCCGCCGAAAAGGTCGGCCGCAGAGGTCCCGAGCTTTCCTTGAAACGACGCAAGCTTGGGAATGCGCGCCGCCAGATCGTCCTTGGCCACAAACCACGCCGCTTCCGTCGCAAACAGGTCCGAAGTCTTCCATTTGTACTTCTCGGCAACTTGCGAGCGTTCTTCGGCGCGCCCCCCAGCGGGAATCGACAGTGTAGTCGCAGCAAGCAGGGCGAACAGCCGGGCGTGTCGGGTCATCGGAAGGCTCCTGTTCATCGGTGCGCAAGCACCCTCGTCACGGGGGGGGGAGGAGCGGGGAGTACGCTGCGGCGGCTTGGGCGTCAAGGCGAAAACGGCGAGGCGCTGGCTACCGGACAGGGAGACTGGCCAGCCGTCGCGATCTTGCCTATGCTCAGGATTGCACTTGCGGAGCGGCGGCGGCCGCGTCGAATGCTCCCGCGACAGAGCACTCGGACGGGACATCTGGCCGACTCTCTGCATCGCCACGAGGGCGGAAGTCTCCAGCGTTTGGCAGTTCTTGCGTCTTGAGAACAGGCACTTGCGTTCGTGAAGGGTACCCGCTAGGAACCCGTGTCAGAGGGACGACTTCATGACCGAGGAAGCCGCCGAAGACCTCCGCCACCTGCTGCGCCACGAGACCGTCGCGCGTCAGAAGGCCGAGGCCCTCGTCCAACAGCGCAACCGTGAGCTCAAGGCCAAGGCTTTGGAGCTCGACCGCCTGATGGACGGCGAACGCAGGGCTCGTCATCAGGTCGAAGTGTTGCGGTCTGCCCTGCAGTCCTTCACGCGTGAGCTGGCCCCGCGGGCCGTGCTGGAGCTCGTCGGGACGTTCTTGCGGCAGCTGGTGCCCCACGACGGCCTGGCCGCGCTGCGAGTCCGGGGCGGCTTGGTGGCCGACGAAGTGCTGGAAGGGATGCTGTCTGGCGATGTCCCGGCCGCCGTGCTGCGGAACCGACCGGCACCTTGGGAAAGGCTGATCGCCGAGTCACAGCCCATGCTCTGCGTCGATATCGCGAACGCCTTCGTTCCGGCGCTATGGCCGCTGCACCCCGAGACGCGAAGCTGGCTGGTCACCCCGATGCGGGCGCGGGATCGCATTCAGGGGTGGATCGTCGTCGAGTCCCGTACCCCGGGCGCCATGACCGAGGCCCAGCTGGACCTGACGGAAGCACTGGCGAACGAAGCCGCCATCGCCCTGGACAATGCCAATCTTTTCGGTGAGGTGCAGCGCCTGTCGGTCACTGATGCGCTCACGGGTCTGGCCAACCGACGACGGCTGGGGGAGTTCGCGCACCAGGAGTTTCAGCGGGCCGTGCGCCATGATCTGGCCCTGTGCGTCATCATGCTGGACCTGGACTTCTTCAAGCAGGTCAACGACGAATACGGTCACGCGGTGGGCGATCGGGTCCTTGCCAGCGTCGGCGCGGCGTGTCGAGCGGCCGTGCGAGCCACCGACGTCGCAGCACGGTATGGCGGAGAAGAATTGTGTTTTCTACTGCTGGAAACTGACGCGCTGAGCGGCCACGGGCTGGCAGAGCGGCTGCGGCTGCGCATCTCGCGCCTGATGTTCACGACCGACTCGGGCAGTTTCCACGTCACCGCAAGTTTCGGCGTCGCCCAGCGTGAGTACGCGGACGCCTCGCACGAAGAGATCTTCGCCCGCGCCGACGAGGCGTTGTATCAGGCCAAGCGCGATGGGCGCGACAGGGTTGTCACGCGCCGCCTGGAAGGTCGACGCAGCCCGACGGCCCGCGCGTCCCGGTCGTTCTTCATCTCTGGAGTGCTGTTGCCCACGACGACCAAGTGATCGCGTCGTCAGTCCGGCAGCAGGAACCCGGTCGAGAACACGGCAACGCAAGCGTCCACAATGTCGGCACGATAGCGAGTGCCGCGACCCGACTCTACTTCGTCGATGGCGGCTTGGATGCCCAGTGCAGGTCGATACGGCCGATGTGATGCCATCGCCTCGACCACGTCCGCGACGCCGATGACTTGCGCCTCCAGCAGAATCTCGGCGCCTCGCAACCCTGCGGGGTAGCCAGAGCCGTCCGGACGCTCGTGATGCTGCACGACGATGTCGGCGACCGGCCACGGAAACTCCACACACTGCAAAATCTCCCAACCCGCCACACAGTGCTCGCGAATCAGCGCAAATTCGGCCGGAGATAGTCTGGTCGGTTTGGACAAGATATCGGTCGGCACCCGCAGCTTGCCCAAGTCGTGCAGCAAACCGGCCATGCGCAAACCCTCACGGGCGTCCGCCGACAGACCCAAACGGTCCCAAATGGCGCAAGCAAGGGCGGTGACGCGACGTTGATGCCCGCCGGTATACGGGTCTCGCATGCCGACCGCCATCGACAACGCCTCGGCGGTGCTGGTCAACAGCGCACTCAGCCGCTCCAACGCCGCCTCACGCTGCGCGACAGTCTTCTGCAGTTCTTGGGTGCGCTCGCCGACCAGACTCTCCAGCTCGTCGCGATGTCTGCGGTTTTCGTCGTTCAAGCGCACATTTTCTCGACGGAGCGCGACTTCGCGTGCGGCCCTGGCGACGACCCGACAGACTTCATCCTTGCGCACAGGCTTGGCCAGATAGTCGAACGCTCCCAAGCGCAGCGCGTCGGTGGCCGTCTCCACGGTCGGTTCGCCGGTAAACAGGATCACCTGCGCAAGCGGCAGCGCAATGCGAACAAACTCCAGAAGCTGCAGTCCGTCATCGCCGGGCATGACGATGTCGGACAGCACGATGTCGAAACGATGGCGTTCGATGCACGACCGCGCCTCCAGCGCGCTGGCCGCCGTCTGGACCTCATGACCGGCGTCGGTAAGGAAGATCCCGATAGTACGCCGAATGCCATCCTCGTCATCGACGATCAACACGCTGGCCATGAGCGAGCCCCCCATGCGTGCCTATCCGCGGTTCGCCGCTGCCGGTCGCCTTTCTCTCGCGGGTCACGTCTGCTCGTTGTGCCATTTCGCCGGAGTTGTCGCAAGGGCCCGGTGCCGTTGGACCCGGTTGAGCCGCACGACCGGTCGGCGTATCGTTGACAACCTGCACGCCCACCGCAACATGCGAATGCAATTTGCCGTCGCATCGCGGATGGCCATGGCCTGAAAGCCCACCGGCGCCCCCGCGCCCACGGATACCCCTCCATGCAGCTGGACCTGCGTACGGTTATCGTCAGCAGCGTGGCCTCGGCCATCATCTGCTCGCTGGTGGTGGTCGCCTTGTGGCGCCAAGGCCGAAATCGCTATGCCGGAACCGGGTATTGGGCCGCCGGCTTCGCGATGCAGACGGCAGGATTGTTCCTGGTCACGCTGCGGGGCCAGGTCCCGAACTGGCTGTCGATGGCCGTCGCCAACACGATCATCATCTCCAGCGCCGTGATGGTGCATTATGGTTTGGGGCGCTTCTTCGAGCGGCAGTGTTGGAAATTGTTCAACACCGTGCTGGTCCTCACGTTCTTTTGCGTCCACATCTACTTCACGATTGTTCAGCCCGACTTGGCCATTAGAAACCTCAACATTTCCACCGCACTTCTGATCGTTATCGTGCAGAACCTGTGGCTGATGCGGGGCAGCGTCGACCGGTCGATGCGGAAGAGTTCGGCGCTGCTGGCGCTGGTGTTCGGCGCCTACGGCCTGCTCAGTCTCGCCCGGATCCTCGGTTTCTTTGCGGTGAAACACACGCAGCAGCACCTGTTCGACCCCGATCCTTTCGAGGCGACCGTGCTGGTGACGTACCAGGCGCTGTTTGTCCTGCACACGTTCGGTCTGGTGCTGATGGTGAACCATCGTTTGGTCACCGATGTCCGTGGGCAGGAGGCGAGGTTTTCTGCCGCGTTTCGGTCGGCGCCGTTCGCGGTCATGCTCACCCGGCTCTCGGACGGACTGGTGACCGATGTCAACGACGGGTTTGCCGACATCACCGGGTATTCACCCGCCGAGATCGTGGGCGTGACGACTGTGGCGGCGCGCTTTTGGGAGCGGCCAGAGGACCGGGCAGAGGTCGTGGCCGAGCTGGAACGGTCTGGCAAGGTGCGCGCCAAAGAGTACCCGTTTCGCGTCAAGTCGGGCGCTGTCATCACAGGTCTGTTTTCTGGGCAAATGCTGCGTGTCGGCGGGCAGGTCTATGTCCTGTCGACCATCAACGACATCACGGAAGCCAGACAGCGGGAACTGCAGCGTCAGCAGTCCGACGGCGTCGAGCGCCAGCGCCAGAAGCTGGAGGCCATCGGCACGCTGGCCAGCGGCGTGGCCCACGAGATCAACAACCCCCTGACCGTCATCCTGAATTACGGTGACCTGCTGCAGACGGAGGTCAATCCGGTTCACGTCAAGGATTACGCCTCGAACATCGTCCGCGAGAGCGAGCGGGTCGCCACGATCGTGCGCAACCTGCTCAGCTTCGCCCGCCAGGACAGCGATGCGAGCACGGCGGCCAGCCTGACCGATGTGGTGGACCGCACCCTATCGCTCGCCCGTTCGGGACTGCGCAAGGAACAGATCGCCGTGGAATGCAGCGTCCCGACGGACCTTCCCGCCGTGACCTGCCGGCCCCAGCAGATTCAGCAAGTGCTCATGAATTTGCTGACCAATGCCCGAGATGCGATGCGGGAGGTTCCGCGCACCGACGGCTCGACCGGCGCCCTGCACATCGTTGGGTCTGCCTTCGACAAGGACGGAACACCCTGGGTTCGGATCACCGTGCAGGACAACGGGACCGGCATCCTTCCAGACGTTGCACCCAAGGTCTTCGACCCGTTCTTCTCGACCAAAGCGCGGGACAAGGGGACGGGGCTCGGCCTGTCGATCAGCTACGGCATCGTCCAGGACCACCATGGCGAACTGTGGTTCGAGACCGAAGTCGGCAAGGGGACGTCCTTCCACCTGGACTTGCCCGTCCAGGACGTTTCCCGGTCCGAAAAGCCGGCTTGAGGCGGCTTCAGCGTCCCGTCGCATTCGGGATGACCGCCGCCGAAGCGCGACACGTCACCGCCAGAGTCCAAAGCGACACCAGCGGCGCCTGACCGCCGAATGCGCGCTCGTCCTTGCGGCCCCGGGTTACCAGCTCGGCCCGCGCAAGCGCCGCCGGCAACCGCTGCACCAGCCAGTCCGGATGCCGCAGCGGGCTGACGTCGACGTCCAGCGCCCCGGGAGAAACCACCAGTCGCTGCAAGGTCTTGCCGGTCGAGCACGCCTGTTGCCGTACCAGCCCCAACACGCGGTCCCACGCCGCGTCATAGGCGGCCGGGTCGTCGTGCCGCGTCCCGACCGCATCGACGAACGCCCGGTGCGCATGTTGGGGGCGGATCCGGCCCCGCGTCAGCGTCTCGTACACCGCAACGGCATTGTAGGTCACCGTCCAGGTCGGGACCGTGAGGTCCTGAATCAGCCGATCCGCCATGTGCCGTTGCACCGAACGAGCGAACAGTTCGGCGACCGGACGGTCCAATGCGCCGTGCATTCGATGGGTTTCCCACAAGCCGTTGGCCACGACCGCAACCGCCACAAGCGCCAGCAACACCTCGACGAGTCGCCCGCGCCACCGGTCCGGCAGCCGGTGCGCGTACGTCCAGACCCGCGACAACGCAAGACCGAAGGCCAGCGGCACCCAGGGCACCAGCAGGCCGTACAGACTCATGCCGGTGTAATACAGGCCGACATACAGCAGCAGCGTCGTACCCAGCCCCACGCCGAAAGCCCGCTGTGGCACAGGCACTTGCCTCTGTCCGCCCGCGGCAACCGCGGCGACCACGCACAGCGCCACCATTCCGCCCACGGTCCAAGCCCGCACGCCCAGCATAGGCTGCACGCCGACAGCGATGCCCTGCACGTAGCCGCCCAGCCCCCCGAAGGCCTCGATGAAGTGGCGGGCGAAGAAGGCCCAGCGCGCCGGGTCCAGCAAGTCCGCGGGCGACGGCAGGTTGTCGATGCGCTGGGCGAACGCGCCCGTGTCGGGCCCCACCAGCAGAAAGGCGACCTGCGGCAACAACGGCAACCCGGCGACCAGCCCCGCCAGGCCCAACGCCCGCAAGCCGGGCCACGGCAACAGCCGAAACACCAGCACAGTCGCGGACATCCCCAACAACGCCCAGCCCGCCGTCAGCTTGGCCGACACCGCCAGCCCCAGCAGCAGCGCCCCCAACAACCCCCAGACCGGCCGCCTGCTTCGCCCCCAATGGACAAATGCAAGGACGGCCCACAGGGGCAGCACCCAAGTCGCCTGCTCGTCAGGACGCGCCCAGTGGTGGAAGAACGCGAGGTGCGGAGACGCCGCCGCCACGGTCGCCGCCAGCCAGCCAGCCAACGGGGACGACAGCGCGTAACCCATTAGGATCAGGGCCAGTAGCACGCTTGCACCGTACAGCGCCGACACCGCCCGCGCGGCCGTCAGCCCGCCCAGCGCGTGCGCCCACCGCGACGGAGCAAACACCAGCGCGCCTTGGTGACCGTCGACCAGCAGCGGGGTGTACGACTGGTCCGGCCAAACCACGCCCCACACGGGAAGATGTGCAGATGCGCGCAGTTGCGGGTGGTCGGCGGGCGCAGGCTCGACCTCGCCCGTCCCCGGTCGCTGGGGTGCCACCCGGGTAAGTCCGACGGCCTCCTCCGCGTGCGTCGCCATGCCCTGCTGCAGCGGCACAACGGCCCACAGGAACACGCCGAGAAGGACGGCAAAGGCCAACAGGTGGACGGGCTTCACCGCGACCTCGGCCAGACGCGCCGCGCCATGTGCGTCAGGTAGAAGCGGGCATAGGCGGCGTGCTCGGGGTTGCCGCTGGCGAAGCCCGCGACGAGATCGGTGGCCATGGTCAGCTTGTCCAGCGCCGGCACCGGCACATGGTCCAACCATTCGGGACGCAGATGCCTGCGAAGGGGCGCGGGCAGTACGGGCATCAACTGGAACAGGGCGGCGTAACTTTGCAACTGTCTTCGCAATTGTGGGTCACGCACACTGCTCTGGCGGAAGAAGGTGGGGTCGCCGCGCTCGATGCCGGCCAACTGCTCGGGGGTCAGGTCACCGCTGTCGAGCGCCTGACGCGTGATGTCGACGCCGGGCAGCCACGTCATCCAGAAGGGGCTGATCCGCGAGGGGGTGTGGGTGGCGTAGAAGGCGCGTGCCAACTCCTGCGACGCCACGCCCTCACCCACCGACCCCAGAATGTGGTCGCCCTTGACCCCCACGCCCGCCTTGCGGAAAGCATCGATGGCCCACGCGGTGTCGCCGACCTTCTCGTAACGCTTCATGGTGTGAAAGCGGTGCTGTTCATCGACGGACTGGATGCCCAGCTGCACCCACTCGCACCCGGCCGCCGCCAGCCCGTCGACGATGTCCTGGTCGACATACTTCGGGTGAGTCAGGCACATCCACGGCAGGCCAACTTCACGCCGATAGCGCTCCAGAAACTCGTGCAGCCACACCTTGTCGATAGTGAAGATGTCGTCCTCGAAGTCGACATACTTGATCTTCCAGCGCTGCTTGGCCTCGACCAGCTCGGCGATCACGTGGTCGACGCTGCGCTGTCGCACATACTTGCCGCCCGCTACGCCGTCTTGCCCCGGCAACCGAGCCCAGAAGTTGTTGAAGCAGAAGGTGCAGCGGTATGGGCAGCCGCGACCGGTCATGGTGATGTAGACGTCGCGGATGCGGACGTGATCCTCGTACAGCCCCTTGTCGATCACCGGCAGCGCGTCCAGATCCTGCAGGAACGGTCTCTGCTTGCCCTGCACCACCACACCGTCGGCGCGCTTGAACCAGATCTGGTCGATGGCGCCGGACTCGTCTCCCTGCTGCACCGCTCGCAGCCAAGCCGGGAAGGCAACGTCGCCCTCACCCACGCAGATCGCATCGACAACCGGATCGGCGATCACGACATGCGGCACAGCGGACGGATGCACACCGCCGAAAATGACCTTGGCCCCCGTGCGCCGCTTGACCTCAGCCGCCACCTGCAGGCCCCAGCGGTACGTCATCGTCAGCGCCGAAAACGCCACGACATCGGGGCGAAATGCCACGGCTTGGTCGATCACCTGCTGGTCGCGGGAGAAAAGCCGTGCCAACACGGGCACATGCAAGTGGTACTTGTCGTCGAACAGGGAAGGCGTGAAGGCAAGGCCGACCTGATGCCCCTCCCGCTTCAGGATGGCCGACAGCTGCTGCACGCCCAGCTGTTCCGCGCCGATGCCCAGGAAGATGACGCGCATGGTCAGGTCGTCTCCCGCGCCGCGTTGGCCGTCGCCCTTTGCACCGCAGCGACCACCCGGTCTGCCTGCGCATCGGACATGTCGGCAAAAACAGGCAGTTGCACGAACCCGCGCCAGGCCGCAAACGCGTGGGGAAAGAGGTCGGCACGCAGGAAACCGGGACAGAAATCGCAGACCTCAGACCCAATGCCCACGTCAACGCCCATGCGCAACAACGCGCGGCGCAAGCGCATCGGCAAGTCGGCCGGCCGCACGCCCTGCCCCGTCCACGGCGGTTGGCCGACCAGAAAGTAGCGGTTGGACTCGACACCTGCAGGCTCGGTCTGCCACCGCCAGTCCGGTAGCCCCGCCATCAGCCGCGCCGCCAACGCCCGCCGCCGGGCCACCCGGTCGGCCAGCATCGGCAGTTGCATCGAGGCAAATGCCGCCTGCCACGGACTGAATTCGCTCTGCGTCGCCACCCCGCCCTGTCGCAGCCGGTCGTAGCCCGCCAGCAGCGCACGCCGCACCGGGGGCACGTCCAGACCGGCCAGCGCCGCTTGGTAGGCTGGGGTGCGGAACAAGAGATTCTCCAGGGCATTCCGGGCGAACTTCGTCGGCACGCGTAGCGGCGGCTGCGGGTCGCTGGGCAGCTGCGCGCGCACCCGCTCGGCCAGCGCCGGATCGTCGGTCGTGATCACACCGCCGCCAAACGCGTGCAGCACCTTGATGGTCTCGAGGCTGAAGAACGCTGCGTCCGCCAGACCGCCCACTGGCCGACCATCGACCCGAGAGCCGGCCGCGTGCGCGGCGTCCTCGATCAGTAGAAGGCCATGCCGCGCCGCCAGCGGACCCAGCACATCGAACCAGTCGGTCGCCACCCCGAACAGGTCGGTCGGCACGATCGCACGCGTGCGCGGCGTGCGCACACGCGCGACATCGTCTGGGTCGATCAGCAGGGTGTCCGGCAGCACGTCAGCAAACACAGGCACATACGAGGCGTGGCGCAGCAGTTCGGGCAAGTCGACCAGCGTCAGCGCGGGCAGCACCACCTCGTCGCCCGGCCGCAGCCCCGCCGCCCGCAAGGTCGCCAGCAGCGCCGTCCGCCCAGAGCAGGCCGACACGGCCTGACGGGTCCAGGTCGCTTGGGCAAACGCCGCCTCGAAGCACCGCACCTCTCCAGCCGGATCACGCCGCGACGCCCGCCACGCGCGCACGACGTCGGGACCGGCGATGGGCGTCTGACGGCGGGGAATCATGACGAGCGCCTCGCGCGGGGGGGGAGAGGCGGAAGCTAGACGTAGAACCGGGCCCTGTCCAGCACGTTGCGGGCGTGGTCGCGGCCCCGACGGCCTTGCAGGTGGCTGAGCTCGCCGTAGGTCGTGTCATAGCAGGACCCGAGCACCGCACAACCATCCGCGTGTCGGAAGACGTCGGCTTCATCGGCCAGCAGCTCGGCCAAGGTGCGCTGAAACAGGCTCGCGCGGGTCATGCGCTGGGGGCAGCCGCCCACCCTGCCGCCCGCATCGATGTACACCACCGACCGACCGGCCACGCACGGCAGCGTGCGCCGCCCAGCCAGCACCGCCGCGAATTCCTGCAGCAACATTCTGGCGTTGCAAACTACGCCGCGGTCGTCGGCCAGCCGCTGCGCGCGCGCCAGTTCCGCCCGCAACGCTGGCCAGTCCTGTTCATCGGGCACAAGGCGGGCACGTGGGTCCACCGGCAGCCCCGCCGTCTCGGCCCCCGGTGCCTGGTCGAGGTGCAGGTGCATCGGCTGGAACTTGACGAACCCCGCCCCCAGATCCGCTGCGGTCCGCACCATGTCCGCCAGCTGACTGCTGTTTTCGCGCGTCACCGTCATCCCGACCGCAAGTGAGGTCCGCGGGCTGTGGGTCCGCAGCAGGTCCAACGCCCGCGCTGCCCCGGCAAATGACGTCCCGGGTCGGCCCCGGTCGTTGCTCGCGGGGTCGGGCGAGTCGAGCGATACCGAGGCATAGCCCAGGCGCACACGGTCCAGCTCGCGCGCCACCTC